>CAZKJP010000021.1:0-30508 GCA_964553075.1 uncultured Sangeribacter sp. | reverse complement strand
ACAACTACCCGTTTCCCGGCCGACCAGGCTGTGGCCTGTGAAGCTGTTTTCGATGACGGATCAATGTTAGGAGGCACTCTCCCTTACTTTGGCATGACAATGCCGGTTCAGGCCTATATCTATAAACCCGGTTATGATGATTTCATATTATTAGTAGATTACTTCAAGACTGCCAATCCCGAAATCGCTGATTGGATGGAAGAGAACATGGTCCATGATATCCTATCCTATGATGAAGACTGGAACGAGGTTATAATTGAGGATGTACTTGCTACCGGCACTCCTTGTGCTTCAGCTGATCTGTCTATGATCGCATGTAGCGTATCCTCCCTCTGGGATGATAATTTCGATTACAATTCCTTCCTGTTCACTGGTCTAAATTCCGGTGTCGGTGCAATCTCAGCAAAGGGTAGCATAGCCTTGAAGTCAATGGGCCATGGCAAGGTTATACTTAGTGGCGTAGCCGCAAACTTTGAGATCTTTGATCTCTCCGGCGCTTGCGTATACAGCGCTAAGAACCAGTCAGGAGTAGTGGAGACAGGTCTGAACTCAGGTGCCTATGTTGTAAAAGCAACCGATGCTAACGGTAATGCTTCTACTCTCAAAGTAGTTTTCTAAGAGAAAACTAAGATCCCAGTACCTCTTTAATTTTATGAGACGGGGTCTTAATTTTCGTAACTCATAAAAAGCAGTCCCCCGGGGTTTCTCGGGGGACTGCTTCTATCTTGAGGAGAGTTATTTAGGGGTGATTATTGATTATTGGTGAAAACCCGGTCGTTGCATGTCTGATCTTTGGCTCCCTGTTTGAGCTGAGGCTTCTTACAGGAATCCTTGATCGCGCAACCGCAGCATCCTCCGGCGCCCCCGGACTTAATCCTTTTTCTCATTCTTACAACCATCCAAAGAATGATGGCAAGGAATATGATACCGATAAGGGTGTATTGGAGCGCTAAACTCATAGATATTTGTAAAATCACCATTTAAGTTCTCCTTAATTTTATGAGACGGAGCTTAGTTCAATTCTTAAGCTTTACAATAACTACGTTTTATCTGCGTCCTTAGTTTTCTTAGCCGCTGCTTTTCGGGTGGTTTTCTTCTTTACAGTTTTCCCGGCCGGCTTCCCTTCTTTATCATTCTCTCCTTGCTTGGTCTGATATTCAGCATGGATCGTACGGTTGGAGTTATCCTTAAGCACTGATAAAACCACCTTATGTATCATGGCCTTTAATTGCTCCATAAATTTCTCGGCTGAATATTCCCCTCGTTCTATCTCGCGCAACTTGGCCTCCCATATACCGGTCAGCTTGGCACTTTTCAGCAATTCCTCATGAATCACATTTATAAGCGCTATGCCCGCCTCAGTAGCCCTCAAAGACTTTCTTTCCTGGATAATGTATCCTCGCTGATATAAGATTTTGATAATCGAATCACGGGTAGCCGGTCTGCCAATCCCATTGGCTTTAAGTGCCTCCCGAAGGTCTTCATCCTCAACTGTAGCTCCCGCTGTTTCCATAGCTTTTACCAAATCCCCCTCAGTATAATAACTCGGAGGCTGGGTTGTCTTTTTAGCCAACGATGGAGTGTGCGGACCCTCTTCACCGACAGTAAAATGAGGGAGAGTCCCCGTTTCGCCTGATGCCTGATCACCTTTCGATTTAGTGGGAAACAGAACCTTCCACCCCGGATTGACGATAACTTTGCCGGTGGCCTTGAATTGGATATCATCAACCTTCGCCATCACAACTGTCTGCTCAAACTCGCAGTCAGGATAGAAGGCTGCTATGAACCGTCGCGCTATCATATCAAAGACAGTCTGTTCGACTTCTGTCAATCCCTGAGGTAATGGTTGGCCGGTCGGAATTATGGCATGGTGGTCAGTTACCTTTGAATTATCGAAAATCTTTTTGGATTTTTTCAAAGGCTTACCGCGTAGAGGCTCCAAGAACGAAGAATATTGAGAGAGACCGTTAAGGATAGTGGGGGCTATCTTATGGACATCTTCTGTAAGATAGGTAGTATCAACACGCGGATAAGTAGTTACCTTTTTCTCATAAAGAGACTGCGCAGTTTTCAGCACCAACTCTACCGAGTATCCGAACTTTTTATTGGCTTCAACCTGAAGAGCTGTAAGGTCAAAGAGCTTAGGGCACCCTTCCTTACCTTTCTTCTTGGTCAGGTCAACTACCCTTAAAGGAAATTCTTTAAGCTTCTCTACGACAGGCAACCCTTTTTGTTCCTCCTCAAAAGGTTTCAAAGTGGAGGTAAAGGTAGTGTCCCGGTATTGAGTGCGCAACTCCCATGTGATCTTAGGAACAAAATTCTCGATTTCCTTCTGACGGTTTACTACCAAAGCCAAGGTCGGGGTTTGAACTCTGCCTACGGAAAGAATCTGCCGGTCCGTACCATATTTAAGAGTGTAAAGACGGGTGGCATTGATACCAAGTACCCAGTCCCCGATAGCCCTGCATAGTCCCGCCATATAAAGGGATTCCAGATCCTCGTTTGGCCGCAAATGAGCAAACCCTTCCCGAAGTGCTTCATCAGTTAGGGACGCAGTCCAAAGCCTCTCGACCGGAATATTGCAACCGGCCTTTTGCATCACCCATCGCTGGATCAATTCTCCTTCTTGGCCCGGGTCACCACAGTTGATCAGCTTGTCAGCTTTCTTCAAGAGGGCGGTTATTACATCCATCTGGTGCTGGATTCGCGGGTCATCCTTTACTTTGATTCCGAAACGTGGAGGAATCATTGGGAGGGAAGCGAGCGACCAATGACGCCAATGAGAAGTATAATCCGCAGGATCCTTAAGGGTACAAAGATGGCCGAAAGTCCAGGTTATACAATACTCCGGACCCTCAATATACCCATCGCGGGTTTGAGTCGCTCCTAAAATTCTAGCTATATCTTTGGCGACGTTTGGTTTCTCGGTAATACAAAGAATCATCCTCTTTACTCTTTCCCTTCGCTTTCAGACTCTGCTTTCTTGGCCTCATTCCATATCTCATCCATTTCCGCGAGAGTCATTTCCTTGAGATTTTTATTCTGCTCCTTTACCTTCTTTTCAAGATAATTGAACCGGCGGATAAACTTACGGTTAGTGCGCTCCAATGCATTCTCCGGATCCACTCCATATAACCTTGCAGCGTTGACAACCGAAAACAGGAGGTCGCCGAACTCAGCCTCCATCCCATCCTTGTTGCCGGACTTGATTTCCTGTTCCGTCTCGTTGAGTTCCTCCTTGACCTTTTCCCATACCTGATCCTTCTCTTCCCAATCAAAACCTACGTTGCGTACCTTTTCCTGAATACGGTTTGCCTTGATCAATGCTGGAAGCGCGTCGGGAACTCCTCCCAGAACAGTTTTATTCCCTTCCTTCTCTTTCAGTTTTATCTGTTCCCAGTTCTGAGAAACGGTAGAAGCATCTTCAGCCTTGACATCACCGAAGACATGGGGATGGCGGAAGATCAGCTTATCGCAAAGAGCGTTGCATACGTCAGCTATATCGAAATCCTCAGTCTCGGAAGCTATCTTTGAATAGAAAGCCACATGCAGCAAGACGTCTCCTAACTCCTTTTTTATATTAGGAAGGTCATGGGCCGCTAATGCAGAGGTCAACTCATAGGTTTCTTCGATAGTATTTGACCGTAAGGAATCAAAAGTCTGTTTGCGGTCCCATGGGCATTTTACCCGAAGTTCATCAAGCACATCAAGCAGGCGACCGAACGCCTCAAGTTTCTGTTCGCGTGTATTCATTGAAATTCAAAAAAGACTACTTAGAAAAGCCTCACATCTGAGAAAATCGGGGTAAAAACGGGATAAAACCGCTTTCCGAACCCATAATGTAGGCTATAAACCAATTGAACGGCTACAAAATTACAAAGAAATTTTGATAGAGATGGGAAATTAAATAACTTTGTAATTTAAGGCGGAGACCGCGGTCTAATAGATCGGATGGTAATGACCGCCGGCTTATATATGCAGAAGCTAATAGACGATAAGGAAGTAAAAAGGTTCGCCGACTCGCTGACTAAGGTTACGAGAATAGCGGTGACATGCCATATGCGTCCCGATGGCGATGCGATAGGCAGCTCGCTCGGTACCATGCATCTTCTTAAACAAATCGGAAAGGATGTTACGGTAATAGTACCGGATCAGCCCCCGCGTAATCTTTCCTTTTTGCCAGGATTTCATGAAATAGCGATCAATACCATGCATGATGAGTACATTGAGCGGGTATTGGAGGAAGCCGAAATGATAATCTGTTTGGATTTCAATAAGCCCTCCCGACAAGGGCGCCTGGAACAGAAAGTTCAGTCCGCAAAGGGAGTTAAGGTGATGATAGACCACCATCAGCAACCGGATAATTTCGCAGACATAACATTCTCATATCCTGATATGTCAAGCGCCTGCGAAGTAGCCTTCCGCGTTTTTACTGCCATGGGCCTTTATCTGGAGATGAACTTGGATTGCGCTACTTGCCTGGTGACTGGGTTGGTGACAGATACCCGTAATTTCGCGGTGAATGTTAAGAATCCGGATATTTATGAGATCCTGATGAAACTCCTCGAGAAGGGTGTCGATAAGGTTAAGATAGTAAAAGAGGCCTTAGAGACCAGAAGCTATTGGTCCCTTAAGCTGGAATCTTATGCCTTAGCTGAAAAAATGGAGATTTTCCAAAAGCATCATGCCTCGATTATCACTTTAGGCAAGGAGGAACTTGAGAGATTTCATTATGAGAAGGGAGATACAGAGGGAATAGTAAATAAGCCTCTGGAGATAAGAGGAGTAGTTTATTCCTTTTTCCTGCGTCAGGATGATGATTGCGTAAAAGTTTCAGCCCGCTCCATCAGGGATTTCCCGGTTTCGGAGATCTGCGAGCAATTATTCGGAGGGGGTGGCCATAGGATGGCTGCCGGAGCTGAGTTTGAAGGTTCCTTGGAGGAATGTAGGAGACTCTTAGTGGAAGCCCTACCCGAATATGATCGGTATCTTCCTAAGAAGATGGAAACTTTAGAAATTTAAGATGGATAGACTCCTTTACTGATCACTTGAATGAATATGAAAATTAAAAATATAGCCAATCCTCTGGTAAAGACATGTTCTTCCGTTGTAATGACTATTGCTGTCATAGCGGGATTGTCAAGTTGCAGCAAATCCGAAAGTTATTCGGATATGCTGCGCAACGAGGAGAAGGCGGTGAATTGGTATTTATCGAATCACCGTGTATGCAATGATATACCTGCCAATAATGATTTCGAGGTAGGCCCGCAGGCGCCATATTATAGAATGGACGATGAGGGGTATGTTTATATGCAGGTTATTTCTAAGGGTATAGAGGGAGATAAAGTTAAAGAAGGAGAGAAGGTTTATTTCCTATACTCACGTAAGAACATAAAGACTCTTTGGGAGTTAGGAGCGGCCGATTCAGATTCCAACGAACAAAACGGTACTTTGAGCGACTACTATTTTCTTTATGGCAACACCTCTAACACTACTGGAGCCTTATTCGGGAAAGGTATCCAGTTGCCATTGGAGTACCTGAATTACCATAGTGAGGTGAATCTGGTATTGAAATCCTATATGGGATTCTCAGTAGATCAATCTGAATGTCTTCCTTACGCTTTGAATGTAAAATACTTGAAACCGGAATATTAATCAAATGTCACTAATTAAATCAATATCGGGAATAAGGGGAACCATCGGAGGCCGTTCAGGAGATGGTCTCGGAGGAGTGGATATAGTAAAGTTTACAGCCGCCTATGCAGATTATATCCTGCGTCATAGCGAAGGGAAACCACGCAGGATTGTAGTTGGCCGGGATGCGCGCCTTAGCGGAGAGATGGTAAGTCATCTCGTAGTAGGTACTTTAATGGCCATGGGAATCGACGTGATCAACATCGGGCTTGCAACCACCCCTACCACCGAATTAGCTGTAACAGGTGAGAACGCAGCCGGTGGAATAATTATTACCGCCAGTCACAACCCGGTACAATGGAACGCTCTCAAACTCCTTGACAGCAAAGGGGAATTCCTTACTGACAAGGCCGGTAAGGAAGTTATAGCAATGGCTGAAAGTGAAAATTTTACTTTCGCTCCAGTATTGGAATTAGGTAAGGAATATAAGAACGATACTTGGGGAATGCGCCATATCGAGATGGTAAAAGCTCTGAAGTTAGTTGACGTTGAGGCTATCCGTAAGGCCAATTTCCGCGTAGCAGTCGATGCTGTAAATTCCGTTGGCGGTATTGTAATTCCCCAGCTCCTTAAAGAATTAGGAGTTAAGGAGATCATTGAACTTAACTGCGAAGCTACCGGTAAGTTCGCCCATACACCGGAACCGATACCGGAGAACCTAAGTCAGATAGCTGACCTCATGAAAGAGGGGCGCGCTGATGTAGGATTCGTAGTTGATCCGGATGTTGACCGCCTTGCGATCGTTATGGAGAATGGAGAGATGTTCGTAGAGGAATATACATTAGTCTCTGTAGCAGATTATGTATTGAGCCAGACTCCCGGCTCTACGGTCTCCAATCTGAGCTCAAGCCGTGCTTTACGCGATGTAACCCGTAAACACGGATGTGAGTACTCGGCAGCTGCCGTAGGGGAGGTTAACGTTGTAGCCAAGATGAAAGAGACCGGAGCTGTTATTGGTGGCGAAGGTAACGGTGGGGTTATCTATCCGGAGCTGCATTATGGTCGTGACGCATTGGTAGGTGTGGCACTCTTCCTGACTCTCCTTGCCAAGACAGGAAAGAAAGTAAGTGAGCTGAAAGCTACCTATCCCCAGTATGCAATCGCAAAGAACAAGATTGAACTTACTCCGGAACTTGATGTAGACGCAATCTTGAAAGAGATGAAGAACCGTTATGCTTCCGAAGAAGTGACGGATATAGATGGTGTCAAGATAGATTTTGAGGATTGCTGGGTACACCTTCGTAAATCCAATACAGAACCTATAATCCGTATCTATTCCGAAGCATCTGATATGGAGAAAGCTGATAAATTAGCAGCGGATATCAAAAAAGTGATCGAAGAAGTAGCCGGTAAATAAGACGGAACTAAGACCCGGTGTCTCATAATTTTTATGAGTCACCGGGGGTCTTATAACGATTAATTTTAAGAGGAACGTACAATAATTACTTGACATCAGATGTTAAAGAGATTCTTTTTTAACGCCCTGTCCTCCTTTGTAGGAGCCTGGATAGCATTAGCATTGTTCGGTTTTGCGGTGGTGTTAATATGTATAGGTATCGCGGCTCGTCTCGGGGCATCGGATGCTCCCTCTGGAATAAAGGGCAATAGCATCCTGAAACTTGATCTTACCGGAGAGATAGTAGAGACAGAGGAACCCCGCAATATTAACGCCGGTTCGCTACTTCAGGGCGAAGTAGAACGTCCAATGGCCTTGAATATGATAATCAAAGCTATCAGCGAGGCCAAGGTAAACAAGAACATCAAGGTTCTCTATATTAATTGTGAGGGGGTTAGTGCCGCTCCGGCAACCTTGAACGCACTACTTGATGCTGTTCTTGATTTTAAGAAAAGTGGTAAGAAAGTATATGCTTACGGCGACGGACTCGCGCAAGGTGATTATTTCGTAGCTTCTGCCGCTGATAGCCTCTTTCTGAATCCGGCCGGTCAACTGGATCTGCACGGTGTAGGAGGTACCTCACTCTTCTTGCGTGGATTGTTCGATAAGCTGGGGGTGAAATTTACTGTCTGCAAGGTTGGTACTTTCAAGTCGGCGGTGGAACCCTATATCAACACTGAGATGTCTGGACCTGCCCGAGCTCAGCTGGACACCTTATACGGGAATATGTGGTCTTTCATAAAGGAGACTATAACACAAAACCGCAAATTAAAAAAAGGCGCAATAGACTCCCTGATGAATTTAGGGATGGTATCGCTTCTGCCTCCTGAGGAGGTTGTGAAAGGTAAATTTGTAGACCGATTGGTTTATAAACCCGAAATGCAAAAAATTCTGGGTCGGGTATCCGGACAGGATCCTGAAAAACTGCGTTTTGTCACTGTAAGTGAAATGCTGAACGGTACACCTTGGGGCGCGGCTTACGGTAGTAAGAAGCAAATAGCCGTTCTTTATGCCACTGGTGAGATAGCCGAAGGGGGCAGAGGTGGCATAGACTGTAATAAGCTTGTACCGGTCATCACCAAATTAGCGGAGGATGATCATGTGAAAGGTCTGGTGCTTAGAGTTAATTCCCCCGGAGGTTCCGTTTTCGGAAGTGACCAGATTGGGAATGCGCTTAATGAGCTGAAAGCCAAAGGGAAACCATTTGCAGTCTCTATGGGAGACTATGCTGCTTCGGGTGGTTATTGGATCTCTTGTGAGGCAGATCGTATTTTTGCCGATCCTATGACCATTACCGGATCCATTGGCATTTTCGGCCTCTTCCCGAATGCAACCGGACTCTTGGAAAAAATTGGCGTTAATCCCCAGACTGTAGTAACTAATCCCCGGTCTTCCTTCCCATCGGTACTTGAACCCATAGATGAAAATAAGGTAGCCGATCTGCAGAAATATGTGGAACGGGGTTATAAACAGTTCACAGAGCGAGTAGCCAAAGGGCGCAAGATGCCTTTGGCTAAAGTTCTGAGAATAGCTGAAGGAAGAGTCTGGGATGGAGCGACGGCAAAAAAATTAGGTCTCGTAGATCAACTTGGCGGATTGCAAGATGCGGTAAAATGGGTCTCTGAGAAAGCCGATCTCAAAGATAATTACGACGTAGCTGTATACCCCGAATTCGAACCCTCATTCTGGGATATGATTCCTTTAGCTGATATGGTTGGAATCGGTACGGCACTTGAGTCTTATATGAAGGCGCACGAAAGTGAGCGCGAGATTATAGAGAAAGGTATAGAGGTAATCTCCCGAAAACCGGTACAGGCTCGTGCACTTGAAGTTAAGGTAAGACTCTAAGCTCAAAGTATAAATTATTATTGACGGATAATCCGGGAAGTGTGAATTATGGGTCAGAGCGATAAAAATAAGACAAGAGACAGGATGGTCAAGTATGCCTTGACCCCCCTGTCTTGGGCCTATGGTGCCGGAACCTGGGTGAGGAACAAGATGTTTGACAGCGGAATGCTTAAGGAAGAAACTTTCCCGATCCCGGTTGTCAGTGTCGGAAACCTCACTGTTGGAGGAACCGGCAAGACTCCTCACGTTGAATATATCGTAGAGCATTTGAGCCGTCAATATAACATGGCGGTCTTATCGCGAGGCTATAAGCGTAAGACCAAAGGTTTTGTATTGGCCAATAGCAATAGTACTCCGGATATGATCGGGGATGAACCAATGCAAATCTACAGGAAATATGGCTACCGCGCTAAAGTAGCGGTATGCGAGAAACGTGCTGAAGGGATTAAGGAACTGATGCGTCTTTTCCCTGATTTGCAGCTTATACTATTGGACGATGCATTTCAGCACCGATATGTCAAACCACGGGTATCCATCCTCTTATCAGATTATAGCCGGCCATTTTATCAGGACACTTTGCTGCCCTTAGGGCGACTACGCGAAAGCCCACGTCAGGCCAACCGGGCGGATATCGTCATAATGACCAAATGTCCTGACAATCTTTCTCCTCTTGATTGCCGTCTGGTTGCAAAGCATCTGGACTTGATGAGCTTCCAGAAGCTTTATTTCAGCCGTTATGCTTATTCGCCCTTGCAACCCTGTTTCCCTGACGATAATCCTTACAATGTGAATTTGGATAATTTTACCAGCAGGGATGCAGCGCTCTTGCTTACAGGGGTAGCTAATCCTCGGAGTTTCGTATTGCATTTCCGCCAATATCCCTTCCGTGTCAAGATCTGTCATTTCCCGGATCATCATGATTTCTCACGTAAGGATATACAGGATATCTCGGCTCGGTTTAAATCCATAAGGGCTGACCATAAAATAATCATCACTACAGAGAAAGATGCTATCCGTTTGGCTTACAATCCCTATTATCCAAAGGAATTGAAACCAT
Source organism: uncultured Sangeribacter sp. (assembly GCA_964553075.1). GTDB lineage: Bacteria > Bacteroidota > Bacteroidia > Bacteroidales > Muribaculaceae > Lepagella. Next base: position 20,513 of record CAZKJP010000021.1, on the reverse strand, counting down.
TTACTTTCTATGTGCCTATTGATGTGGAAATGGTCAGTTCCGGTTTAAATTCCCAGGATTTTATAGAGACCCTGAAAGAATTAATTGAAAGGAAAAATTATAATAGCTGAGTCAGAGTTATATGACGGGCTTAGCCTATAAAGGGCTGAGTCTATGAAGAAGTCGAATAGTCTGATTGCGCGATTCTAACAATAAAGATTTAGAACTATGGAGAACATGCTTGAAAAGATCAAGGCCAGTGCTGACTTTATTCGTAATAAGGTCACAGAGCTTCCCAAAATAGGCATCATCCTCGGAACAGGACTCGGGGATCTGGTCAACCATATAGAAATCGTTGCCACCTTACCATACGAGGAGATTCCGGATTTCCCGGTATCTACTGTAGAAGGTCATTCCGGAAAGCTCATTTTCGGAAATCTGGGAGGCAAATATATCATGGCCATGCAGGGTCGCTTCCACTATTACGAAGGATATGATATGAAACAGGTGACATTCCCGGTAAGAGTGATGAAGGAGCTTGGAGTTGAGACCCTGTTTGTAAGTAACGCTGCCGGTGGTATGAATAAGGAGTTCAAAGTGGGCGATGTGATGGTCATCACGGATCATATCAACCTATTCCCTGAAAATCCGCTCAGAGGCAAGAATTACAATGAGCTTGGCACCCGTTTTCCAGCAATGACGGAGGCCTACAGCGCTTCTCTTATTAAGTTGGCTGACGATATAGCTGAAGAAGAAGGGTTCAGACTTATGCATGGTGTATACGTCGGCACTGCTGGTCCTACTTTTGAGACACCGGCGGAATATGAATATTTCCGAATCATCGGTGGTGATGCTGTAGGTATGAGTACCGTTCCTGAGGTAATAGTTGCCAACCACGCTGGAATGAAAGTATTTGGTCTTTCTGTAATTACAGATTTGGGAGGTAAGGACATAAAGGATGTGCCGACTCATGAAGAAGTCCAGAAAGCCGCAGTAACGGCTCAGCCATTACTGACAGGCCTAATCAAGAAGATGGTAGGCGCTCTTTAGCTTTATTAACTGTAAATTCCAAAAAAATACACCCTTCCGATTGTTAAAATTATCGGAAGGGTGTTTTTTATCCCATATTCCCGCAGGGAGTATTAAGAGTTATAAAAATAAGAAGATTCTTTCTATGGCAGAACAGCAGACTGAAATATCAAAATTAGGGGAATTCGGATTGATCGACAGGTTGACCAAAGATTTTCCATTACGTAATGAGTCGAGTACTCTCGGAGTTGGCGATGATGCCGCTATTATGAGCTACGGTGATAAAGATGTCTTAGTGACGACCGATCTCCTATTGGAAGGAGTTCATTTTGATGTCCGTTACGTGCCTCTAAAACATCTCGGGTATAAAGCTGCGGTTGTGAACTTCAGCGATATTTATGCTATGGGGGGTACCCCACGTCAGATAACGGTAAGCTTAGGTATTTCCAGTCGATTCACAGTAGAGCATATCGAAGCAATTTATGAAGGGATTCGCCTTGCATGCAGCATTTACGGGGTAGACCTTGTAGGAGGAGATACCTCAGCGTCCGTTACCGGCTTGGTTATAAGTGTAACATGCTTAGGAGATGTAGAAAAAGGGAAAGCAATACGCAGGAATGGCGCTAAACCCACAGATATAATATGTGTAAGTGGAGATTTAGGAGCCGCATATATGGGTCTTCAATTGCTCGAACGCGAGAATAGGGTAGGGGCTAAGGCTGGGGCGGAATTTCAGCCCGATTTCGCCGGTAAGGAGTATATATTGGAACGACAGTTGAAACCTGAAGCCCGTAAGGATGTGATCGAAGCCTTAAGAAATGCAGGAATACAGCCTACCTCCATGATGGATGTCAGCGATGGACTGAGCTCAGAACTTTTACATATTTGTAAAGCTTCAGATACCGGTTGCCGCGTTTACGAAGATCGTATTCCTATCGATTACCAAACAGCTGCCATGGCAGAGGAATTGAATATGAATCTTGTTACTGCCGCCATGAATGGTGGGGAGGATTATGAGTTGCTTTTTACGGTTCCTCTTGTAGATCGCGAGAAGATTGAGAAGATTCCCGGAATAGCTATGATAGGGTATATAACCAAACCTGAACTCGGAGCAGCGCTGGTTACTCGCGATGGTCAGGAATTGCCTATCAGAGCTCAAGGTTGGAACGCCTTTACAGACGCTCAGGCCCCGGAAAAATAAGTTTTCTCCCACTCTTTAATCATCGTTGAATGAGATGGGGTCTAAGATTTAAGGAATTTGAACTTTAGTTTTAATCGCTTCAATAACTTAAACCTTATTTAACACCGCATATAAATCGTATAGAGCAGAAAAAAATTAAATTTGCGTAGTTTCTCAGGAAACGGGTCAAAAGAAGGTTTTGTTTCTTGGGAATCATATCAAAATTACGCAAAATTATTGATAAGATATATGAACGAGACAGTCAATATCCGGGAACTTAATGAACTTATCGCCGGTAAGAGCAATTTTCTCAGTCTGATCCGTAGCGGGATGTCAAGGCATATCGTAGGTCAAAAGCATCTTGTGGATTCCCTGCTGATAGCTCTTCTATGTAATGGCCATGTTCTTCTTGAAGGTGTGCCGGGACTCGCGAAGACCCTTGCCATTAAGACTTTGGCCAAGCTGGTCGATTCCAAATACAGCCGAATACAATTTACACCTGACCTTCTTCCGGCCGATGTTATCGGTACATTAATATACAGTGTAAAGAAAGAGACTTTCGAAGTAAAGAAGGGTCCCATCTTTGCCAACTTCGTATTAGCAGATGAGATCAACCGTGCTCCCGCAAAAGTACAGAGTGCCCTTCTGGAGGCTATGCAGGAACGTCAGGTGACTATTGGTGATGAGACCTTCCCACTTGACCGTCCGTTCCTGGTCATGGCTACTCAGAATCCGATAGAACAGGAAGGAACCTATCCGCTTCCGGAAGCCCAGACCGACCGTTTCTTGCTGAAAGTGAAGATCGGATATCCTACTAAGGAGGAGGAGAAGGTCATAATCCGTCAAAATATAAGTGGAGTCTCCGAAGAGGTTCGCCCATTGGTAACAACCGATGAGGTACTGGAAATCCAGAAGATCGTTCACCAGATCTATATTGATGAGAAGATCGAAAATTACATCGTAGATATAGTTTTCGCAACCCGCGATCCCGAGAAATTCGGGTTGGGAGATCTGAAGAGCATCATAGCCTACGGAGCGTCTCCGCGTGCGTCCATATCACTGGCTCTGGCAAGCCGTGCTTATGCCTTCCTTCAGGGTCGAGGATACGTAATACCCGAAGATGTAAGGGCAGTATGCCATGATGTAATGCGTCATCGTATTGGCTTGACCTACGAGGCAGAGGCTAACAACATTGATGCCGATGAGGTAATCACAAACATATTGGACAAAGTTGTAGTCCCCTAAGGATTGCATTAGAAGCCTGGCTGGGTCAGCGGGCTTCCCGAACTTATGAGGACGTCGGATGAATCTTCATCCGACGTCTTGACACAGAACCGCCCAGTACCTCTTAATTTTTGAGACTGGGTCTAAATCAATTGCCAATGGATGCCAACGACCTGCTTAAAAAAGTAAGGAAAATCGAAATTAAGAGCCGGGGACTCTCTCAAAATATGTTTGCCGGAGAGTATCATACGGCTTTCAAGGGACGTGGCATGACCTTTTCCGAAGTCAGGGAATATCAGCCGGGTGATGATGTCCGTGATATAGACTGGAATGTTACAGCTCGCCATAACCGTCCATACGTAAAGGTTTATGAGGAGGAGAGGGAATTGACAGTGATGCTGCTGATAGATGTCAGTGGCAGCCGCAGTTTTGGAGCTGTTGGACCCGAAAAAAAGGAAGTAATGGCTGAGATCGCTGCTACTCTCGCTTTTTCCTCAATCCAAAATAATGATAAGGTCGGAGTAATCTTCTTTTCAGACCGGGTAGAAAAATTTATTCCTCCCAAGAAAGGGCGAAAGCATATATTAAGGATTATACGTGAGATAATTGACTTTACTCCCGAACATCCGACTACTGATATTGAAGAGGCTCTGAAATTTCTGACAAGCGCTATCAAAAAAAGATGTACTGCCTTCCTTCTCTCCGACTTTATAGATCATCATGATTATTCGGCTTCTTTGACCATTGCAAACAGGAAGCATGATGTAGCGGCCATCCAGGTATTTGATGAAAGGGATGCGAAACTTCCGGATATAGGTCTGGTAAGATTGCGTGACCTGGAAACCGGGGGTGATATTTGGCTTGACACTTCTTCAAGGAAAGTAAGAATGGTCTACGAAAAGGAGTGGTACGCTCAGCAACAGAGAGTTGGGGAGTATACCTCCAAAAGTGGAGTGGATTTTGTATCGGTACGCACTAATGAGGATTATGTGAAAGGATTGCTGGCTCTCTTCCGCCGACGCGGAGGGCGCTGAGCCTTATCTTTGTGGAAAAGACAATAGAAAGTATTAAGTTATGCGGATAATGAGCATAAGATATATCGGATTGGCAGCGGTGATGGCCTTAGCGGGCTACTCAGATGTTTCAGCCGCCAAGATCACGGCAAAGCTTGATTCAGTATCCATTCTGATGGGTAAGGTTACCCACCTTAGACTTGAAGTCGTTCAACAGAAAGGTGATCAAGGAGTTCTCCCTTTGTTGCAACGTGGTAATGCCCGTTATGTCGGAGTATGTGGGGATAGTGTTGAGATATCCAAAAATGTCGCAATAGATACAATTGAATTAGGCTCCGGAAAGATTCAGGTAAATTATAACCTTGGTGTCCAATCTTTTGATTCAGGATATTACCAACTTCCGGAGATAGCTTACGTAGTCGGAAGAGATACGGCATGGTCGAACCCGGTCAGTCTGAAAGTAGTACCGGTTCAAGCAGAAGCGGAAGATCCAATAGCGGATTTTGCGAGAGAGAGTGATCCGGCAGGTTCACACTGGACAGACATGCTCCCCGACTGGCTATATTATTACTGGTGGCTGGTAATCATTCTATTAATGGCAATTGGCGGAGGAATATGGATACTGTTGCGTAAGAAGAAAGGTGTATCTATTATTCCGTCTAAACCTGTGGTAGTCATTCCCCCCCATGAAGAGGCCCTGGCCCGTCTGGCAAAGCTTAAAGAGAAGAAATTATGGGAAAATGGAATGGAGAAAGAGTATTTCACCCAGCTTACCGATATCCTGCGTAACTATCTTGACAGACGGTTCGGAATCAATGCTATGGAGATGACCTCACGTCAGATCATGCAGACTCTGAGTGGATATCCGGAAATCAGCGACAAACGAAAGCTGGTTCGTCAGATTTTGAATATGGCTGATTTTGTAAAATTCGCAAAAGTAAGACCTTTGCCAGCGGATAATGTCGCGGCTTACGACAATGCTGTTAAATTTGTAGAGGCAACTGCTCCTCAGAGTACTGAGATTCCTTCCTCCCAAAAAGAAAATAAAGTATGATATTCAGACATCCGGCCGTATTATGGCTGTTACTCATATTGATACCATTGATTGGTTGGTATATATGGAAACATAAAAATGCCAATCCTTCCTTAGGTGTCTCCTCTCTTAGGGCTTTCGCGAAGATGAATCCATCATGGAAGGTATGGCTAATCCGTTTTTGCTTTGTGCTCCAGTTAGTAGCAATCAGCGCTATGATAGTAGCATTGGCTCGCCCTCAGACTACGGATTCCCACCGTAATTCCAGGATTGTAGGTACTGATATCGCAATAGCTTTGGATATATCCGGTTCTATGTCGGCTACGGATTTTAAACCTACCCGATTCGCCGCAGCCAAAGATGTTGCAGCCAAGTTCATCAGTAACCGAACAGACGACAATATGTCGTTGGTAGTGTTTGCCGGAGAAAGTTTGTCTTTAATGCCTCTTACCAATGACCGGGCAGCTCTTATAAACGCGCTTAAGAATGTAGAGATGGGGGATCTTCAAGATGGCACCGCAATCGGAGATGGCTTATCCTCAGCTATTAACCGTTTGGCTTCCGGGAAAGCGAAGTCAAAGAGTATTATATTGCTTACCGATGGTACTAACAATGCCGGTGATGTGCCCCCCGCCACTGCTGCTAAAATAGCAGCCGGTAAGGGAATAAGGATATACACGATAGGTGTCGGCACTGACGGAGTTATAACCGTCAGAGACCCTTACGGATTCTCTTCTACGACCTTGGAGACAAAGATCGACGAGGAGTCTCTTAAGAATATGGCTAATGTCTCAGGAGGTAAATATTTCCGTGCAAAAGATGAAAAGATGCTGGAAAGAGTTTTCGCCGAGATTGATCAGCTTGAGAAAACTAAACTTGATGTAGACCGGTTCACCCGAGTGGATGAGAACTTCATGCCTTGGGTATGGATCGCAGTAGGAGCGTTAGGGCTAATGCTGCTCATCCGGTACACAATACTTAGAAGGATACCCTGATGTTTACTTTTGCATATCCATGGCTGCTCTGGCTTTTGCTGAGCGTGCCTCTGATAATAGGACTTTATCTGTGGAGTCGTTATTCGCGCAGGAAGAAACTGCGTAAATTCGGTAACCCCGAAGTGTTGGCTCATCTTATGCCCGAAGCATCGGTGTATAAGCCCCCATTGAAAGTTACTTTACTTACCTTGTCGTTAGCATTAGCTATAATAGCGCTCGCACGTCCCTGGGGAGGGGTCAAGGATGAAAAAACTACCAAAGAGGGAATCGAGGTTGTGATAGCAGTGGATGCAAGTAACTCAATGGACGCGAGCAGCACATCCAATCCGGATGGCCCTTCAAGGATGCGCACCGCTAAGTTGATGCTTGAAAAATTAGTCAATCGTCTTGACAATGACCGTGTAGGCCTCATTATGTATGCCGGGGATTCATATACGCTTATCCCGGTTACTTCCGATTATGTTTCCGTAAAGATGTTCCTCAATTCTATAGACCCATCCCAGATAAAGAATCAAGGAACCGATATTGCTTCAGCAATCGATATGGCGGTCAACTCTTTTAGTCCCGATAAAGGGATTGGAAAAGCACTGGTGCTCATTACAGATGCTGAAGAATTGGAGAATAGCGAGGGGGTGATGAATGCTGCGCGTGGAGCCGCTTCTAAGGGAGTGCAGATAGATGTAATCGGTGTAGGAACCTCCACACCGGTACCCATTAAGACTCGTAACGGTTTCTTCACCGATGACCAAGGTCAGACAGTAAGAACTGCTCTTAACGAGGATTTGGCTACAGAAATTGCTAGCGCCGGTAAGGGTATTTATGTCAATGCTTCCAATTCAAATGCGTTATCGGAACTGGAAAAGCAACTTGATACAGTAAAGAAATCAAAATTGGAATCCAGCCTTTCCGCCATACATGACGAGATTTATGCCCTCTTCCTTTGGCCAGCTCTGATACTGTTGGTATTGGATGTATTTGTGTTAGACCGTAAGATAGGTTGGCTCGACAAGATCACCTTCTTCAGAAAGGAAAAGAAATCATGAGAAAAGGAATAGCAGTAATATTATCCGGTGTCATAGTTGCCGGACTGATGGCATCCTGTTCCGGAAATAATAAGGAGGGGGAATCGACCCGGACTGAACGTCGGGCTATCAAATCAGGAAACCGTCTATATCTGGACAAGAAATATCAAGAGGCCGCTAAGGAGTATGGAAAGGCTTTGGCTGAGAATCCCTCTTCAGCGGAAGCTACCTATAATATGGGATTGACCGAAGTGAGACGTGGTCAAACAGCTCAGTCGGATTCTCTGCGCAAGCAATTTGCTCAGGCAGCTGGAAAGACGTTCCAGACTACGGCACAGCAATCGGTTCAGAAACCATTATTGGCTTCAAAATCTGATTACAATCTCGGCAACCTTGCCTTCGGTGGTGAAGATTACGCCCAGGCGATAGCTATGTATAAGGAAGCTCTTCGCCTGAATCCAGATGATGAAGCCGCACGACGGAATCTCAGGATTGCTCAGAAAAAACTTCAAAATCAGGATCAGGACAATCAGGACCAAAACCAAGATCAGCAGGACCAGCAAGATAACAAGGATCAAAATCAGGACCAAAACCAAGATCAGAATCAGCAGGATCAGAATCAGGATCAGCAAAATCAGCAGAATCAGGACCAGCAGCCACCCAAAGAACAGGAGATCAATCCTCAGACTGCAGACCAGATTCTGAAAGCTATGGAAAACAAGGAAAACGAGATCCGAGCCCGTGTTATGAAGGCTAATAATGGTCAGGAAGCAGCCGGGGCCGCTTCGCGTTCTAAGAAATGGTAATTTATCATGTGGAAAACCGGAAGATTTCACCATAAAGGAAGATATGGAATAAAGGGATGGCTGACCCTAATGATAATGGTTTTGACATTACCGTTAGCAAATGCCGGAGTCCAACTACGCGTTCAGGGAGGTTCAAATCGTCAGATTGGAGTAGGAGATAGGTTTTACATAATCTATACGCTTACAAATGTAGAAGGAGAACCCACTGCTCCACAGAGTGTGCCTGGAGCTAAGGTTATGTATTTTACAATGACCGGCCAATCCTCCTCATTTACCAGTGTAAATGGTCGTACCTCCCAATCAGTATCCTATACATACACAGCGACCTGCCGTGCTGAAAAGGAGGGTTCCTTTAGTTTTGGACCTATTACTGTCGGTAACGAGAAGAGTAACAAAGTAGAGTACAAAATAGTCTCTGCTCAGGAGGCAGCCGCCGGAAGAGGTACCCCGAATTTAGACTCAAGACGTTCCCAGCAGAATTCCGGTTCTCAGATGGATCCGTACGCCGGATCAAATCAGCGTCAGTCCACGGAGCCCAAATTTTTGGGAAAGGGTAATGACCGGCTCTTCCTAAGAGCATCACTTAACAAGACTACGGCATACGAACAGGAAGCACTGGTTTATACAGTAAAGCTGTATACTACTTACGCACCTATTAAATTCATAGGTGCTACCGCAGCTCCGAAATTCGATGGGTTTGTAGTTGAGGAATCAGATGCAACTTCCAATTCCTTAACATACGAGCATTATCAAGGAAGGGAATACGCTACAGCCATTATCGCTCGATATATCATTTTCCCCCAAATGGCCGGGAAATTGACTATCAAGGGTAACACTTACACTGTTTCGACTGATGAACAGGAATATTATCAGGATCCCTATTTCTCTACGATGACTGTTCGTCGCCCGATTCAACTTAATGTTACACCAAATGACCTTACTGTAGACGTAAAGGCATTGCCGCTTCCTAAACCATCTGATTTCTCCGGGGGAGTGGGCAACTTCAAGATTGACGCCTCACTTCCGGCCTCTAATCTTAAAGCTAATCAGGCAGCCTCGATAGTTTATACCATTACCGGGTCGGGAAACCTTAAATATATCCATCTTCCGGATTTGAATTCACTTTATCCCAAGCAGTTGGAGGTATATTCGCCTACTATTGATTCTCAGGTCAAGACCGGAGCGAGCAATGTAAGCGGAACTGTCAGGTTCGACTATTCCTTCATGCCTCTTGAATCCGGAAATTTTGATATCCCCTCGGTAACTCTTTCATACTTCAATCCTAATACAGGAAGATATGAGAAGAGCATAGCATCAGGTTATGCGATCAATGTTGGTCAAGGATCAGGGTCAGCTAAGTCACAAACTAAAAGTACTCGTTCCCTGGATCGTCAGCTGATGATTCCCTCCGGTAATGTCTTCGCCCATACTCCTTACCTCTGGCAATGGGGCTACTGGTTACTTTATATAATCCCGACTCTTATATTGGGATTCTTGGTTTGGTATTACCGTAAGCTTGTTGCCCTAAGAGCAGACGAAATGGGAATGAGGTCTCGCAAGGCCGGTAAGATAGTTGCAAAGAGACTGAAGGCAGCTGCAATGTGTATGAAGAAAAATGAGACTGACAAGTTCTACGAGGAGATGCTAAAGGCCCTTTGGGGTTATGTGGCTGACAAGTTAAAATTGCCCACTTCGGAATTGAATCGTCAGAACGTTTCAGACCTTCTTGAAAAGCGAGGGATAGAAGCGTCTCAGACCGAGGAGTTCATTAATCTTATTGATGAATGTGAGTTTGCTAAATACTCATCTAACACGGGCGATAAATCAATGCAGGAGGTTTATGACGAAGGCGCTAAGATTATTAATGACTTTGAGACCGCCTTCAAGAAGCATCCTCAGCCTCAGCCTAATTTAGGGCACGTATGATAAAAAAGGAAGACATGAAAAAGATATTAAGCATAATAATGATATTTGCCGTCTGGACAGCTGCATTCGCCGATGAGTTCAGCCGAGGACAGAAAGCGTTCGAGGACGGAAATTATAAAACCGCAACTGAAGTCTTCCTGAAAGAGCTTGAGAAGTCTCCGGAATCAGCTGCTCTGATGTTCGACCTCGGAACATCTTATACTCTTGACGGTAACCTCGGATTAGGGAGGCTCTTTATGGAGCGTGCTTACCGTCTGGATCCACGTAACAATGCCATAAAGACAAATTTGGCTTATATCAGCTCGCGAGTCGATGATGCTAATCGCGCAAGCATGACCGGAAAGAGGGGATCAGTAGAGCCTGATCCACGGGGATTTATTGGAGAATTCAATCATAAGGTATCAGCAGAGTTCACCTCCAATTATTGGGCCACTTTCGCTGTCATTTCGTTTATCCTCTTTTTAGGGGCTGTCGCTCTGTACCTTTTCCCCCAGAATGTCGCCGCGAGAAAAGTTGGTTTTTTCGGAGCCATACTGTTTTTAATATTTTCAGGAGTTTTCATAGGATTCTCGGTAATGGCTGCTAATCAGGCCCGATCGCAGGAGTACGGAGTTATTACAGCATACAAATATGCCTTGCTCGAAGAACCTGATTCCAAAGCCAAGCCCTCCTCTTCAGAACTTAACCAGGGAAGTAAAGTCCGCATCCTTAGCGAGGAATCAGATTTGGACGGTAACGTAGCCTGGTATAAAGTCCGTTTGAACAGCAATTATCTCGGGTGGATACCGGCATCGGACTTAGAAGTAATTTAGAAGTAAGATTAAAAGACTTTGAGATAAGCCTCTTATCTATTGGCAGAGAAAGGGATGAGAGAAAATATGTTGTACAACATAAAATATTTTTCCGCTTTTATTTGCGTATAGTAAGGTAAATAGCTAAATTAGCAATCAGAAATCAAAAAGAGACCAAAATGGGGTCTTCCTCTCTCCTAATAATAACTTAAAATTACAGTATCATGAGCAAGACCATAACCTTCAACGAGCTTCGCAGACTCAAAGACAGTCTGCCAGATGGTTCGACCCACCGTATCGCCGATGAGCTGAACGTAACAGTACAGACCGTACGCAACTATTTCGGAGGCGTGAACTATCAGTTTGGCAAAAACATCGGCATGCATATCGAACCGGGCCCAGACGGAGGCATAGTGGTCCTTGATGACACCACCATCTACGATATGGCTGTGAAGATTCTCGAAGAGGCTAACGCAGCTAAAGAGTAAACATTAATCATCCTGTATAACGTTATATCTCCGGGAGTGCCTTTTTCTGGTGCTTCCGGATTAATTTTAAACCTCGGTGCTTCTTAAATTTTATGAGACGGGGTCTTAAGTTTTACTTTTATGAAAACTTCAACTGATAAACTCCTCATACCCGTAGATCTGTCTAAACTGAGTAGACTTGCTTGTAAAGTGGGATTCGAATTGGCCGGAAGGCTGAAACTAAAGCCGGTTATTCTACATGTCTATACGGCTCCTTTTCTGATGAATACGGCTCCTGACGAACCTTTCCCTTCCCTTGACGATAATGAGAATGCTCTGGAAAACATGGAACTCGCTCAGGATGCAAGAACTATTGCTCAAGATGATTTCAAAAGATTCATAGTAAGACTTAATAGCGATATTCAGCAAGGTATAATAAAAAACTTGCCTTATGATACGGAATTGAGTGAGGGAACGCCGGAAGAGGTTATATTAGAATATACGAGACTAACTCCTCCCGTGATGGTGGTTATGGCTACCCGAGGAAAGAAGAAACGGGATATGGAGCTGGTAGGCAGCGTTACGGCAGAGGTATTGGATTCATGCCGTGTGCCGGTGTTCAGCGTGCCCGAGAATTATAGTTTCCCTTCCTTAGAAGATATTAGGAAGTTGGCTTTCTTCTGTAATTTGGATGGTAAGGATGAGCAATCTGTTGAATTCTTCATGGGTATGTTCGATTGCCCGGAAGTTGACGTGATGTTAGTCCCGGCAAGTAAAAAGATTCAGGATTCGGATTCAAAAATCAATCAGCTGAAAGAAGCCTTAATATCTAAATATCCCAAAGCTACCTTTGAAGTCGCCTCTTTCCCGGTAAAGGAATTCCGAACTGAATTCGAAGCTATCCTGGAGCGTTTTGGCCTGGAGATGCTGATAGTCCCTAACAAGCGTATGAATATATTTACTCGTCTATTCAATCCCGGAATTCCTCACCGTGTCCTCTTTGAACGCGATATACCTATGCTCGCCCTCCCTGTATAATTTACTGATATATCACCCCTATACAGATTACCTTTTTATATTCTTATAAAAATCTGCTAAGAGACCTTGTTATTTATGGGATTCCTTAGCAGATTTTTCGTTAATTCGTATTATCTTTGCACGTTCTAATGCAAGGGGAGGGGAAAGATGATAAGATAGTGATATATCCAAACGATTTCGAGTCCAAAATAGGGTTTGATTCTTTGAGGACTCTCTTAATAGATAAATGCACCAGCCAAGCCGGTCGTAGGTTGGCTGAAAAAATGGCATTCTCAGCTGATGCCCGGGAAGTAAGGGAACGCTTGACGCAGACCTCCGAGATGGTCATGCTCTTACGTGATAATGCAGACATTCCGGGAGATACTATTTATGATGTGGCCCCGTGGCTAACGGAATTGCGGGCCGAAGGGAATTTCCTTCCGGCTCCTTCGCTGTATAAACTCGGACTAATGCTCGAAACTCTTGCGAGATTGGGGCAATTTTTTTCTCAGGAAAATGCCAAGAACGAAACTCCATATCTGAGTCAGCTTTTTGGACATCTTGTAGGTTTCAGTCATATAGTGCGAGAAATCAACCGGTGCGTTGACCGATCAGGAGAAGTTAAGGATAATGCTTCCGAGGGATTATATCAGGTTCGTAAATCAATCAGATCTGCCACCGGCTCTATTCAATCCGCTATGCGCGGTGTAATGGAACGTGCTAAGAACATGGGATTGGTAGCCAGAGATGCACAGCCTTCCCTTCGCGATGGCAGGATGGTTATAGCTGTACCGGCCGAAAAGAAACGTAGCTTGACAGGTATAGTCCATGATGAGTCTGCTACCGGAAAGACTGTATATATAGAGCCAATGGAAGTTGTAGAGGCTTCCAACCGTTTAAGGGAACTATCCTTGGAAGAACACCGCGAGGTGGTAGCAGTACTGACTGGTATTGCCAATACGATCCGTCCTGAGATAGATGCCATAGCTGATGAATGTCGATATTTAGGTATACTGGATTTCATAAAGGCAAAAAGCCGCCTGGCCATAGAGTTAGGTGGTGAGATGCCGGTGATAGAAAACGAACCCGAAATTGATTGGTTTCATGCCGTTCACCCCGTGCTTCTTCTTGCTCTACGTAAGTCCGGCAAGGAGGTAGTGCCCCTGACACTTAAGCTTGATAAATCTCAGAGAATCCTCATTATCTCGGGTCCAAACGCCGGGGGCAAATCAGTAGCTTTGAAGACTGTCGGCATAATTCAGTATATGACCCAGTGCGGTTTATTGCCGACACTCTATTCCAATTCTCATGTGGGTATCTTCAAGAACCTTTTTGCAGATATCGGAGATGAACAGTCGTTAGAAAATGATCTTAGTACCTATTCTTCTCACTTGAAGAATATGAAGGCTTTCTTAAATAACGCGGATAAGAGAACCCTGGTATTGGCCGATGAAATGGGATCGGGTACAGAGCCCCAGATTGGAGGAGCACTCGCGCAAGCAATCTTACAACGTTTAGGTGAGGCGGGCGCTTTTGGAATCATTACAACTCATTATCAAAACCTAAAGACTTTTGCAGACGAAACGGATGGATTCGTAAACGGAGCGATGCTTTATGACCGTCAGCATCTTCAACCTACCTTCCAACTGTCTGTAGGATCACCTGGAAGCAGTTTCGCTCTTGAAATAGCCCGTAAGACTGGTCTTCCATTCGAAGTGGTGGAGGCAGCCAAGGAGATTGTAGGTAGCGACTATGTCAATAACGACAAGTATCTTCTTGACATTGCCCGCGACCGAAGGTACTGGGCTAATAAGCGGCAGGCGGTTAAAGAAAAGGAAAACAAGCTGGATCAACTCTTGGCTAAGTATGAGGAAAAATCAGCTGACCTCAGGCGTCAACGCTCGGAAATTCTGAATGATGCCCGCCATGAAGCCCGGGAGATCATGAAGGGTGCAAATGCCAAGATTGAAAAGACAATTCGGGATATAAAGACTGCTGAAGCTGAAAAGGAGCGTACTCGCGAAGTGAGACGCCAGTTGGAGGAGTATAGGGCTGATTTGGAGAAGGAACATGGAGAGAAAGATTCCGACTTGCCTGAAGTTTTGCGTAGCCAACGTCATAAGTCCAAAGCCTCACGCCAACCAAAACAAAAGACTCAGGAGAGAAAACCGGATGTGCTCGAAGCCGGGATGTATGTGAAGATGGCCGATGGGGGAGTAGTTGGTAAGATCCTTTCCATAAACGGTAAAAAGGCAGAAGTCGCTTTCGGTTCCTTGCGCACTTTTGTAGAGTTAGCTAAACTGAAACCGGCGCAGGCTCCTAAGCCCTCAGCGTTGTCCCAACCCTCGATTATCTCGGCCGCATCAAGCGAATCTGCGCGCCAACGTCAGCTGAATTTCAAGCAAGAGATAGATGTGCGAGGAATGAGAGCTGATGAGGCTATTCAGGCTGTAACTTATTTCTTGGATGATGCCGTGCAATTCGGTGCGTCGCGCCTGAGAATACTTCATGGTACCGGTCATGGCATCCTGAAGACCTTGATAAGAGAGCAGCTAAACGCTAATCCTTCAGTTCTAAGATATGCTGATGAGGATGTAAGGTTCGGCGGTGCCGGTATCACGGTCGTTGATTTAGGTTAATAACTATTGGATATATCTGAATACAGTTCAAAATAATTAAGGATATATAATTGACACTGCTGGATAATGAAACAACATAAAGCCCCATATTGGGGTCTCTGGATGATCCTCTCTCTCAGCTTGATCATATTTTTGGCATACTCCTTCTCTGATATTGATATATCAATCGGTAATTGGCACCCTAAGAAGGCTCCTTTTAAGGAGAAGCTATTAGCATCCGAAAAAACAGATTCTCTCTCCTCTTCCCTCCCTGAGGGGATTGCTTCTGAGATAGAGATGCTGACCCGGAATCCATTGGAGACTGATACTATGCCTCAGTCCATACTCTTGATAGGGGATTCCATGACGCTTAATTTGGCATATCGGTTGAGTAAATATGCCAAACAGAATGGTCATGATTTCCATGCTGTAAACTGGGATTCTTCCAACACCAGGATTTGGTCAGCTTCGGATACCCTCGCTCACTTCATTAAAGAGTTTGATGCAACTTATGTATTTGTTTCTCTCGGTAGTAATGAGCTATATTTGAAAAATCCGGATTCCCGAAGGCCCGATGTTAAGAAGATATTAGGTATGATAGGTGAGCTTCCTTATGTTTGGATCGGTCCACCAAACTGGAAGGAGGATTACGGAATAAATGATATGATCGAATCCGAATGTCGCCCCGGTTCTTTTTTCCGTTCTGCCGGAATGGAGTTTAAGAGGAAAAAGGATAAGGTTCATCCTACCCGGGATGCCTCAGCTCTTTGGATCGACAGTATAATGAGATGGATGCCTAAATCCGCTCATCCGATATTGGCCGAAATGCCATCGGATTCAATTGGAAAGGTTAATCCGAATGTTATATTCCTTAAAGCCTTGAATAAATAAAATATATCTGTCATATTCACATGGAAGATTTTTTCTTGAATATATATGATGTGATTCGCAACATCGGAAAAATGTTGCTCTATGATCCGGAAGCACCTATGCTCTTTTCCTCGGGGCTGTTTTGGCTATTGGCAATATTCTTCCTGCCGTTTTATGCATTACTGAAAGGATCCAGAGCGAAGATGATTCTCTTCGTTGTCTGTTTCTCACTATACTTTTACTATAAGAGTTCGGGTCTCTTCTTCCTGATGCTGATCGGCACATCATTAATTGACTGGCTCTTATCTAAGGCTATATACAAGGTCCAAGAGAGAGGCAAGAAATTAGCTCTGATGTGGCTCTCAATCATTATCTCCCTGTCTATATTGGGTTATTTCAAATATGCTAACTTCTTCCTTTGGAATTGGAACCAGATGGTAGAAGGGAACTTTCAGCCTTTAGATATCATCTTACCAGTCGGTATTTCCTTTTATACATTCCAGAGTATCAGCTATGTAGTGGATGTGTATAAAGGGAGAATAAAGCCTACGGGTAGTTGGCTGGAATATATATTCTTCCTCTCTTTCTTCCCGGCATTGGTGGCGGGACCGATTGTTCGTGCGGACTATTTTTTACCGCAGCTGAAGAAGAACGTGCGAGCCACCGGCCAAGAGATCTACGGTGGCCTTTGGTTAATTATCATAGGTATTGTAAAGAAAGCTATCATTGCTGACTATATCGCTCAGTACAATGATTTGATCTTCAATGATCCGGAGTTATATACCGGTGTACAGACCCTTATGGGAGTATTAGGGTATACCATGCAGATCTATTGCGACTTCTCAGGTTATTCTGACATGGCCATTGGTTTAGCCTTGATGATGGGTTTCCGGCTCGGCCTTAATTTTGATTCCCCATATCAGAGCCGAAACTTGACTGAGTTCTGGAGACGTTGGCATATCTCCCTCTCATCCTGGTTGAGGGATTACCTATATATTCCATTGGGTGGTAACCGTAAAGGGGTCTTTAGGACTTATCTGAACAATTTCCTGACAATGTTGATCGGAGGTTTATGGCACGGGGCGGCCTGGAAATTTGTTTTTTGGGGTGCAATGCACGGTATCGGACTTGCCATTCACAAAGCCTGTAAACCTATATTAGGAAAGATCCCGGACAATCCACTGACAATTTTTGTTTCCTGGCTCTTAACCTTCATCTACGTCAGTCTCCTTTGGGTATTTTTCCGTGCCGCCGATTTCGAACAGTCGTTACTCATTATAAAAAATATTTTTGTAGACTTCTATTGGGATCAGATTCCTCAGTTCATCACCATTCGTCCGGAATGGTCAATATTGATGGGATTGTTGATCATCTTCCATTTCGTACCGCAACGGTGGGCCGACCGGTGTATGCAGCTCTATGTAGCCTCCCCCTGGATAGTAAAATTGGTAGCCTTTATAGTGGTAGTCCAATTAGTAATCGAATACATGAGCTCAGAAGTAGCCCCCTTCATCTACTTCCAATTCTAATCAAGCAGGGATGATATTACCTTTATAACTGTCCATCCTTATCTCATATATGATATAAAGGGGGCGGCAGGTACAATTCCTTACCATATTGAGCAAAAACGTTATAGTAAAATAGGTAGCCCGCTTTATGCTCTTTGTTTTTCTCTTTGAAGGAAAAATCCTTTTTTTAATAAAATTTGTTGGTCTGTAAAGATTTTTTATTATCTTTGCAAGTGAATCCCTGAATAGGTAGATTATAGAGGGTTAAGAGACTTTTCTCTAATCTCTGTTCAGGGAGAAAGTAAAGAAATAATTAATAATCTCTAACACTCCCACTTTATGAAGCAAAAAGCCATTTTGGGTAGTTTGCTTCTCCTGTCAGTGGTAGCCTGTACTCTGGTAGAACCACAGATGGAGAATACTTCGGAAACACCCAATCAAATCGATCCAAACTATGTAAGTATAGCAGAAGCTGTTGATATAGCCACAGACAGCTATAATGCAGTCTATGGTGCTACTCGCTCTTCAAGAAAACTTAGTCTTAAAGGCTTCGAAATACTAAATAAGGCGAATAGTCGCTCTGAAGGTGATGATGAGTCATATGGGTTCTACATCCTCAACTTCCAGAATAATGAAGGGTTTGCAATAGTTTCAGCAGACCGTAGGAGGGAAAACCTCTACGCTATTTCTAATGAAGGTTCTCTGAATCTTGTGGACACGGCCGGGAATCCTGGTTTGAGCTGGTATTTGAACGCCTATCTTGGCGGGACTGTTGTTCCCGTTACACCCCCCACACCCGGTCTTGATTCTACTATTAACAACTTGGGTCAGCCAGATCTCTATAAAGTATACGGACCATTCTTGAAGGGATTTATGTCTAAATTTAAGCAGGGAGAGCCGTATAATAAATATTGTTTTACTCGTTATGGAGAGCAAGCTAAAGTGGGATGTGTCCCTCTTGCTATTGGCACCATTATGGGGTATTATAAGTGGCCATTAGAATATAAAGGTGTGTCATTTAACTGGGATGAAATGAAAGAAGACAGTGAACATGATGGATGGTGTCGGATTTTTGAAATATGCGGACGCCCTGAAAACGGAGATTCTGATTATGGAGAGGAGTCTACTGGAACCGCGCCTTACAATATCACACGGACATTTGAAAATCTGAATTACAAAGGTGCTACCTACAGTAATTTTAATACCGGGGTGGTTTTTGATAGTTTTAGAACCGATGATCTAGTTATGATTGGTGGTTACTGTTCCGCAGGAGGTCATGGATGGATATTAGATGGCGGCTACGTTAAGACTAAGCGTTTTATTACCACTTTCCCTGATGGATATGAAGAGGTGAAGTATTACTATTTCCACTGTGTTTGGGGATGGGAAGGTAAGGGCAATGGATTTTATTACTTAGATGGTAATATCTTAGGCGGTCGCTACGATAGGTTAGATGGAGGCTCAAGCTCACCTTATACTTTCGATATTTCTAATGTTATTTATGGGTTTAAACCAAATAAATAAACGGAAACATAGCTAATTATCTTTTTTAACTATAGGCATATGAAAAAAAATTATAAAAATTTCTTAGTGGGATTTGGATGTCTAGCATTATTAGCTTGTTCTTCGGAGAGTGAGGAACTGGTGGATTCTAATGTGTCACCGGAGAAGCCTACAAATGAAGTACCGGTAGAGGAGATTGCAGAGCTTAATTTAAATGGTCCGCAACTGAGAGCGGTGAAGAGTGCAAATGATCTCACTTTCGATATCTTTGATCAATCGTCCTTAGAAGCGTCAGCCAATGAGAATATTTGCATTTCGCCCGTGAGTATTTTGAACTTCATGTCTCTAATGGCAAACGGAGCATCCTCTGAGACGCTTTCATATCTTACTGACATCCTTGGTTTGGAAGGAAGTGCTCAGGATGTTCTCGAGACTTTAAATTCACTTTGCAAGGAATACTGTGAGAAGTTGCCTAAAGTAGATCCAAGTGCATCTTTTGAGATGACTAATTCCCTCTGGTTAGGATTAGGGCTCACAGCTCAAAATTCTTTTGAACAATCCTTGAATACCAATTTCGGAGGAGTCGTGGTGCCTGAGAATCCAGCGGGTCTGGAAGGTATGCAGAAGGTAAACGCTTGGGTGGACCGCTATACCCAAGGTCTTATCCCAAAATTCCTTGAAGAGCCATTGAGCGAACCTATCCTTCTTTTGAATACTGTATATTTTAAAGGAGGCTGGTCTGTACCCTTCGATAAAACTCTCACCACTAAAGATAGCTTTCATAATGGTGATGCTTCCCTCTCGACTGCAGATTACATGAGAGACACCCGGGATATTAGATACTCGGAGAACGATAAACACTCTATGGTATCACTTCCATTTGGTAATGGGACTTATAGTATGTCTTTCGTCCTACCCAAAGATGAAGCCTCGAACGCAGCATTCTCAATCCAAGATTGGAATGACTTAAGCGAGAGGTATGGTTATCGCCTGATAGATCTCTATATTCCAAAATTTAATTACAGCTATGGAGTAGAGGTGAGCCACTTAATTGGTAAGATCCACCCTGAGTCATTGAGCAAGGTACAATTCTCTCGCGTCATCAACGGTGGAGAAGATGTAGCTCTTACCAGTATCTTACATAAAACTAAAATATTGATAGACGAAGAAAAATGTGAGGGAGCAGCTGTTACAGGAGGAACTTTAGGAATGGGTGATGAGTCGCCACAGCCGAGACTTCTTAAATTCGATCGTCCTTTCTATTTTGTAGTACATGAGCAGACCACCGGTGCTATTCTCTTCTTAGGACGCATTTCGTCCTTCTAAAGGAACTTCTTTCTAAGCTGTTTGAGGAAAGTATATCCCGTTCCGATCTTATTTATTAAGGTTGGGACGGGAATTTTCTTTTTAAATTTCGAACATAAGGAGATGATTGTAAAAGGAACGCATGGGGATGGATAAAGATATTTACATTTCAGAGGATATTTTAACATTTATTTAAAACGGTGATATTGAACTTTTTGCAGGTTGAT
>CAZKJP010000020.1:0-32161 GCA_964553075.1 uncultured Sangeribacter sp. | reverse complement strand
CGAAAGGAGGTGAACACCTCCAATTAGTGTTCACCTCCTACTCGATTTCATGGATTTTTTCAGTAAAAATTCTTAATTATCCCTTTAAATTGGGAGGAAAAGGTTATCTTTGTAAATTGCAAGAAAAATCGGAGGCTCCGGCTTGGAAAAGGGGAGATAACCGGTAGCATCCGAGTCTGACAAATAAAGAATATAAACAAAACAGATATGAAATTTACCGTTCAGGGGAAAGAGTTCCTCAATCAGCTCAATGCGTCAGCTAAAGTACTGAATTCCAAGAATACTCTTGGTATCCTTGACAACTTCCTTATCCGTCTGGAAGATGATAGCCTTTACATAACCGCAAGCGATACGGAGAATGTAATGACTTCCCGCCTGGAAGCGTTTGACGCGGAAGGAGGGGGCAAATTCGCTGTCCCGGCAAAACGCCTGATGGAGATGATCAAGGAGATCGCCAATCAGCCTATAAAATTTGAGGTTAACGAAAATAACCTGATAACCGTAGAGTATCAGAACGGTAAATTCAGCTTGATGGGAATCGATCCCGCTCCGTTCCCGCTTCCGGGAGGGTTAGACGAGTATGCCAGGGAAATCAAGATGCCGGCTGAAGTTATAAAAGCAGGACTCGGCAATACGATGTTCGCGGTCAGCTCAGACACCGTACGTCCCATCATGACCGGTATCTACTGGGATTTCTTTGAAGACAAGATCATTTTCGTAAGTTCCGATACCCATAAGTTGGTAAGGTACGAGAACACTACCTATCAGCCCGGAGATGAGTTCTCGTTTGTGCTACATAGCAAGACAGCAGGCGTAGTCAACTCATTGTTGGCAGACGACGGACTCGTGGATATAAAGTTAGACGGTAAGAGCGCCATTTTCAAATTCGGCGATTACGAATTGAACTGCCGCTTCCTTAAAGGAAGATTCCCGATGTATGACCGCGTGATCCCGAAAGATAACCCGTACGAAATCGTGGTAGACCGTCAGACCCTGATCTCAGCCGTACGCCGTGTAGGCATCTTCGCCGATAAGGATACCAAGCTGATGAAATTCAGTATCGATGAAACCGGAATCAGATTGTCAGCCCAGGACCTGAACTACTCGCTCCAGGCCGATGAGCGCATACTTTGCGAATACAACGGTGTGCCTCTTTCAATCGGTTTCCGCACCGACTACACTATGGAAGTGCTTTCCAACCTGAATGACGATACAGTAGTGATAAAAGTAAGCGACTCGGCGCGTCCGGCCCTCTTCTTACCTCAGAAGGACAAAGAAGGGGAGAACATCGTAATGCTTCAGATGCCCCTTCAGGTAATGGATTAAGGAGATAAGGTCAATAACCGGCTTCAGGAGTAACGGATTACAAAGATTTCAACTTATCCTCAGAAGATGGAACTGAAACTAAAGCGTCCCCTGATCTTTTTTGATCTGGAGACTACAGGCACTGATATATCAAAAGACAGGATCGTAGAATTTTCCTACCTTAAGGTATTTCCCGACGGTCATAAGGAATCCAAAAGCCGCCGTCTGAATCCCGAGATGCCGATACCGCCGGAAAGCACCGCAGTGCATCATATAACGGATGAGGACGTGGCTAACGAGCCTACATTCCGTCAGGTATCGAAGGCACTTTTGGAGATTTTCAATGACTGCGACATAGCCGGCTTCAACTCAAATAAGTTTGACGTACCCCTGTTGATGGAGGAATTCGGTCGGGTAGGCCTGAATTTTGATACCACAGGGCGCCGGTTTGTGGATGTTCAGAATATATTCCATAAGATGGAACAGCGCACCTTGGTAGCAGCCTATCGCTTTTATTGCGGCAAGGAACTGGAAGGAGCCCATTCAGCCAGTGCTGATACCCAGGCTACTTACGAGGTGCTTCTCTCTCAGATCGAACGTTATGATGATCTGAATAACGACATAGATTCGTTGGCCGAGTTTTCCCGGATTGGGAATAATGTTGATCTGGCAGGCCGCATAGTTTTGGATAAGGATAACGAGCCTGTTTTCTCGTTTGGAAAACACAAGGGAAAGCGATTGCGTGATGTATGGCGCACAGAGCGCTCTTTCTTTGACTGGATACTTCAGGGTTCATTTCCGAAAAACACCAAGGATGTTGTAATCCAATATAAGTTCAAATACCTGAATGAAGGAAAGGGGAACACCCCCAGACCTTAATGATGCGTGTTATTATAAAAGATAACGACTTCAATGAGACCACTTGAAGGAAAACATATAGTTTTAGGTATATCCGGCGGCATAGCGGCCTACAAATCAGCAGCTCTGTTGAGATTGTTTGTCAAAAACGGCGCTGAGGTGCAGGTAGTCATCACCCCCAACGGAAAAGAGTTCATAACTCCGGCAACCCTGGCCGCCTTAAGTGGCAAACCGGTTGTAAGTGAGTTTTTCGCTGCCAACACCGGGGAATGGCATTCTCACGTTGACCTGGGAATATGGGCAGACCTGATGGTAGTTGCTCCGGCTACGGCCAGCACTATTGCCAAAATGGCAACCGGTGTTGCAGATAATATGCTCATTACAACGTATCTATCCGCCAAGGAACATGTGATGGTCGCTCCCGCGATGGACTTAGATATGTGGGCTCATCCTACGACCCAAAGGAATATCAAGACTTTAGAGCAGGATGGCGTAGAGATAATCATGCCCGCCTCCGGCGAATTGGCAAGCCATCTGGTAGGTAAGGGAAGGATGGAGGAGCCGGAGCAGATCTTAGAGAGAGTTATTTCCTACTTTAACCAAGAGAAGACTTTTATCCAAGAGGAATCCAACAAAAAAGAGGAGACCTTAGAGGGTAGAAAGATACTGATAACCGCGGGACCCACATTTGAGGACATAGACCCGGTAAGGTTTATCGGTAACAGTTCCAGCGGGAAAATGGGAATAGCAATCGCAAGGGAATGTGCTGAACGTGGTGCTGAGGTAGTGTTGGTTTGTGGTCCGGTAAAGTTCCAGGAAGAGATACCCGGAGTAAAGCGCGTCAATGTAAGGAGTGCCAAGGAAATGTTGGCAGCCGTAATTGAGGAGAAGAAAGGGTGTGACTTAGCGATTTTAGCAGCCGCGGTAGCCGACTATGCACCAGCTGAAGTCTCGGATAGAAAGATCAAGAGAGAAGGTAAGGAAGAGTTGGAGCTGAAGTTAGTACGTAACCCTGATATAGCCGCTACTCTGGGAGCCGATAAAGGAAAAATGAAATTGATAGGTTTCGCACTTGAGACCGACCACGAATTTGAGAACGCCAAACGGAAATTAGCCGCCAAGAATCTGGACGCGATAGTATTGAACTCATTGCAAGACAAAGGTGCTTGTTTCAATAGCGATGACAACAAGATACTAATTATACCCGCCGATGGATTCACCCTCTCCTTCGACCTGAAACCGAAAAAGGAGGTAGCGGCAGATATAATGAATTTTGCCGAGGGACTCCTGAAACGTGCTGAGAGAGAAAAGCGCGAGTCAGGAGAGTGATAAGATTAAAAAATTGAGGAATCTGTAAATGAGGAAAATCTTAAAATCGATTTTAGCAGGAGGGATACTGTTGGTTTCCGGGACATCAGATATGATGGGCCAGGAACTTAAATGTACCGTTGAGGTAAACGCCCAACAGATAGAACAAGGGAGCAAATCGGTTTTTGAGACCTTACAGAGTACCCTGTCAGACTATCTGAATGAGACCAAATTCTCCAACTGGACCTTCTCGCCTGTAGAGAAAATCGAATGTCGCTTCTTCCTAACGGTCAAGGAATATAAAGATGACAAGATAAAAGGGGAGATTCAGGCCCAGTTGACCAGACCGGTCTATAACTCCACCTATACCACCAATCTATTCAACTTCCGCGATACGAGAGTGGAATTTGAATATAGGGAAGGAGATCCCTTAGTGTTCAACGAAAATAATGAGGACACTAATCTGAGAGCATTGGTAGATTTTTACGCTTACCTGTTCTTAGCCATAGATTCCGACAGCTTCTCACCCCGAGGAGGAGATTATTTTTGGGAAAGGGCACAATCGGTATTGCAGCAGGCCCAGTCTTTCGGCGAGATAGGGTGGCGACCCTTTGAGGATCCGAAGAACAGGAGTGGTGTCTTGAGCTCCTTTACCGATTCCAATATGTCAGGCATACGGGATATGCTTTATGATTATCATCGCAAAGGGCTTGACGAGATGGTTACAAGTCCCGATAAGGGAAGGCAATCGATAACCAAGTCCCTTCAGGCGATTTCAGATGCATACAAAGTAGCTCCCATGTCGGTATCTCTGTCATTGTTCAGGGACTCGAAATTAGATGAGTTGGTGAATATCTATTCCAAAGCCCCGCAGACCGAGAGGGATGAGGTATATAAACTCTTGGAACCGATATATCCGACCGATAGAGACCGTCTGGAGAAGATCAGGCGGCCGGAGGAATAAGGGGTAAAAAATAGAAAGCTATGTTGGAAAGACTGACAATAAAGAATTACGCGCTGATCGATTCCCTCCAGATAGAATTTTCGGAAGGGTTGTCGATAATAACAGGTGAGACAGGAGCCGGAAAATCAGTAATGATGGGGGCCTTGACTCTTCTGACCGGAGAGCGTGCGGATACAAAAGTCTTGACCGGACGCGAAGGAAAAGCCTCGGTTGAAGCAAGCTTTGACAACGTCTCTCCGGGAGTGAAACTGCTGTTTGAGCATCTGGACCTCGACTGGAATAACGGGGAAGTGATAGTACGTCGCGAGATAGCTCCCGGGGGTAGATCGCGTGCATTTGTTAATGATACCCCGGTTACACTTCCTGTGTTGGGTCAGGTAACCCAGCAGCTGATAGATATTCATAGTCAGAACTCCAACCGATTACTTTCGACACCGGCCTATCAGCTGGATATCATCGACTCCATGGCCGGCAATCATAAGCTCAGAAGCGAATATAAGGGGAATTTCCGGAAATATGTGGAACTTCGTTCCCGTATCCGTAAAATCAAAGAGAACCGCGACCGGTCACGCGAGAACAATGAGTTATTGCGTTTTCAATTGGAGCAGCTGAACGCATTGGATCCCAAGAAGGGTGAATTGGCAGAGATCGAGAAACGCTTTGATCTGCTCAGTGATTCAGAAGAACTGAGGGAAAACCTTTTCGGGGCCTACGGAGCACTCGACGGAACTGAGGAGAGTGCCGTAGGATTGGTAGGGAACGCCCGCAGTCTGACAGCAGCTTTCCCGGAGATCAACGACCGTCTTAATCAGGTTTATATAGAGCTTTCGGATATCGCCAATTCCATTTCAGAACTTGCCGAGAGTGTTGAGACGGATCCATTGGAGTTAGAAAAGCTATCTACACGCATGCATGAGCTCTACGAGGCTCAGAAAAGATTCCGGGTAACAGAGTGTGATGCCCTCGTGGAACTTCGTGAACAGATAGCTTCCCAATTGTCTGAAAGCAACAACGACCCCAAGGAACTTCAGAAACTTGAAGAGGAGGCCCGGGAACTGGCGACAAAACTGAAAGAGGAAGCTGAGGCCCTGACCCTCAGCCGACGGAAGGCTGCTGACAGCTTCTCGGAAAGACTCCAGCGCGAAGCCCGGCCTTTGGGTCTGAAGAACCTCGTCTTCGAAGTATCTTTAGAGAAAGGAAAGCTAACGCCATCGGGGCAGGATACAGTAGAGTTCATGTGTTCTTTCAATAAGAACCAGTCGCCGATGCCGATGAGCAAAGTTGCATCCGGAGGTGAGATGTCCCGTCTGACCTTGACAATCAAAGGAATGATGGCAGACAAACTGAAATTGCCTACAGTGATATTTGATGAGATAGATACCGGAGTATCGGGAGAGATCGCTGACAAGATGGGAGAGATGATGGCCGATATAGCTAAGGATATGCAGGTAGTAGCCATCACACATCTTCCGCAAGTGGCGGCAAAAGGAAATAACCATTATATGGTATATAAGACCGATCTTCAGGATAGGACTGTCTCGAATGTAAGACGTCTTGAAAGCGAGGAGAGGGTGCGCGAATTAGCGCGCATGCTTTCAGGCCGCAAACTCAACGAAGCCGCAATGGAGAACGCACGCTCGCTGTTACATAGTTAAGACCCCGTCTCATAAAATTAAAGGTACACTGGGGCTAATCAGGGAAGGGGAAACGAAAAGAGTACAATGGAAAAGAATGATTACATTTTCGGAATGAGGGCTGTAATGGAAGCCCTTGAGTCCGGACGGCATATAGACAAAGTATTGTTAAGGCGGGATCTTTCGGGAGACTTGGCTCGGGATCTTCTAACAGAATTGAAGTTGCACGAGATACCTGTTCAGAAAGTCCCGGTCGAGAAATTGAACCGCATAACAATGAAAAACCATCAGGGGGTTATAGCCTTGATGGCGGCCGCTCCTTATCATAAGTTGGAGAATGTAATACCGGCATTGTATGAAGAGGGAAAGGATCCATTTATCCTTGTATTGGATGGGGTAACGGATACCCGAAATTTCGGGGCTATAGCCAGAACGGCAGACTGTGCCGGGGTCGATGCCATAGTGATACCGGAAAGAGGGAGCGCTTCGGTAACCCCGGATGCTATGAAGACCTCAGCCGGAGCTTTATTATATGTACCCGTATGTCGGGTGAAGTCCCTCAAGGAGGGTGTTACATTCCTTCGCGAGAATGGCTTGAAAATCGTAGCGGCTACGGAAAAGGGATCGGAGAGGTACCCGGATATCGATATGAGTGTACCGACTGCTATAGTGATGGGAGCAGAAGAAACCGGGATATCCGATGAGATTCTGAGGGAGGCAGACAATTTAGCGGCTATACCGCTGAAAGGGAACATCGGATCATTGAATGTCTCGGTAGCAGCCGGGGTGCTGATGTATGAGGTAGTGCGCCAGCGGCAAAATATTTAAATTGGTAGTATTGAAAATATAAGGGGGACTTAATAAAGAAACGTAATCTTCATGATTAACCGAGTATTAATAAGAATAAAGGTAGTCCAGATATTGTATTCCTATCTGGTCTCCGACAGTGCATTTTCCATAGAACAGCCGGCGGAAAGCCAGACACGCGAGAAGCGTTTCGCATACCAGGCTTATTTGGATATGTTGGCCTTAATGGTAGAGGCCGCAGGTAAAATCAAGCAAAGAGGTGGTTACGCGCCATTGGCACATACCCGATTTATAGAAACTATCGCAACCGAAGAACGTATCTCTGCGATCGTAAGACGTCGGGTTCAAACCGGCTTCACTCTTGAATCTTTGGCAGAGGGAGTAGCATCCAAGATCAAAGAATCAGCCCTTTATCGGAATTTTATAAAAGATGGATCCGAAGACCACCGTATTTGGTCTGACTTGTATAAATATTTCGTAGCCGAGGATTCGGGCTTGATTGCCGAATTCTCAAAGCGCGAGAACTATACCCTGCATGGACTTGAACGGGCACGCAAGATGATCGAGAGTACCTTCTCGGCATTTTATGCATCATCGGATGATGTCTCGGGCGCTGTAAAGAGTCTTGAGCGGTCGTTAAGAACCTCAAGGGAACTCTACCTAAGGCTACTCACCTTACCGGTAGCCATAACCAAGATGCGCGAGCAGGAGATAGAGGACAACCGCAACAAATATATCCGTACTGCCGAGGATGAGAATCCTAATTTGAGATTTGTAGATAACAAGCTCATATCACTTTTGGAGAGGGACGACCAACTCCAGGCAGAACGCGATTCCGATAACTCCCTTAATTGGATAGATGACGACCGGTTGATTATACGTAGTCTTCTTAAAGCAATCATGCAATCTGACATATACAAAGAGTATATGGAGAAACCGGGGCCGGTAACTTTGGAAGAGGATGCTGATTTCTGGCGCGATATATTCAAGAAGATAATATTCCGCAACGAAGACTTCCTTTCCTCCTTGGAGGATAAATCGGTATTCTGGAATGATGACTTAGATATCTTGGGAGAATTCGTATTGAAGACCTTCAAGAGGTTCGCCGTAGAGGGAGAGAAGGCGAATGGATTTGTCAAGAGCCAGATGATGCCAATGTACAAAGATGAGGTAGACCGCGCCTTCGGAAGAGAGCTGCTGACAGCAGCTTTGAGGAACCGGACAACTTACCGAACCTGGATTGCTGATGCCGTAGACAATACCAATTGGGATTCGAGTCGTTTGGCTCTGATGGACGTGGTGATTCTGATAACAGCTTTGGCTGAGATCATGAACTTCCCCAATATACCGCTTCAGGTATCGGTAAACGAGTATATAAACATCGCCAAATGCTATTCCACTCCTAAGAGCGGTCAATTTGTGAATGGTATCTTAGGTGCAATCATCACTCGCTTGAAAGAAAGCGGCGAGTTGATGAAATAATTACAATAAAGATTTCGTAAATTTGTAAGCGCCCTTAAAATTTTTAGACCGGGTCTTAGGATCTTTAAGGGGAATAATAAAGAATATAAAATTAAAACAACATAACAATGCTGAATTCAATCTTAGTTCAGGCCGCCCAAGGAGGCGGAGGCCTGAGTGGTATCCTGATGATCGTGGCCATGATTGTAGTCTTCTACTTTTTCATGATCCGTCCGCAATCAAAGAAACAGAAAGAGATCAAGAAAGCCCGCGAGGCAATGGCCAAGGGGGATAAGGTAGTAACCGCAGGAGGTATCCACGGTCGTATCCATAGCATCCAGGATAACATCATCATGTTGGAGATCGCACCCAACGTACAGATCAAGGTCGACAAGAACTCTGTCTATCCCGTAGGACAGCAGCCTGAACCGGCTCAAAACGCAAAAGGCTAATTCGAGGTAAGGAGTTTCCACCAATTTCTTGCGCATGAAGATACTGCCTGAAATAAAAAGATGCTGGAAGAAGGTTAAGGGATCCGAAAGGTCCCATAACCTTCTTCTGTTCCTTATATTCGTGGTATTCGCAACCATATTCTGGTTCATGATGGCCATGAATGATTCCGTTCAGTCAGACTTCAACGTCAAGATACAGTTGGACAATGTACCGGATTCGGTTATTTTTATAACGGATCCTCCGCAGTCGATGCATGTAACAGTGCGAGACCAAGGTACCAGCCTGTTGCGTCAGGGAGTGATGCGCAAGCCGACGCTGCATATCAATTTCAATGACTACTCAGAGAAGGGCCTCTTCCGTTTCACACCCTCGGATATGAAGGCGGCTCTGAAAGTAACATTCGGAAAAAGCGCCTCCATTCTTTCACAATCCCTGGATTCAATCACATTGGATTACTCGACAGGTAAGGGACGTACAGTTCCGGTTGTAGTGTCGGCCGAAGTTGAAGCGGCTCCCGGTTCAGTCATTATGGGTAAACCCTCTTCAGTCCCGGTGAGGGTGAAACTCTATGGGGCTTCCGATATCTTAGACACGATCCACAGCGTCTTTACCCAGAAAATTACCCGACGGCATATCAACGAACCGGTTATGGTGCCTGCAGATATAAAGCCGATCAAGGGAGTGAGAGTGATACCCTCACGGGTAGAGATAAGGATAGAAGCCGAACCCTTGGTACGTAAGGAAGTCATAGCTACCATCCGTGCCCTTAATGTCCCGGATGAGCTCACTCTGGTGCTCTTCCCATCCAAAGTTCCGGTAGAGTTCTACGTGCCTATGAGTCGTTTCGGAGATGAGAATCCGGTAATAGAGGCGACCGTAGATTACTCCAAAGTTGGGGAATCCAGGAATGGCAAGTTGGGAGTAGTCTTGAGTCAGGTTCCGGCAGGGCTCGTAAGACCCTCCTTAGTCACTGACAGCGTAGAGTATTCAGTAGTAAGATAAGGAAATGAGAATAATCGGAATCACCGGCGGGATAGGATCCGGCAAAAGTGTCGTGGCCCGAATATTGCGTCTCAAAGGGTTTAAGGTCTATGATACGGATATGGAGGCGAGGCGCCTGATGGAAAATGATCCGGCTCTGAAAGAAGAACTTGAATCAGCCTTTACTGAGGAAATATATCTTTCAGACGGTAAATTGAACCGACCGAAATTGGCCTCCCTTATATTTGCCGATGAAAGCCTGAGGAATTTGGTTAACGGTTGCGTACATGAGGCTGTCAGGAACGATATCCTACGGTGGCATAATGAGTGTCCGGGGGAGATTCTGTTTGTGGAGTCCGCCCTCTTCTCAACAGCCGGACTTACGGAAATGATACCTGAGATATGGTTAGTGAACGCACCGTTGGAATTGCGGATAAAAAGGGTACATGATCGGAATGGTATGTCAAGAGAGGATGCTCTTGGAAGAATAGAGAGCCAAAAAGGGGAATGGCTGGAATTGAAAATGGCGGCCGATGATCATCTGATTCGTTTGGAAGAGATCATCAACGACGACCGTTCCGACATTTTGGG
This sequence comes from uncultured Sangeribacter sp., assembly GCA_964553075.1. GTDB lineage: Bacteria > Bacteroidota > Bacteroidia > Bacteroidales > Muribaculaceae > Lepagella. The sequence continues at coordinate 21,799 of CAZKJP010000020.1, read as the reverse complement.
GAGGGTAGAGGAATTAATCAGTCAAGTAAGGACCGATTAATTTTGACGGGAAACAAAGAGGAAGTAACGAAGAACAAAAATTTAACTTGAAAAAAATAAAGAGTTCAATAATATGAATTTAAGAGAAATAATCTCGATTAGTGGGAAGCCGGGCCTTTATAAAATCGTGTCTCAGGGCAACCGTTCTTTAATAGTAGAAAACCTGAGCGACAAAAAACGCCTTCCGACCGGACAGCGCGATAAGCTCATTTCGTTAGGTGACATAGCGATGTACACCATAGAGGAAGATCTTCCCCTTGGAGAGATATTGGATCGTCTATATGCCTATAAGAAAGGGGAGAAGATCGATGTCAAGGAACTTACCGCGTCCAATGGATTGGGCGAGCTTTTCGGAGAAGTAGTAGAGAACTACGACCGCGACCGCGTCTATAATTCGGACATAAAGAAGCTCTTCACCTGGTATAACATACTGGTTGATGCCGGATATACAAAATTCACCCCGGAAGAGACCCCGGAAGAGACCCCGGAAGAGGCTTCGGAAGAAACCCCTGAAAAGAAAGAAGAAACGCCAGAAGAAAAGTAATGATACTAAAAACGCCGACCCTGAACAAAGAGTCGGCGTTTTTAGTACAGTTACACCCTGTCTGTCTTTAATTTTATGAGACGGGGTCATATTATGGTTATATTTAGGAGAGGAGGGAGATGCTGCGTTTAACGAAAGCATCCAATTCCTTACCCTTAAGTAGGCCACTTTGCAAGAGAGCCAAGTCTATGATCTGACGAACTACGGGTTGACCTGCGGCAAACTCCGCAACCGCCTTCTTCTCATCATCACGCAGAGCAGAAATCTTGTTTTCCTGATCCTTAGAGTCCGGAGTAGAAAGCTTAGCCTCTTCGGCCTTCTTACGCGCCTCTTCGATTTCTGATTGAAGAGCAGAGATCTGATCGGCTATAGGCTGAAGCTTGCTGTCCAACTTTTCACCGGCCTCTTTCATAATCTTGGCAACAGCAGGCTGGGCAGTATTTACGATCAGCTCGTAGCTATCCGGCAGCTGTCCATAGAAACCGGCACCAGGCTGTAAAGCAGACATATCTTTCATACGACGCATGAACTCATTGCGGATAACAGTTGCCGGGGCCGCATTCTCACCCATATTCTCAAAACGGATGAGGAAGTTGGCGTTCTCAACCTCAGGAAGACCATCGCGGAACAAAAGCTCCATCTCAGTCTGCTGCAGGGGACTTAAGGATGCACTTTCTTTCTCCTCCTTGGCAATAAGGCGCTCAGGCGTATCGGCATCCACACGTACGAAGCTAACCTTGTCGAGTTTGCTTTCGAGCAAGCCGATGACATGCTGGTCAAGTTGGCCGTTCATAAGCAGGACACTGTAACCCTTAGCTTCCGCGGCAGAGATATATGAATATTGCTCAGCCTTATCGGTGGCATAGAGGTAGATAAGCTGTCCGTTTTTGTCCTTCTGTTCAGACTCAACAAGCTGACGGTATTCCTCCAAAGTATAGAACTTATCGTTGACATCCTCAAGAAGGAAGAACTTGGAAGCCTGATCATAGAACTTAGGATCGGTCAGCATACCGTATTCGATGAAAATCTTTATATCTGGCCACTTCTCCTCAAACGACTTGCGGTCATCCTTGAACATCTTGTCCAGTTTCTCGGCAACCTTCTTGGAGATGTAACCGGAGATTTTCTTGACCTGCTGGTCCGCTTGCAGATAAGAACGGGAAACATTCAGAGGAATGTCAGGAGAGTCAATGATGCCCTGCATGAGCGTCATAAACTCAGGCACTACACCCTCAACCTGATCCGTGACATAAACCTGATTGCAATAAAGCTGAATACGGTTTCTCTGAAGATCGATATTGCTCTCAACCTTCGGGAAATAGAGGATACCTGTAAGAGTGAAAGGATAATCCACGTTAAGGTGGATCCAGAACATAGGATCCGGCTGACCCGGCATAAGTTCATGATAGAACTTAAGGTAATCGGCATCAGTGAGTTCGGAAGGTTTACGGGTCCATAGCGGTTCGGTAGCGTTGACTACATTGTCCTCATCCGTATCGACCATCTTACCATCCTTCCATTCCTGTTTCTTACCACTGATAACCGGAACGGGAAGGAACCGGCAATATTTTTTAAGAAGGGTATCTATGCGGGCTTGCTCAAGAAACTCCTTGCTGTCGGAGTCTATGTAGAGGATAATATCAGTGCCTCGCTCGGTCTTATCTGTCGGCCCCATCTGATATTCAGGTGAACCATCGCAGGTCCATTCTACAGCCTGGGCACCCTCCTTATAAGACAAGGAGCGGATCACTACCTTATCGGATACCATAAAAGCAGAATAGAACCCGAGGCCGAAATGACCGATGATAGAGTTAGCGGTATCTTTATATTTCTCCAGGAACTCCTCAGCCCCTGAGAAAGCAATCTGGTTGATGTATTTATCTATGTCCTCAGCATCCATTCCGATACCATGGTCAGAGATAGTCAGGGTACCCTTCTCTTTATCAATGGTAACCTTGACATCCATCTTACCTAAGTCACCCTTGAAGTCTCCGAAGGCTGAAAGGGTCTTCAACTTCTGGGTAGCGTCTACGGCATTGCTGACCAGTTCACGGAGGAAAATCTCATGGTCTGAGTAAAGGAATTTTTTGATTACGGGGAAAATATTTTCGGTTGTTACCCCGATTTTACCATTTGTCATATTTAAATGTTTTTAGAATTTTGGTTTGTCTGTTTATTTCGGTTTGGTCCCTTTAATTGTCCTTTGAAAGGATTCAGATTAGGGTCTCTTAGCCGATAAAATAGGGGACAAAAAACGTGCCAATTATTCATATCTCATTGTCTCGGCAGGGGAGATACCCGCTACGAACCGGCTCGGCAGGATAAGGGTGAGATATGAAATGACGAGCACTCCGGCGTTAAGCAGGATGAAATCAGTCCAATCAAACGATATCGGTACAAAATCAATATAATAAGATTCCGGGTCGAGACGCAGGAAGTGCCAACGATCTTGCGCCCATAATATCCCGAGCGCCAGAACATTGCCGATGATCATACCGATTAGAGCGACCCTCAGAGCCAGGTAAATGAAAATTGACCTGACGCTTCCGGTCTTTGCTCCAAGGGCTTTCAGCAGTCCTATGAAGCTCTTCTTATCAAGGATAATCATCAACATTCCTCCGATGAGAGTAACGCAACCTACAACCACCATGAGGATCAATATGACAACAACGTTGGTATCCAAGAGGTTCAGCCATTGAAAATAGGAAGCACCGGCACGATGAGCAGACATGACATGATATTTTCGAGCCAGCAGCCCCGAAGCCGTAGCATGGTCGAGACTTGCTTGGAGATCAGCCGCAATCTCATCGAGACGGTTAAAATCGGAAACGGTGATTTTTAACGAAGAACCCTCAGTAGGATCCAATTTAGAAAGACCCTGTAACAAACCCAAATCAGTATAGGCCGTAACATCATCGTATGAATCGAAATGGGTATTAAAGATGCCACTGACTTTGAGTGGCCTCACCCGTATGTCATCCGAAAAGAAATAAGTGTCAATCCTGTCTCCTGTCTTCAGGCCGAGTTTATTTGCCGCCAATCTTGAGAGGGCCACTTCCCTGGCATCATTTGCCGGTACCTTCCCCTCCTCTAAATTCTCACGGATAAAAGCCGAGGTAGTAGAATCTGAAATACCCCGTAGATAAATTCCCTTGAAATCCTCCTGAGTCTTGAAGACAGCGGGCACAGAAATCTGGAGAGCATATTCACTTATGTCCGGATTATCTTCCAATAGAGCCTTCAGAGTAGGAGAGAGGTAGAGAATGTTATTGTTGCCTTCCCCTAAATCCTCTATCATGACCTGGATGTCCGCATTGAAACCAATGACCTTTTTGACAATCTCATTCTTAAACCCCGTAACGATGGAGATAGAACAAAGCATTACGATTATGGAAAGGGCTACAGCCGCAGAAGCAACCTTCACAGCCGGCGCGCTGCCCCGGCCTGAGGAGTGAAGTGAAAGACGTCTTGCAAGAAATAAAGGATAATTCATAAATCTAAAATTTCCTCCGATATCCCCCGAAATTAAGGGAGAGAGACCCGGAAAACCCCTATAAAAGCCCCCTTGTGATAACTCTATGCAAATTTAATAAATAAAAATATTGCGGATGTTGGTAAAGTTGCTTAACTTTGGAAAAAATTACGAAGCCTACCATTTCAGACCTCTGAAAGCGGCTCAAAACTTAACATACCAAGAGAAAACACATGGAAGAAAATCTTCAGAAGACGTGTCTGCATGACCGCCACGTAAAATTAGGAGCCTTGATGTCTCCGTTCGGTGGTTTCGACATGCCCATTCAGTACAAAGGTATCACAGAAGAGCATAACGCGGTGCGCCAGGATGTAGGCGTATTCGATGTAAGCCACATGGGCGAGGTACGCGTAAAGGGTCCCGATGCCTATAAATATGTAAGCCACATTTTCGTAAACGATGTAACCGGCGCACCCGACGGCCAGATCTTCTACGGCATGATGTGTAACGAGAATGGCGGTACGGTAGATGACCTGTTAGTCTACAAAGTTCACGATGACGAATATTTCCTGGTAATCAACGCAGCCAACATCGATAAGGATGTAAAGTGGATCATGGACAATGCTCACGGTTTCGAGGTAGTGATCGAAAACGAAAGCCCGAAATATGGTGAGGTGGCAGTTCAGGGCCCGCGTGCCGAGGAGGTTCTTTCCAAGATCCTTGGACTGGAACTTTCCGAGATCGCCTTCTATAACTTCAAGACCTATCATTTGGATGGAGAGGATGTAATAATCTCCAGAACCGGATATACCGGTGAGGATGGTTTCGAGGTATATGGCAGCCATGAATTTACTGCCCGTCTCTGGGATAAACTTATGGAAGCCGGCGTACAGCCATGTGGACTCGGATGTCGCGACACACTTCGTTTCGAGGTTGGCTTACCGCTGTATGGCGATGAGCTGACAGAGGAAATCTCCCCGATCGAGGCATCCTTGAGCATGTTTGTCAAACTTGACAAACCGGAGTTCATCGGTAAGGAAGCCCTGGCAAAGCAGAAAGCTGAGGGAGTTAAACGCCGTATCGTGGGAATCGAACTCGAGGGCAACGCTGTACCTCGTCATGGATATCCGGTAGAGGTTAATGGCGAGCAGATCGGTGAGGTAACTACCGGTTACAAGTCTATCTCCACAGGAAAGAGCGTAGCTATGGCTATGGTCAACAAACCTTACGACAAACTCGGAACCGAAGTAGAGATCCGTATCCGTAAGAAGACTTTCCCTGGAAAGGTAGTTAAGAAACGTTTCTACGAAAAGAATTACAAGAAATAATAAATAAACAAACAATATAATGAGCGCAAATCCCGAAAACCTCCGCTATGCGGAGTCCCATGAATGGGTACGTATCGACGGCACAGTAGCCGTAGTAGGAATCTCCGATTATGCCCAGCATGCCCTGGGTGATATCGTATATGTCGATCTTCCTGAAGTTGGCGATAATGTAGTAGCCGGCGAAGAGTTCGGAGCAGTAGAATCTGTAAAGGCTGCCAGCGACCTCTATTCACCCGTAACCGGGGAGGTAATCGAAGTAAACGAGGATCTCGAGGATGATCCGGGTCTGATCAACAAGGACGCATTCTCCACTTGGTTGATGAAGGTTCAGGTAAACGATCCTTCTGAGATCGACAAGCTGCTTGACAGCGAGGCTTACAGCAAGCTCTGCGCTGAAGAGTAATAATCCATTTGACGGGTTATCATCTATAAAGAAAAGGACTGAGACGCAGGACCATTGGGCCTTACCCAAGGGCCTGCGTTCTCCAATTGATAGCCCGGGGGAAGGAGCCTATCCGGAAATAAGGTCCCGGTGTCTCTTAACTTTTTTGGGACAGGATCTATAACCTTTCATCTTGACATGAGTAACAAATTCATACCGCATACCCCGCAGGATATCGAAAAGATGCTGAAAAAAATCGGGGTCAATTCAGTAGATGACCTTTACGGGGATGTTCCTGCTGAGGTAATCTTCAAGGGGGAATACGAGATTCCCTCTGCGATGTCAGAAATAGAACTGCGTCGCCATTTCGAGGAACTTGGTAAAAAGAACCGCAAACTGACTATCTTCGCCGGTCAGGGTGCCTACGATCACTATACTCCCTCGGTAATTCCTCATCTCTTGGGACGCAGCGAGTTCTATACCGCTTACACCCCGTACCAGCCTGAAATTTCACAGGGTACCCTTCAATATATATTCGAATACCAGTCCTTCATCTCCGAGCTGACCGGTATGGAGGCTTCTAATGCGTCTATGTACGACGGTGCGACCGCTACGGCCGAAGCCATGATGATGATGGTAGCATCCGCCAAGAAAAAGAATCGCGTCTTAGTTTCAGCAACTCTGTTGCCCGCTGTGGTAAAGGTGATTGAAACTTACGCTTCATTCCACGGAGTAGATCTGACCATCATTCCGGAGAAAGATGGCGTGACCGACCTTGAAGCAGCCTATGCAGAATTGGAAAAGGGCGATGTAGCCGGAATGATCGTACCGACCCCAAACCGTTATGGAATAATTGAAGACTTCACAGGTTTGGCAGACAAACTACATGGTTCAAAGGCGATGTTGGCTATCAATGCCGATCCCAGCACCCTGGCCGTACTCCGCACTCCCGGTGAATGGGGAGCAGATATAGCTTGCGGTGATGCCCAGACTTTAGGTATCCCGGTACAATTCGGTGGACCATACCTCGGATTCATGGCCTGCAGCAAGAGCTGTCTGCGCAAGATGCCTGGACGTATAGTAGGTGCAACCAAGGATGCTGACGGAAAACGCGCATTCGTATTGACCCTCCAGGCACGCGAACAGCATATCCGTCGCGAGAAGGCAACATCAAACATCTGCTCAAACCAGAGCCTGATGGCCCTGTTCGCTACTATTTATGTAGCATTGATGGGCAAGCAAGGTCTTGTTGAGGTTAACAAACTCAGCTGCGATGGCGCTCATTATCTTTGCAATCGGCTTGCTGAGAGTGGTAAATTCAAGTTGGCCTATAACAAACCATTCTTGAAAGAATTCACAATGACTACTGATATTGACATGAAAGCCGCCAATGAAAAACTGATGGAAGAAGGCATCATGGGTCCGGTAGTACTTGAGAACGGAATGGTAGAGTTTGCCGTTACGGAGAAACGTACCAAAGAAGAGATAGATAAACTTGTAGAAGTATTGACCCGCTAAGACCTTGACGAAATGAAATATTACGATAAACTGATATTCGAACTGTCTCGCGAAGGTCGTAAAGGTTACGAACTTCCCGCAGACAACTATCATACTGAAGGAATGGCCGATATACCGGCTGACCTTCTGCGTACCGAACCTCTGGAATTGCCCGAAGTAAGTGAGCCTGACGTTGTAAGACATTACACCAACCTCTCTTCTAAAAACTTCGGAGTGGACACCGGTTTCTATCCTCTGGGAAGCTGTACTATGAAGTACAATCCGAAAATCAACGAGGAAATAGCCGCATTGCCTGAATTTGCAGCATTGCATCCTCTTCAGTCTCCGGAAAGCGTTCAGGGTGCACTCGAACTCTATTATAATCTTCAGAAAGCTCTTGCCAGTCTGGCCGGCTTAGCAGAGTTCACCCTCAATCCCTACGCAGGTGCTCACGGAGAGCTGACCGGTCTGATGATCATGCGCCAATATCACCGTCTGCGCGGAGACAACAAGCGAACCAAAGTCATCGTACCTGATTCAGCCCACGGTACCAACCCGGCTTCAGCAATGGTAGCCGGCCTGGAAGTTGTGGAAGTTAAGTCCAAGCCTAACGGTTCAATCGACGTTGAAGACCTGAAGCCATTGTTGGATGATACCGTAGCAGGTATCATGATGACCAACCCGAATACTTTGGGTATGTTCGAGACTGAAATCGTAGAGATCGCTGATCTGGTACATAAGGCAGGTGGCCTTCTCTATTATGATGGAGCTAACCTGAACCCGATGCTCGGAAAGGTACGTCCCGGCGATATGGGATTCGATATCATGCATATCAACCTTCATAAGACCTTCTCGACACCTCACGGAGGTGGTGGTCCCGGATCAGGCCCGGTAGGTGTAGCTGAGCATCTGAAGGAACTGCTTCCTGCGCCTCACGTAGTGAAGTTGGAAGATGGCACATTTGCGATCAAAGACTTCGATAAATCCTTGGGCAGCATGAGCACATTCTTCGGTAACTTCGGAGTAATGATGAAAGCCTACGCTTATATTTTGACCTTGGGCAAGGAGAATATCCGCAACGTAGGTCCTATGGCTACTCTGAATGCCAACTACATCAAAGAGAGTCTGAAGGATGTTTACAAGCTGCCGATAGAAGGCGTCTGCAAGCATGAATTCGTATTCGATGGTCTTAAAGACAAATCTACAGGGGTTACTACACTTAATGTGGCTAAACGTCTCTTGGATTATGGCTATCACGCACCTACAATCTACTTCCCGCTTCTGTTCCACGAATCGATGATGATAGAGCCCACGGAGACAGAGAGCCTGGAGACTTTGGATGATTTCATCGCAGTATTGCGTAAGGTAGCTGAAGAGGCAGCCAATGAGCCCGAAAAGGTTAAGGAGGCACCTCTTACCACACCCGTCCGCAAGCTTGACGAGACCGGTGCGGCTAAGAATCCGATCCTGAATTACAAACACCTGAAAGCAAATGCATAGCGATCTGATAATCATCGGGGCAGGCCCCGGTGGGTACGAAACCGCTCTCGAAGCAGCCAAGCGAGGTATGAGCGTAACCCTTTTCAACGGCGACCGTCTCGGCGGTACTTGCCTTAACGAGGGTTGCATTCCTACCAAATGTCTTTGCCGCAATTCCGAGATGGTCATGCAACTGCGCGAGGCTGAGAAATTCGGTATTGATGATTTCACCTTCATGCTTGATTACAATAAGGTTGTAGATCGTAAGCGCGAAGTCACGGACACTCTCCGTAACGGAATCGCCGCAATGCTGAAAAGCGCGAAGGTCAACGTAGTAGAAAGCAAGGGCTCCTTCAAGGATCAAAGAACTGTAGTAGACGCCAACGGAGAAGAATATACAGCCGACAATATCATTATAGCTACCGGCAGTACCTCCCGTTCGCTCCCGATTCCGGGTGCTGAGCTTGAGATAGTGAAGGACTCCACTAAAATCCTTGACATCGATTATATTCCCGAATCCCTCACTATTATCGGCGGAGGAGTTATCGGAATGGAGTTTGCCTCCATATTCGCCGGTTTCGGATCTAAGGTAACTGTAATCGAGTTCATGAAGCAGATCCTTCCACCGTTTGACTCCGATATTGCCAAGCGTCTTAAGCAAACCTTGTCGAAACGCGGGATAGATATCATCACCGGAGCAGCCGCCAAGGAGATCCGTCAGAATGAGTTCTACCAGTGTGAGGTAGTCTATGAAGAAAAAGGAGAGACTAAGACTGTTGTCTCTTCCGATCTTCTTATGGCAGTAGGCCGCGCACCCCGAGTTGAGGGACTTAATTTGGAAGCTTGTGGAGTAGTATACTCTCCAAAAGGAATTCCGGTAGATGAGTATATGAGGACCAATGTTCCCCATATTTTCGCTATCGGTGATGTCAATGCCAAGATGATGTTGGCTCATGTGGCATCATTCCAAGGTATCAGAGCTCTTAATGCTATCCAAGGTCTGAAGGATGAAATCCGTTTCGATATTGTACCCTCTGCGGTATTCACGGTTCCGGAATGTGGAATGGCCGGTATGACTGAAGAGCAATGTAAAGCAGCCGGAATCGCTGTCCGCAAAGGGCAGTCCTTCTTCCGTGCAAATGGAAAGGCATTGGCATTGGGAGAACCGGAAGGTTTGTGCAAACTGCTGTTCCGTAAGGAAGATGATGTTCTTATCGGTGCCCATATCATGGGTGTTCAAGCCGCTGACTTAGCTCAGCAGTGTGTCGAGATGATGAACAAGAACATGACTCTGCATGATATAGAGAACGTAATATTCGGTCATCCGACTGTAAGCGAAGTTATCTTGTCTGCTTGTCATGCCGTAAAATAAAAAACTGAGCCCGGGCTTCTTATTATTGAGCCTGGCCATTCATACCAAAATAAAAGTCAGCGGGAGAGCTTTTCTCTCGCTGACTTTTATCCTTACCTTTATTCTCCTTAGATTTATTGTAGGAAGGGATTGTATTTTACCTCTTGACCGATTGTGGTAGCCGGACCATGACCCGGGTAAACTACAGTATGGGTAGGGAGGGTCAAGAGTTGCTTCTTGACAGAATTGAGCAGGGTAGAGTGGTTTCCTCCCGCAAGATCCGTACGTCCTATAGAACCTTGGAAGAGTGAGTCGCCCGTAATTACAAATCCATCAGCCTTGTCATAAAGAGCCAATCCACCGGGAGAATGTCCCGGAACCTCCAGGACTTTAAGTTCTCCATCACCGATTTTTATTATTTCACCATCTTTCAGGGGAGTAGATATAGACAAATCCTCAACTTTTTCCGGTATTCCAAACATCCGGGCTTGCTCCTTGATATGCTGTCCTAAGAACTCATCGGCCTTAGAAGCCTCGGTTGAGACACCATACTTGTCCTCCACATAATGATTACCGATAGCGTGATCAATGTGTAAATGGGTATTGATGAGGTGGGTAACCTTCAGGTTATTTTTTGAGATGAAATTGTCAAGAGCCTGTTCCTCATGACGGTTTATCATACCGGGATCGATTATAGCGCACTCTCCGGTTGATGGATTCCACACGACATAAGTATTGATCCCGAAAAGGGAAAGCTCGAACTTTGCTATTTTCAATGTATCCATAATTTGTTTCAGTTTCGATTTACCGAAGTATAAATTACATACTTGTCCTTGAAATGAGGATAATCAAAATAATTGGAGAGGGGGATGGTCTCAGTGCTCTTTGCCAAAGGACGCAATTCAGCCTGGAGGTCACCACCCTTGAGGGAGATTACCCCATTTGGCAAAGGATTTTTCTGTTCCCCTGCAATATTCTTTTTTGAGAGAGAGACGAGATCAGCCTGAGGCATAACAGCCCTGCTGACTACAAAATCGAACTTCTCGCGACATTCGCCAATATCACCATGTTGGAAGGTTACATTCTTCAGACCGATTTCCTCAGCGATAGATTGGGCAACCTTAATTTTCTTCCCGATACGGTCGATCAGATGGAAGTGGACATCAGGGAACATAATAGCTAAGGGGATACCGGGTATCCCACCCCCGCAACCGAAGTCCAGAACCCGGGAGCCTGGTTGGAAATGAATGAATTTAGCAATGGCTAAAGCATGGAGAAGGTGATTGATCTCAAGATTGTCTATATCCTTTCTCGAGATCACATTTATCTTGGAGTTCCATTCAGGGTAGAGATCCAAAAGTTTGGTGAACTGCTCCTTCTGCTTTTCGGTAAGGGCCGGGAAAGCCTTGAAAATTTCAGTCGGTTTTTTCTCTGTCATTTCTTCAATGGCCATAAAGGGTCTTATTACTGTTTTCTCTAATATAACGTGAAAAGAGGGTGAAACTCCTATAAGATCCTGAAATCTTTCCTTTTTACCCTTAAATTCTTTACACTTCAACCCTAAATAATTTGCGGGTTCAAAATTAATCGGGGTTGTAAGTTTGTAAAGAAGCGAAAAAAATAGTAATTTCGCAGATAAGTGTGTAAAGGGGAGATCAGTGAGAGTAAGCCCCCTTAATCTGACGCGGTATATCCCTAAGACGTGAGGGGGTGTCCCCTGAGGAATATAAAGAACAACAAAGGAATTATAATGGATATAGAAGGAAAAGTAATTATCGATCTCCCTCTGCAGGAGGGTATCTCTAAGGCAGGGAATCCATGGAAGAAGAAAGAATGGGTATTTGAAACATTCGGCAACTTCCCCAAAAAGATCAAGATCTACCTGTTTGGAGACAGGGTCAACAATATACCTCTTGAGATAGGGAAATGCTACCTATTCTCAATAGATATCGAGAGCAGAGAGTTCCAAGGCCGTTGGTATACCGACGTAAGCTGCTATGCGGCTCGCGAAATTACAGGTCCCGGCTCATCATTGACCCAGGCTCCCGCTGCTACATTCGGAGTAGCTCCGGCAGCCCCGTCATTCGGTGCCGCACCTGCCGCACCTGCATTTGGAGTACCGGCTGGAGAGCCAAGCGATGACCTGCCATTCTAAGAAGTCGGGCAGTCTCGTTGAGAGTATCCTTCGAGCTATAGAAAAATAAATCTATTCATAGTATTGGGAAACAGTTAATAAGACTGTTTCCCATAACGCTTGTAAAACAAAGCAGTTTGCATTGGTATAAGAAAATAAGAAACAGTCTATTGGCTATTGTCTCCACACTTGCAGTATTAAGCGGTGGAGAAGGGCTTGCAATCTCTGTAAAGGCCGAGGTTATTGACAATACAAAATTCATACTTGTAGTCGATCCTGGTCATGGTGGAAAAGATGCAGGCGCGGTAGACAACGGCCAAAAAGAAAAAGATATAAACCTCGCTGTAGGAAGGGAACTGAATCAGCTTATTAAAAAGAAGCTCAAGAATGTGGATGTCGTGATGACCCGCGACAACGATACATACCTGACCTTACAGGAGAGGGCTACGAAAGCCAACCGTGCCAAGGGTGATCTGTTCATCTCTATTCATACCAACTCGGTAGATAAGAGCAATAAGAACCGTACCACGGTAAATGGAGCCTCCGTATATGCCTTAGGACTACATAAGGATGATAATAATATGGAAGTCGCCCGCCGGGAAAACTCCGTAATCGAGCTCGAGAATAACTATACACAGAGGTATTCCGGTTTCGATCCCGGTAAGGATGAGTCCTATATCATCTTTGAGATGGCCCAGAAGAAAAACCTGCATAACAGTCTGAGGTTTGCCAAAGAGGCCCAGAAGCAGTTGGTAAACCATGCCGGAAGGCGGGACCGTGGAGTCCATCAAGCTGGATTCTGGGTATTATGGGCAACTTCAATGCCCGCGGTACTTGTAGAGTTGGACTTTATATGTAATCCTACGCAGGCAGCTTACATGGGTTCAGACAAGGGCGTCAAGGCTTTAGCTGAATCTCTGTTTGAGGCTGTAAAAAGTTATGTAGAGGGTTATGATAAGGGTGGTTTAAAAAAAAACAGGGATCGGAAGCAGGAAGTAGTTCAAATTGAGGAGGAAGAGGAAGTGATTGAACCAGCTTCGGATGTAACGGCGATGCTGCTTCCTGCGGCTACCCCTCAATCAACGGAACGCAAGGCTAACGGTAAGGTATCGAACGCTGCTACTTCTACCTCCTCAGACGCAAAACGTCAAGAGTATGCTCAGCGGCGACGCAGATCCACTTCCTCAAGGCATAAATCGGAGAGCCGGGACTTACAAGTCGCGGATATTCCCCTACATACCGCTGATGAAAGATTGGCAAAGCCAGTAGTAGAGGCATCCGAACCATCCGCTCCGCAACTTAGCGCCAAAGAATTGGCAAAGAGAGAAAAAGCTGAGCGCAAGGCAGCAGAGAAAGCCAAGAAAGCCGCCGATAAAGCTAAGAAAGAGGCCGAGAAGAAAAAGAAAAAGAACTTCAAGGCCAAAAGGGGAGGTCATTTTGAAACCGTCTATAAGATTCAGATACTCGCATCCAAGGATCAGCTGAAACCGAATAATCCACGTTTCAGGGGAATGAATCCCGTCACAATGTTCCGAGAAAACAACTTTTATAAGTACACCTACGGAGAATTCAAGACAAAGGCCGAGGCCGAGTCATTGCTTAAGGAGGTCAAGAGTAAGATACCGGATGCCTTTATCATTGAAGCTACGAGACAAAAAGAATAGAGAACCTAAGACCCCGTAGTCTCTAAGACCGGGTCTAAAAGATAAAAGTTTTAACGACTTCATAAAAGTCAGATCTTCTATAATACTGTATCTATGAAGAAACTATTAAATAAGGAATTTGCAATAGGAGCATCGGTAATAGTAGCAATTGCCATCCTTATATTCGGAATCGACTATCTGAAGGGGATCAACCTTTTCAAACCGGCAAATTTCTATATAGCTTCCTACGAAAATGTCGCAGGGCTGGAGACCGCTGCGCCGGTAACTATCCAAGGTTACAAAGTCGGTCAGGTGCGCGAGATACGCTTCCCGTATGACAAGCCCGGCAAGGTTGAGGTAGACTTGGCCCTTGACAAGCAACTGAGGTTGCCCGAAGGTAGTATAGCCTATTTGACACCATCCTTATTGGGAGGTCCATCAATTGAAATCAAAATAGGAGATGGAAAGGAGTTCATACCTGTTGGAGGTACATTGAAAGGTGAGGCCAAACCTGACATGATGTCGAATGTAACCGAAAACCTTGTTCCGAAAGTAGAGGAAGTGATACCTCAGATAGACTCCTTGCTCGGAAACTTGAATAAATTGGTGGGGGACCCGGCATTGTTGGCCTCAATTCAGAGACTTGATGCCATAACCGCCAATTTGGAAGCGACAACCAGAGCACTTAATTCTACAGCCGGAAGAGACCTGCCTGTTATAATGAAGAACGCCACCAAAATGACGGGTACACTCGATTCAGCTACAGTGAACTTGGCTGATCTCTCCTATAAGCTCAAGACCCTTCCATTAGACGCCACGGTTGAAAACGTAAATGCCCTGACCGCAAACCTGAAGCGATTCTCAGAGCAACTGAACAACAAGAATTCGACTCTTGGGCTGATGATGAATGATCCGGAACTCTACTATAAACTCAATAGGGTAGCAGCAGATGTAGACTCCTTGATAGTAGATATCAAGAAGAATCCGAAGCGCTACATCAGCATCAAGCTCCTCTAAGACCCCAGTACCTCTTTAATTTTATGAGACGGGGTCTAAGATCAGTTTCGTAGAAACCCGAGGAAAAATAGCATAAGACCCTTATTTAGATTGAATCTAAATAAGGGTCTTATAATTTATAGGTGTTTAAGAAGAGTAATTTGCTGATAAAAAAGATTTTACATCTATTATATGTCGTGTGAAAGCAGACTTAAAAATCAAGCATTTAGGAGTACTTCAACAATCCAAATTGTAGAGGCTATTTTTTTTTAGGATTTTTATTTCTTATTTTGCATTACTTTCCCCTAAGCGAAAAGGCCCCGTTAAAAGGCTCAGGGCTCGCTTACCGATGAGAGCGACAAACGCAATTTATTAAGTATCATTACCATGGTTGAAGATTTCAAAGAGAAATGGCAGAAATGCCTGCAAATCATCCGCGACAACTTGGGCGAGGAGCGGTTTAAGATTTACTTTTCCAAAACTGAAGCAACCGGTCTCGAGCGCGACCCAGAGACAGGTAGAGATACTTTAACCCTGAAAGTCCCCTCTCATTATTTCTATGAGGTGTATGAGGATTCGCTCCACTCATTGTTGAGCTCCACATTGCGCCATGTATTCGGAGAGCATGTGAAACTTTCCTATCATGTCCCTGTATTGAGCAACATACAGGGAGCAGATGTTAGATTGTCCTCGCCCGGACAGAGCCATGCCGTCGGTAGCCGATTCATCCAGTCATTGCAGAAGCCTGATGCAATGGCGGAGCAGAAAACCGTGAGCCACGCTGATGAGTTCGATCCTCAGCTTAATCCCTCATTGAACTTCGAGAACTATTGTATAGGGGATAGCAACCGTTTGGCTTATACAATCGCTGAATACATATCTCGCAATCCAAAGAAAAAAGATTTCAATCCCTTCTTTCTCTTCGGACCGGTAGGGGTAGGAAAGACTCACCTTATCCAGGCGATCGGAATACGTATCCGAGAGCAGAACCCACAGGCGAAAGTGCTGTTTACCACTATGCGTCAGTTCCAGCATCTGTACGCCAATGCGGTTATTCAGAAAAAGATTCCCGGCTTTATCAATTGGTTCCAGCAAATGGATGTACTTCTGATTGATGATCTGCAGGAGCTATCCAATAAAGTAAAGACCAGTGAGGCGTTGTTCCCCATCTTCAATCATCTGCATCAGTCGGGCAAGCAGCTTGTATTTACCTGCGACCGGCGCCCGAGTGAGTTGGAGGGAATACCGGACCGTCTGATCGACCGCTTCAAATGGGGTATCACTGAAGAACTGCCGAAACCTGATCTGGAACTGAGGCGAAAAATACTTTACTTCAAGGCCCGTAAGAATGGTCTCGACTTGCCGAACGAGGTTTTGGATATAATCGCAGAAAAAGCGAAAAACTCAGTCAGGGAACTGGAAGGAGTGGTAATGGGAATACTGACAAGATCCATTACCAACAATGCTCCGATTACAGTCGATATGGCACTCGATGTGATGGGCAACTCCATAAAAATGGAGTCCAAGAAGCCTATGAACATCGAGATGATTGTAGAGGCCACTGCTGACTATTACAATCTTAATCCGGAGGTGATATTTTCCAAGAGCCGGGTGAGAGACGTGGCGGATGCCCGTCAGGTAATCATGTACCTGGCTAAAAAATTGACCGGGATGTCATCTACGGCAATCGGATTTAAGCTCAACAGGCGTCATGCTACAGTATTGCATGGCATATCTACGGTAGAAGACCGTATGAGTGTGAGCAAAGATCTGGCCGAAACTCTAAAACAGATAGAGGCCGAACTTCTGCATTAAGAACCCGTCTTATAAATAATTTAAGAGACACTGGGGTCTAAATTAGGGAATCCAATATAAGGTTTAGATCGCGACGATCCGCGCCTAAACTTTCAATCAAAGGCCATTCATTCAGGATGGCCTTTTTCCATTCCCTGTGAGTATGCTCCGGCCGGATAGTAAGAGAGTAGGTCTCAGCCGCCTTCCGGTATTCCTTGTTGAGAAGATAGATATGCCCCAACAGTCTGTACTCTTCGTCAGATAAATTCTCATCACCTCGGGGCCGGGCGAATTTCAAAGCCTTCTCCAGTTCTCCACGTTCCATTTCCAAACGTGCTAAAGCGAACCTCACCTTACGGTTATCAGGTTCAAGGTAATTAGCCTTATACATATCCTTAGCTGCCCCCTCTATATTACCGGCCAGTCTTTTGACCTCCGCGAGCTCCATCAAATCTGATACCTTTTGGGTATCATCGGCAGCCCGGGAAAGGTAGTCCTCCGCGAGAGCCCATTTGCCCGTTGCTGCGTATGCTTTTCCGATTCGTCTGGCAAGCCATCTCGAATCCGGACTCAAAAGCTCAGCTTTCATATAGCAAGCCAATACTTCTGTAGGATTCTCACCGGTCTGCTCAAGAGCGTAGCCTAATTTTTCCCATGTATGGGGATCATCACCCTTAACCTCGCTTAATTGCCGTAGAAGAGGAACAGCCTCCTTATAGTATCCGCGTTTGAAATAGAAAGCAGCGAAGAGTTCCAATATCTCCTGTTCATTGAAAATATCAGACACTACGGGGAGATTCTGGAAATCGAGAGGGGAGAGGAAAGGATCATCAAACTCATCCTTTTTAGGATAAAGCTTAAAGAACCGATATAGATCCCTTATGAAATTTTCCGTTTCTATATCATACTCCGGTTTATTGGAACCGGTATTAGTCATACCGCTCTCTTCCATCTGACGCTTCTGGGCATCGAGTTGCATTGTCATCGCCTCCCGACGGTCCTTCGGCATGGAAGCTAAGGCGAACAGGAAAGAAAACTTGTCGCTGTCGCACATTATTCCATCGGTCTCAAGCAACTTGCTCATACCGTCGCTGTCGGCCAACATGCGGGCAGCGTCCCCTTCATACGCAATGCTGATATCGGTAGTGAAGGGTAAGAACCAGTTGGAGATTTTCGAGAAGAAAGGGAAACTTTTCAGATTAGAGAAAGCGACCATCATAACATCGGCTCCCTCCATCTGCATCTCGGTCAGTTCGCGCATTCGGTCGGCAAGCCCCGTCTTCATCATCATCTCTTCCCATTCCGGGTTTTCTTCAAGGGCCTCCAAATCACCCTCCTCAGAAATCTCCTTCATCTTTTTGATAAGATCGGGACTGAGCTTCATCATCCCCGGAATAACTTCTGACCTCATCTTGGTAACGACCCGGTCGGTATCTCTGGTGCGGATGATACTTCGTACTGATTCCCGGAGACGACGGTAGGTGAGAAGGGAATCTTTTAGTGTCTCGAAACGATGCATCAATTTTGTGTCCGAGGAGATCCGGTTACGATATTTTGCAATTACCAAAACCAGAGCGGTCAGTGCACGGGCAGCCAATGCTTCCGTAGCGGAGGATTCGTAGACAGAGAGCAGAGTAGTGAGTTTTTCCCTATCATACCATTCCAAAGCTGCCAACATCAAGGCAGAAACCAATTGGTAAGCTAAAATCGAATCCTGCTGTTCTGAACTTAGAATCTGATCCCGGATTATCTTGAGGTCATTTTTAGCACCATACCCTAAAGTCCAGACATAATTGAAAATCTTATCCAAAAGGGCTTCCCGATTGCGCATTTCAGCAATATCAGGAGATCCTAATTCATTTTTTAAGGCAACCTTTTCATTGAGATCCTTATAAGAATGAAGTAGGGATTGCAGGCTCTGAGGACGGTAAGATAACATACGCGCCTCCGCATAATATGTACCGCGGTCTTCCGGAATACGATGATGACGGTCGATTTGATCCGCTATATCGAGCAACTGAAGCTGGAGATCCTCCAGCATCGCATCCCGGGAATCATCGCGTACGCCGTCGAGGAAATATTTGGTAAGGAGCGAATAAGTGGACTCTATATT
Organism: uncultured Sangeribacter sp.; assembly: GCA_964553075.1. GTDB lineage: Bacteria > Bacteroidota > Bacteroidia > Bacteroidales > Muribaculaceae > Lepagella. The sequence goes on along the minus strand of CAZKJP010000020.1, from coordinate 3,027 downwards.
CTCAACCTGCTGAGGTAAGGGTGGAATACCTTTTGCAGAGCGTGTCAGCAAAGTTATGGCATCCCTTATCCGGCCTTGATCAAGAAGTGCTGAAGTTCGTCCGCCGAGGGTTCGTGTATTTTGTATATCAGTCTTGGTTTCCATAAGAATAATTGGGAAAGATTTAGCTATGCAGACTCCCTCCCGGATTTTTTATTACAAATTTCGCTCCAATCCAGAGACCCCAGTATCTCTTAAATTATAGAGACGAGGTCTTAGACGTGGTAATAGGCTTACCAGAATCCGCTTATTACATAAACCTGTTTGAGGCTACGTCATAATTGTAGCCGGCATCCGCGAGTTTTCGGGTCAGATCACTCTCCGGTATGTCAAGACGTTGACAGAGTTCGCGCAAATTTACATTATCATCTCTAAGACGCATATTGATCATGCTCAAAAGCATGTGAGGATCTTCCGGTAACATAATGATTATGATTTATAGTTTTAATTTTTAAGATACAGAGTAGAGGCTATCAACACTTATATTGGACTTTTGATGAGCCTTCTCTCTTATATAAAAATAACGTATCGTCTCCCCGTTCGGTTTTCAACCTTGTGAGACGATACGCAGTATTAGTCGTTATAAATGAAAGAATCAGAGAGTTTTGAGAGCCTCCGCTACGTTATGTGCTATACGGTCTGAAAGATTCTCGGTCTCTGCTTTTTCGAATTTCTTGCCGGTGATATGCTCGAATAGTTCGATATAACGATCTGAAACCTCGCGGCAATATTCATCGGTCATTTCCGGTACTTTCTGTCCATCCTTGCCCATGAATCCATTGTCGATGAGCCAGCGGCGTACGAACTCCTTAGACAGCTGACGCTGTTCCTCACCCTTCTCGAAACGCTCCTGATATCCATCAGCATAGAAATAGCGGCTGGAATCGGGTGTATGGATCTCGTCAATCAGGATAACGTTCCCATCGTGCTTACCGAACTCGTATTTGGTATCTACGAGAATCAGACCTTGACGGGCTGCCATTTCAGTGCCGCGCTCGAAGAGTGCGAGAGCATATTTCTCCACCTGCTCGTAATCCTCCTTGCTGACAATGCCACGTTCGATGATCTCCTCACGAGAGATATTCTCATCATGGCCCTCGTCAGCTTTCGTGGTCGGAGTGAGGATCGGATGTGGCAGTTTCTGGTTTTCACGGAGGCCATCCGGGAGTTTTACACCGCATATCTCTCTCTTGCCGGCGGCATACTCACGCCAAGCGGAACCGGCCAGATAGCCACGTACGATCATCTCAACCTTCATCGGTTCGCATTTCAGGCCGATGGTGACCATTGGGTCAGGAGTGCAGACCTTCCAGTTCGGTACGATATCCGAAGTGGCATCCAAGAAATAGGATGCAATCTGATTGAGCACCTGACCCTTAAAAGGAATTCCTTTGGGCAGGATCACATCGAAAGCGGAGATACGGTCAGTAGCGACCATTACCAAAAGACGGTCAGCGATATCATAAACATCGCGTACTTTTCCATGATAGACAGACTTCTGATCCTTGAAGTCAAAGTCTGTAGTCATCAGAGTATTCATATTCTTAATTGAGTTTGATTGATTATTCTTATGTATTAATTGGGAGAGAACTGTAACCGGTTTCCCATTCAGGCGGAAAGCATACAGAAACGTACTTGGATTCTCCTTGAATCCATATTTCTTTCTTATGGCATCAGCCTTTTCCGGATAGTTGCGGCTAACAACCGATAGGCCTGCCCCCTTCAGCTTTTTCAGATCACCGGAAGAAACCCATTTAGAGATTTCTGTAATCCGTCCGGGAAAATCCTCTATCAGCTTGTCTGAAAGGTAGATTTCCGTATGCTTGTCAGCTTTTGAAACCTCAGGCCACTTACTTAGAAGAGCCGCGTTGGCATGAAGCTTAAGAAGAGCCGCGTCCGGTTCGTAAATCCAGTGGAATCTACTTGGTTCAAAAGAAATGGAAGCAGTCTCTTCATTGTTCTTAATATCTGTTCTACGATTGAGGAGATCTGAATTCCAGGAGAATCTTTTTATTTGAGTTTGCTCGGAAGCAGAAGTGGAATCCAATAAAACCGCCTCTAATTTTATTGGACCCTCAAAGTCTCGTCTGCATATAATCAGAATCTCCTTACACTCTCCTTTTAGTGATACAGCTTTAATTTCTGAGATTGAAGGGAGTTGGCGCATTACCTCGCCGACTTCTAACATTGGAGAGGATTTGATAATGACAGTAGGAGCGACTCTTAGCAGACGTGGTAGGAGAGATATGACATTGGGCATACAATCCGATAGGGCATACAGGCGCTTGTCGTTGCCACCTCTACGAGCCGGATCTATAAAGATAACATCATATTCATCCGGTTCACAGTCCTCTATGAACTGAGTGGCATCATTACAGTAAATCTGCATGTCGGACACTGGGCCTTCGCTTAAGATCTCATCTACATTATGTCTTAGGACATCGCATTTCCAGCTTTCAATTTCTATGGCTGTAACCTCATGTCCTTTAAGGGTAGCGCAGAGAGCGTCGATTCCTAAACCGGCTGTTAGATCGAGCCATCGGCTTGGCATCGAGATAAGAGTTGAATGGTAATTGGCCACTATCTGATCGGTCGCTTGTTGGGCAGCAAGATCAGAGGGGAATAAAAAACCGGAATGGTTTAGGAAACGGGAAAGCTTCTGACGGTTTTTGCGTCTCGCTTCAATCTGCACCAAAGCAAAAGAGAGATCGAAGGGGAGAGGGCGGGCAGAGAACTTTAATTTCAGGTCCGCAACATTCTCATTGGCGTGTTGGGCAATAAACTCCAGCATCTCCCGGGAATCCAGAATGGACTCCGAGGAGGAATCGAACAACAAAGCATTGTTATTCGAAGTCTTATCGGAAGAAACCGAATTATGAGAGCAGTTGGAATCCATGTTTGAGTCTATTACCTGAAACAGAATACAAAATTACTAAGACCCAGTCTCATAAAATTAAAGAGGTACTGGGGCGGTTTTGGAGGAGTGAT
>CAZKJP010000019.1:28335-32524 GCA_964553075.1 uncultured Sangeribacter sp. | reverse complement strand
ATTTTGAAACAAAGAATCCTGTATTCAAGGAGTACACCAATGAGCTATGGAAACAGTATACACCGAAAATAGGAAATCTCAAAGGGGTCAGTATCTCTTATTGTTTCAAGAACATATACACTAAAAGGTTTCCGAAACAAACCTATAATCAAGTCCATACGCGTAGCCTACATGCTGAGGAGAACGCCTTTATACAATTGGCTAAATATGGCAATATGAGTGTGCCGAATGGGAAACTCTTCACTACGGCCAGTTGCTGTGAGTTGTGCGCCAAGAAAGCTTACCAAATGGGCATTTCCGAAATATACTATATCGATTCTTATCCCGGTATTTCCTTGGCGCATATTTTTCAAAGCGGATCAATCCAAAGAAGGCCGAAGGTAATATTGTTTTCGGGTGCGGTAGGAAGAGCTTACATAAACCTCTACAATCCTTTTGTGCCTCTCAAAGATGAGATTGAGTTTATAACGGATATATCTGTTGGCGATTCTTTTGCGGAAGAGAGGAAAAACGAGAAAGACAAAACGAAGGGTAAAGAAAAAATCATTGATAATCCTAAGAAAGAAGATGGCGCTGATATTAAAAACTGATAACCCAAAAGCTGTTTTAGAGAAAATAAAGTCAGACATCCGCCGAGGCTTTATCAAGACATGGATTATTGATGATGAGGGTGATTTGACAATTTCCAATATCAAGTGGGCTTTTAAAGCTTGGTTTGAACCGATGACAGGCCTACAGCAAGATGAGTTAGGATTCGGGATTATACCATCTAAAAAGGTTCCTATCACTAACGAAATATATGGTGTATTCCATGGCCGCCTTGCCTCCACTTTAATTGCACATTATGACGCTCTAATTGATGATTTAAGGATCACCCCGAATTACGATTCTACTTACGATATCTATACCTATCTCTGATTTATTCCACTCCTCTCTCCTACTTTCCTTCTATGCCAAAATTGTATATGGTGGTCAATGAAGACCGCTTTTTCCTGTCCCATCGGAAGCCGGTGGCTTTGGCCGCTATGCGCGATGGGTACGAGACCGTGATCGTTACTAAGGATACCGGTTCGTTGAAATCTATTGAACAGTTGGGTTTTAAGGTGTTGGATCTGCCAATCAACCCTACCGGCATGAACCTCTTCCAAGAGCTTAAGACTTTCGGATTCCTGTTTAATCTCTACCGCAAGGGTCGGCCTGATATCGTGCATCATGTCGGTATGAAAAATATTCTCTGGGGCGGATTGGCATCGAGGATTTTGGGGATTAAGGGGGTGGTCAACGCGGTAAGTGGCCTTGGCAGTCTTTTTAATGAAGGGACAATATCCTTGGTCAATAAAGGAGTGTTGGGGGTGATGCGCTTCTCTCATTCCCGCAATGGTGTTAAGGATATTTTCCAGAACGATGATGACAAGAAGATTTTCCTTGATGGGAAGGTGGTAAGGAAGGATCAGATTGAGTTCACAAAAGGATCAGGTATCGATATAAAGGATTTCGCATATACTCCTGACCCAGAGACGAAGCCGATAACGGTGATTTTCACTGCGCGGATGGTGAAGGAGAAGGGCGTGTGCGACCTTATCGAGGCTGCCGAGATGCTGAAGCCGGAGTTTGGTGGCAAGGTTAGATTCTGGCTCTGTGGTCGGTTGACTCCGCATAAGGGGGGAATCACTGAGGAATATATGCACGAGCATTGCGATGACGAATATATCTCTTGGTTAGGGGAAAGGAATGATGTAAAGCAACTGTTGGAGCAGAGCCATATAATGGCCTTCCCGTCTTATTATCGGGAGGGGGTTCCAAAGTCGCTGATTGAAGCTTGCGCGATCGGTCGACCAATCGTAACGTGCAATTCAACAGGTTGCAAGGATGTAGTGGAGGATGGGGTTAACGGTTTCTTGGTATCTCCGAAAAGTCCGAAGGAATTAGCAGATGCTATAAAGAAGCTAATAGAGGATCCTGCATTAAGAGCTCGCATGGGAAAAGCATCGCGCAAGAAAGCGGAAGAGGAATTTACGATAGAGCGGGTAGTCGATACCCATTTGAAGATATATAAGGAATTATTATCGTGAGATGCCATCAATGAATATGTTCTTCACAAATTCCCACTCAACCACAACGTATACTGGCACTACTCCTAAGCCAGAATAATAAATGGACCTTCAATTCTCCTGCCCCTGCTACAATATCCTCTTAAAGAAACTCGTTTTTCACATGCCGGTCTGTTTTAGTCTGCCTGCTATTGACTATTGCGGATCGGCATGTGATTTTTTGTTTCAGGGCTGACAGAAGAACAAAAAGACAAAAGGGATTTCCATTGATTCCGTTAGTTATAATAATTCTCACGGGGCTTTCTGAAAGTTCTGCGATGTTCCGCGAAAGTCTGCGGGAAAGCCCCCGGGAGCGAGCTTCGCGAGCGACCTTAACAACTAATCTAAATAATTATCGCTCGGCACGCCTCGCTCTTTTTCATCTTCCCGCGGAACCCCGCGAAACCCCACAGAACTTTTTTACCCTCCGGGTGTTCTTATGTTATTATATGATAGGGCAAAAGGATTTCTTCCTCCTAACGTGAGTTGCTATGGATTTTGAAGTTTATGAAATGAGGGACAGCCGGGTACAGTGGCGAAATTCTGTTTCCGAGCCGGATTCTTTTCCGTGCTGGGAGCTTGTCTTCGACCATCACTGGGATGATTATTTCACTTACCGTACCCTTTTCGGGCTTTGGTTCATCCCTGAACCGGATGAGGATTCCTGGGTTTTCATCGGGCGCATAAAGATCGGTTGCGATTCTAATGACAATACTTTCGATGCTATCCCTAAAAAGTTCTCGGGACCTCTCCCGGAGGATTTCTTCTCGCTGCCCGAAGACCTCAGTTTCTATGAAAAACTGCGTAAGGTTGTCTCTTTGGATGAGGCGCAGGAGGTGCTGCGGTTCCTGAGGGATTGCGCCACAGACATCAATATCCTTGAAAATTTTGATCACCACCGAGTTTTTAGAAATTCCTTGACGAGGGAGATTGATACGGATATAGTGCTGAGTAATGCTCTTTCTGCTCTGCATGGCCGTTCTTTCTCCGAGCGGCTTTCTTTCTCTTTGCCCTTTACCGTGGGTTATAATCGTGAGGTTGCCGGTATTTGGGAGGTCAAGATCAATGAGCCTCGAAACCGGGTTGAGCGTATATATGGCATCATTGGGGAGAACGGGGTCGGCAAGACAAGCATGCTTAAGAAGTTTGTCAGGGATCTGACTTCGTCTCAGCAGACTTCGGAGCTGAGTGAGATGCCGTTATTTAATGCGGTGTCGGTTATCAGTGCTTCTGAGAGCGATAATTATATGGTGCTTCATCAGCCCCGAATCCCAACTTCCATTACCAATATCACTCAGAACCGGGAGGCAATACAGCCTATTCTGGAGAGTATCAAAAAACTCTCTGAGCGGCATAAGGATATTGACAGTCGCCCTCTGATTACTGTGTATAAGAACATGCTCAGAGAGTTCTTAGGAGATCAGGCCGATATGCTTTTCCTGGAAAACCAGCACCCTTTTACAAATTCCAAGTTCTATACCCTGAGGGAAAATAAATTGGTGGAGTTAGTGTCCTGTCTTAGTTCGGGGCAATTGCATATTTTCTCTATGGCCACTTACCTGATGGCAAATCTGCATGGGGGTTCGGTGGTGATAATCGATGAACCGGAGTTACATCTGCATCCTTCGTCGGTGGTCATGTTCATGTCGTTTCTTAGCAAAATGCTGGAGTCTTTCCGTAGCTTCGCCATAATCGCTTCACACTCACCGCTGATAGTACGTGAGATGATGAGCAACAATGTATATCATTTCAACCGTTTCAATGGCGATATTCCGAGTGTGGGCTTAGTTTCTTTCGACACTTTCGGTGAGAATATCGGGGAACTGTATCGCAATATTTTCGGATATGATGAGTCGAAGTCGCTGTTTACAGAGGTGGTGGAGGAGATTGCGGATCAGCGGGAGTATATCCCTTACAATGAGCCGGAGGAGGATTTGGATAAGTTGATGGAGAGGGTGGATCGCGCGATCTCGAGCGATACGAAGATGAACCTGAATGCGCGAATGCGTATAATGGATATCCTCAGAAAGGCTGTCCGCAAGGAGAAAGGAGCTGAAGCGGATGCATAATTTCAAGCGAACCGGTTTTTCTTTCGCTTC
>CAZKJP010000019.1:0-28235 GCA_964553075.1 uncultured Sangeribacter sp. | reverse complement strand
GGGGCGGCTCTCTTTTCCGGGGCGAGGGCGCCCCTCATCCCAGTCACTGACGGCGCGGGACGCGCCTCCTCCCCAGCTATATTTTCCATTCTCCATTTTCCATTCTCCATTTTCCATTCTCCATTTTTTTTATTATCTTTGCACCGCGGTAGTGTGTCCGGGCGGTTTGGCTTTCGATTTAAGGCTGAATTTCAGGCCTTGACGGGGCTGAATTGCAGGCCTCGGCCAGACTGCGGGCGCTACCTTTAATTCGATTAATACTCCTTATAATATAGCTATACATCATAGCACCTTACTACTCGACAGATGAATCTACGTGGTATTCTTTCCGCCGGTCTGATTGCTATCTCGCTGATGGCCTTCGCCTTGACCGATGACGAGGTAATGAACTATATACGTACTCAAGCTGCTAACGGCAAGTCCCAGGCAGAAATAGGTAAGGAACTCAAAGAAATGGGTGTTACCCCGGCTCAAGGTAGCCGCATCAAAGCCAAATATTACTCTGAGGGTTCCGAGGCGTTCGGCACAACCGTCCAAGCCAATACAGCCACCATCCAATCAAATGGACGTAACACGGTTGTAGAATCCGGCGCGCAGCGTGCCGACGGCCCTTCGAGCGTCGATGTATTCGCGCCTGACGCTCATGAGGTCGCCCGCCGCGTATATGGCCGCGATGTTTTCAACGCCCGCGCCCTTACCTTCGAGCCCAACAAAAATATGGCTACCCCACAGAACTACCGGCTCGGCCCGGGTGATGAGGTGATCATCGACATGTGGGGCGCTGCCGAAGAACACCTGCGCGAGACCATCTCCCCGGAAGGAAGCATCATGATTTCGCGTCTCGGACCTGTACACCTCAACGGCAAGACCATCGAGGAGGCAAACGTTTATATCAAGAACCTCTTCTCGCGCAAATATGCCGGTCTGAGCGAGGAACAGACCGACATCAGCGTAAACCTCGGCGATATCCGCTCGATCCAGATCGATATTCTCGGTGAGGTATCGACTCCGGGTACCTTCCGGTTGTCGCCCTTCTCGAATGTGTTCCACGCCCTCTACAATGCCGGGGGTATCAACAATATCGGCTCCATGCGTAATATATATGTATTGCGCAACGGCAAGAAGATCGCTAACGTAGATATCTACGACTTCCTCTTCAACGGCAAGCAGACCGGCAATATCCGTCTGCAGGAAGGGGACGTGATCATCGTTCCTCCTTACGACCAGATCGTAAATATCTCCGGTAACGTGAAGCGCCCGATGTACTATGAAATCAAACCGGGTGAGACCGTGGCGCGTGTATTGGATTACGCGGGCGGCTTCTCGGCTGACGCTTACTCGGGGATGGTACGTCTCTCGCGTCAGAACGGCGAGGAGAACGAACTCTACAACATTGAGAAAGGGGAGTTCACCACCTACCGCCTGCAGGATGGCGACGTGCTGACCGTGGGCGAGGTATTGGACCGCTATACCAACCGCGTGGAACTGAAGGGAGCCGTAATGCGCCCGGGACTCTATGCCTTAGGCCGCGGTACCACCACCCTGACTGAGATGATTAAGAAGGCTGACGGCTTGGCTGAGGATGCCTACAAGGGACGCGTGCTGATCTACCGTCAGTTGCCGGACCTGTCGCTGAAGGTAATACCGGTAGACCTCTTGGCTGTAGATGCCGGGTTAGAGACCGATGTAGTACTTGAGAAGAACGACGTGATCGAGATCGCGAGCGTACAGACTATGCAAGAGCGCGGTGATTTCAATATCACCGGAGCCGTAGGAAATCCGGGCACCTACTCCTATATGGAGAACACTACGGTTCCTGACCTGATAGTACGCGCGGGTGGTCTGCGCGAGGGAGCTTCAACAGCCCGTATCGACATCGCGCGCCGAATCGTTGACCCGACCGCGTTGCAGGAGAACAACCAGATAGCGGAGATCTTCACCGTCAACCTCTTCCTTGGTCTCGACAAGCATTACTATACCGACGAGGAGTTCATACTGAAACCTTACGACCACGTAACGGTGAGACAATCCCCCGGTTATGGCGTTCAGCAAACTGTGAATGTCGGTGGAGAGGTGCTTTTCCCGGGTAGTTATACGCTGCAAAAGCGCAACGAGCGTATCTCTGAAATAGTAGCCCGCACAGGTGGTATCCTTGAGGGAGCCTATACCCGCGGAGCTTACCTGAAACGCCGTCTGACCGATGATGAGGTGCAGACCCGTCAGAATGTGATACGCACCGCGTTGATGAACAGTACCGGCGAGGACTCCATCTCCCGCATGAAGATCGATGTGGCTACCGAATACAATGTAGGTATCAACCTGCCGAAAGCCCTGGAGAATCCGGGGTCAACCTACGACTTGGTGTTGCAACCGGGCGACCAGATATTCGTGCCGGAGGAGCAGTCTACCGTAAAGATCTCGGGAGATGTGATGTACCCGAATACCGTAATCTACGAACCGGGCAAGAAGCTCTCCTATTATGTAGAGCAGGCCGGCGGATATGGCGAGATGGCCAAGAAGAACAAGGTATTCGTGATCTACATGAACGGGCAGGTAGCCTGCTCGGGCAAGAACACTCCGATTGAGCCGGGATGCCATATCATCATCCCCTCGAAACATAAGAACAATGTCAACTACTGGGAGCGCGTGATACCTCTGATCACCGGCTTGGGCTCTACGGCTACCATCGCCGCCGCGATCGCTACCATGTTGAAGAAATAACCTATACTGACAAGTCATGAAAAAAGATGATATACGGGATTGGGATGAGGATATCGAGGATGACGACTCGAAGGAAATAGACCTCATGCAGATGGCCAAGCAGCTATGGGCGCGCCGTAAGACGATCTTCATTTGGTGTGGCATAGGTGCAGTCTTGGGCCTGATAATCGCTTTCAGTATCCCGAAAGAGTACACCACAACCGTAAAGTTAGCCCCGGAGCTGTCTGACAACAAGAACAGTGCTTCCGGCAGCTTAGGTGCTCTGGCCGCTATGGCCGGGATGAGCACCGCCAACGCCAACGGCGCGGACGCTGTCTACCCGAACCTTTATCCGGATGTATTGCAATCGGTGCCGTTCTGTGTGTCGCTGTTTGATGTACCTGTGCCTTACGAAGATGGCAAGACCATACCTCTTAAGGAGTACTTGGAGGAGGATACCAAGTCACCGTGGTGGGGCGTGGTCATGGGAGTGCCGGGAAAGATTATCGGCGCTATCATGCCTAAGAAGGAAGAGTATACCGGCAACGGCCAGGGTACCGACCCGTTCCATCTTACAAAGGATGAGATGGACTTGGTAACGGCTATCCAAGAGCGCGTAACCGGTAGCGTCGACACCAAGACCTTCGTTGTAACAATCAATGTTGAGATGCAGGATCCGATGATCGCAGCTGTCTTGGCGGATACGGTTATGAACCGTCTGAGGGAGTATGTAACCAACTACCGTACCAACAAGGCTCGCCAGAATATGGAGTATGCCGAGCAGATGAACCAGGAGGCACAGGATGCCTATTACAAGGCTCAGCAGAAATTGGCTAACTACCTTGATACCAACCAGGGTATAGCACTTTATTCCGCGCGCACCACCCGCGAACGCCTCGAGAACGAAGCGACCTTGGCTTTCAACCTCTACAACCAGACCTCGCAACGCCTACAGTCCGCTAAGGCAAAGGTGCAGGAGGTAACGCCGGTATATGCTACTATCGAGCCACCGACGGTGCCGGTAAAACCATCGGCTCCGCGTAAGGTGATGATCCTTGCGGGATTCATATTCTTGGCATTCGTAGCTGCCGCGGCATGGATACTCTTTATCAAGCCAACCCAGACTGATGCCGAGGCTGCCGTAAAGGCCGCGGACGCTAAAGGGGCTCTCCCCTCTCCTGAAAAGGGAGCCCTCCCTTCCTCGGATAAAACTGAAAAATAAACCGATTGAAAAGAACCCTATTCATATACCTGATCGCAATAGCGGGAGCCTTCGCGGCTTCCGCGCAGACTCCATCGTTCGCTGACCAGCTCGATGGGGTCTTCGCTGTATTGGAGAAGACGGAGCCGAAAGAGCAGGCGATAGATTTCGATGCTATTTTCGGTAAAGAATTCCTCAGCGAGCCTACGGCAAATAATCAGGCGATAGATTTCGATGCTATTTTCGGAGATACAGAATACATTGACTTCGATGCCATATTCGGTAAGGAAGACCCGGTATTGGGTGCTTTGGCCGCTCTGGACAACTCCTACGCTGACGCCGCTTTCAAGGGGGTAATAGATAATTTGGATAAGTTGCTATCCAGCCCATCAGGCGGATACCTTACCACAGTAGGACCCGGATATACAGGCGGCAGTTATACGGGAGCGAGTCATTCTGCCATTTTGCCGGGAGCGGCGGTACTTCCGGTCTCAGGTATTATCACCTCGCGCTTCGGATACCGTCCGCGGTTCAAGCGTATGCACAAAGGGATCGACATTGCCCTGAAAGTCGGAGATACCATCTGCTCCGCTATGCAAGGGACCGTCTCGCGGGTTGACAATGATCCGAAAGGGTATGGATTGTATGTGGTAGTTCGCCATGCCAACGGTTTCGAGACCCGCTACGGTCATCTTAGCGGCACGATGGTGTTCCCGGGCGCGCAGGTAGAGGCCGGACAGCCCATTGCATTAGGTGGCAACACCGGAAATTCTACCGGACCGCATCTGCATTTCGAGACAAGGGTAAATGGCACGGCTGTAGACCCGGCTTCAATGTTTGATTTCTCCAAGCCGTCGATGAAGATACGTCCGTGGAATCAGACTCCGGCCGATAACTACGGCATCGCGGGTTACCAACCGTCAAACAATTCCGCCGTCAAAAATATGGCGGAACCTAAAGGCACTTACATCGTAAAAGCCGGGGACACGTTGGAGACAGTGGCGCGCGCCACCGGTATTCCCGTCCTCAAGCTCTGTAATCTCAATATGCTGTCAGTGGGACAGACGCTTCAACCGGGTCGGATGCTGCGCCTGCGCTGATATTTCCTAAGAGGAAAATCTAAATTTTAGGAATTCACCTGATTCGGGAGCGAGAAAAAATTCCCGGCCGGGATATCACTATCCTGCCGGGACAAGCTAAAATTGAATATTATGGAGTTATTCTCTATGTCTAAGGGTTACCCCAATCCCTCTTTACTGATGCAAATATAGGGAGAATTTTCTTATATTCCAAATCTTTTATTATTTTTGTGGAAATAACTTTGCAGACGCGAAAATTGCGCTGAAGCTATAGAATATTTATTTGCGGACGCGAAGAATCGCGTCCCTACCGGTATATACATTAACACACCTAATCACATGAGGAAATTTACCACTACTCTGCTTGGAATCGGATTGATGCTGCCGACCTTGGGCGTAGCCCAATCGGTTGTAATCGGCACCGATTTCGAGGATCCCGCTTTCCCTCCCTCAGGCTGGCAGACGCTGGACCGCGATGGCGACGGAAACGGCTGGATGCGGTATCAGGATACCGACATCTACGTATCCCAGTACAATTACAGCAAAGGGTGCGCTATCTCGTTCGCCCGCGAGCGCACCACCTACTCCCCGCTCGGCTCCCAGGACAACTGGCTGATAACGGAGCCATTCACTGTGCCAAACGCACAGACAGCCCTGTCGCTGATCTACTCAGCCCAGGACCTGGACAATGTGGAGCCAATCGAGATACTTATCTCGGAAACGGATGATGACCCGGCCTCATTCACCCGTTTCTATTATACTACAGCCGACAACGGGTATGACGACGATATCAACTTCTCCACCATGGAGCGAAATCTGTCGGAATATGCCGGTAAAACAATCCGCCTGGCGGTGCGCCACCAGGCATACGGCACCTACGCATTGGCTGTGGATAATATGTTTGTTTACAACATGATGGGGCCGAAGATGCCATCCGGTCTGACTGTAACCCCTTCCAACACCGGTTCGCTGAGTGCCACCCTGAGTTGGAACACTCCCGACAAGACCGCCAACGGAGTCGCCCTCGAGAACGTTGACATACTTATCTACCGCGACGGTGAACTTTTGGCTACCGTATCGGGCACTCCCGGAGCCGTGGATTCATGGACCGACACTACTCCATCTTTAGGCACCCATTCATACGCCCTCGCGGCAGCTAATGATCAGGGGCAGACACGCCTGACTTCCGCCAAGAGCGCGTTTATCGGTCCGGATGTACCTAAGGAGGTTGGTAACCCCTTGGCAATCGCTTACGGTGACCATATCGTGATAACCTGGGACGCTCCGACAAAGGGACAGACTAACGGGTATATCGATCCCGCCGGAATCCGCTATGACGTTTACCGCGTGGTCGACGAGGTTACTGAAAAGATCGCCTCTAACTTGGAGGAAACCTCATATACAGATAACGATCCGATCCCCAACAAATCAATGATCTATGCGATCCAGGCATTCAATGAGGCCGGAACTTCCAAGATCATGGACTATACAGCCGCGATCGTTACAGACGGCGATGAGTTCGCCACCGGTCTTACCCCGTATCGCGACAATGGCTTGGCTCGTCTGCCAATAGACATCAATTCCCAGTATTCCGTTTCCCAGACTATCTATTACCCCTCTGAGTTCCAGTTCGCAAAGGGTAATATCCATAGCATCATCTATAAAGGTTACAAAGGGAATGACTCGGAATTGAATTACCCGGTCAAGATCTATATGCACGAGACCGCGGCCGAAAACCTTCAGAACGGCTGGGATACCACCGGCCTCTCCGAATCCGCCTTGGTATATGAGGGAGATATCACTTACCTGCAAGGTGCGCGCGATTATCTCCTAAACCTGACCACCCCGTATAATTATCAAGGAGGTAACTTGGTAGTAACTTTCGTCAAGACCGACAAGCCGAACGGTTCATACGCCGACCGTTTCTATTCAACTTCGGTAGAGACACCGTATCGTTCCTACACAGGCTCGACTTACGATCCGATCGATATCAACGCCCTTCCCTCTTTCTCGACCTGGAGCGAGAAGAAGCTCAACGAGATACCTTCCACCCGCTTCCTGATGACTCCGGCCGGAGTAGCATCTGTAGCCGGCAAGGTAACCAATTCCGTTACCTCTCAGGGAGTTGAGGGAGCAGCAATCGAAATTCCGGCCTACGGTATCAGCGTACTCTCTGATTCTGAGGGCAATTACAGGATGCCATACGTACCTTTAGATGTAACGGAAGCAAATGTATCAAGAGCGGGTTACGAACCCTCTACCATCACCCTCTCGCTCAGCGAAGGGGGACAGGCTGACGGATCTATCGCTTTGGTTCAGATGCCATTCAAGAGTGTCAGCGGTAAGATTATCGCTCAGGATACAGGTCTGACTGCTGATGGCGCGAGCGTAACCGCCGCCGGATATGATAACTTTACCGTCCTTGCCGACGAGAATGGTAATTTCACTATCACTCCTCTTTATGTTGGTCAGGAATATACGCTTAAGGCCGCTTATCCGCTCTATCAGCCTTTCACTTATCAGCTGACTGTGGCAGATGACTTGGATCTGGGCCAGATAGAATTGGAGCGCGCCCTCATTCCGCCTTTCGCAGTCGAGACAGAGGTTGCGGCTGATGGCTCCGCGATCTCATTGACCTGGGAGGATCCTCTCGCCAGAAATGTGAAGGCTGGCTGGAACTCCATGAATAAGGATGGCGACGATATCGTAATCGGGCCTGCCGGCGACAAGTGGTACTCTCCGGAGGATTACAATGCCGGACATGCCTACACCGCCGCTACTGTAGCCCAGCGCAAGCTTGCCGGCACCGTTGTTTCCCAAGCCAAGATCTATATCAAGGCTACCCAGGGTACCTTTACCGCAAAAGTTTGGGAAGGCACGCGCGACAATGCTGTAGAAATCGCTGCCCAGACTATCCCGGCTGAGGAGGTATCGGCTGATGGAAGCTGGATAACAGTAACTTTCGATAATCCGGCTGAGATCCGCTCAGGCAAGGATTATATCGTAGGTGTTCATTGCCTGAACGCCTCTGAGGCTCCTTTAGGCGAAGTCCGCGACTATATCTCCAACGAGAACAATATTATCTGGGCCGATAATGGCCAGATCTATTGGAACAGCTACAACGGATACGCGATGGAAGCCAATTTCTGCGTACCCGGCACTGAGGAGCCGATTGTAGATAACCCGGATGCACCTGAATGTGAGTACAACGTTTACCGCCGCGCCAGTGATTTGGCAGACTGGACACTGGTTACTCCGGCTCCTGTCAAGAATCACTCCTATACCGATGGCGGGTGGGCTACGCTGCTTTCAGGCGACTGGACATACGGCGTTACAGCTGTTTATCAGAACGGCGAATCAGTACCGGCCCGTGCTTTGGCGGTTTCCCGCAGCAATGACATAGATGCCGGTATCAGCCGTATCATCTCTCCGACCAAGAGTGTGGAGATGCAGACGGAGGCTGAGGTAAAGGTAACGGTTACCAATTATGGAGAGTTGCCTGTATCCAATATCCCGGTTGAGGTATTGCTGAATGGGGAGTCGGTAGGGAATGCCCTCTGCGCAGGTCCGCTCAACAAGGGCGAGAGCTTTGATCTGACCGTCGGGACAATCGAGCTTACCGAAGGCGTTCATACTCTGAGTGTGAAGACCTCATTAGAGGGTGATAATGTACCTGCCAATGATACATTCGAGATGATTCTGCCCAACATGGCCAATATTCAGCTGACAGGTTACCGTTGGAACGCGTACGGCAACGCGGGCTTCATGAACATCCCCTCAAATAATGCCGAAGGTGCTTCCTACTTGCGCGAGATCACTCCTCAGGATGCATTGATTACCAGCGGTGAGTACTATGATGGCGTGGTTTATGCTTACGCTGCCAAGTATTACGGAGCACCGACTTGCTTCGTATCCATCAAGCCAGATGTCTGGACCATCGAGACCAACTTGGAGAATACGGATGACTATTGCCTGGATATGGCATACGATTACGAGAACAAGCGGATGTTGGGTCTGAGAGCTGAGGGCGAGAATGTAAGTCTTGTCAGCATTGATCTTGACTATGGCACTATGGAGTACATCTGCCCTGTCCAGAGCGGTGTCCATGCCTTAGCTTGCTCTAAGGAAGGTGAGGTTTATGTGATGGATGGCGATGGTTACTTCTGCTCTTTGAATCCGCAGACGGGAATCGTGACCCGAATTGGACATACCGGAGTCGAGGATGATGTGAAGTATCTTCAGTCGATGGCGTTTGACCATAATACAGGCCGTCTGTTCTGGGCTCACGAGGGTTCGATAGCATCGGGCGCGTTGCGCGAGATCAATCCGGCTACCGGTGAGTCGACTTTCTTAGGGAATGTACTTTACAACGGTTCGGAGCCTTCTGAGGTTGTAGCCCTGCATACTCCGTATACTCATCAGGTAGACAATGTGGAGAGTGTCGGCATGGCCGGGCTTAACTTGACCCGCAATGAGGACGGCTCCTATCGTCTGGAGGCTGTGAATCCGACTGTAATCAGCATTTACACCGCAGGAGGTCTGGAAGTTTCCCGTATGGAGTTCAATGCAGGCGTTTCCGAGTTCCGTCTCCCGGCAGATCAGGTTCTTTACCTGATCAAGGCCGATGACGGCAAAACCCGCTTGACCCTTAAGGCCCTCCCGAAGTAAGCTTTTTTCGCGTCCCTAAAGGGACTACGCAATTCCATATACGCAGCATTCTGAAAGGGATAATGCCAATTCATAAACCCCGACCGGCTCCTAAGCCGGCCGGGGTTTATTATTACTTCGTTTTTATTGATCAAAGGGTTATGGCAGATGCAACAAACCTCCGCATCAATCGTTAATAGAATAGAGTAACTAAAAGAGAATCAATATGGCACGTCCAATTGCAGAAACTCCTGTTTTATATGGCGCGGATGCACAACGCTTCGAAACGATGATTCAAGACACCAAACCATATTCAAGGGAGAAAAAAGCTCAACTCCGCAAAATTTACGAGGATTTTAAAAGCAAGGTCCAAATCCGTTTTTAATCATGCTTCAATTAATTCGTCTGACTGACGACTATCCTTTAAATTCTTTCGATTGCGGAGATGAGGATCTTAATGAGTTTCTTTTGAAAGATGCCAAGGCATTTCAGAAGAAACACATAGCTTACACTTATATTCTTGAAGACGAGGGAAAAATCCTCGCCTATTTTTGTCTTTTGAATGACAAAATCTCACGGCAAGATTCTTCCAATACTATGTGGAAGAGAATAAAAAAGGAATTCCCCCTGGAAAAGCAGTTCAGTAGTTATCCCGCTGTGAAAATCGGTCGTTTCGCAGTTGACAAATCGACTCACGGCACAGGTCTCGGATCAGAATTAATGACATCCTTAAAATTCCTCTTAGAGGAGAGAAATACGGTTTCTGCCTTCAGGTTCATCACCGTCGATGCTTATATCAACGCCATACCCTTTTACGAAAAGAATGATTTCCGGCTCCTAATGCCAAATGATCTCAATCCCCACACCAAAACAATGTTTTTTGATATGTTTGCTCTAACTGAGCAAGCTAAAGAGGAGGAAACTCTGAAGTAAACGATTCTGTTGGGGCCGGGATGGTTGGGGTGTTTTAAGATTTTTTGGCTCAATATTTGTTGTGGATTTTGCGTTATATTAGTATGGCTACATTCTATATAATATTGAGCATCGTATGCTGGTTGGGAGGGCTTTTCTTTTTGTTTAAGAAGCAGCTCCTCGCGCCGGCCCTATCATATTTGGGATTACTTTTCGCCAGCTTCGCCCAACACGATAACGTGCCGTTGATACCTATCAACAACACCATCCTGATCGGTTGGCTCTGCATGACCGTAGTAGTGATGTTAGCCGTAATCATGCAGCCGCCGGCAATCACCGCCCAGACGCGCGGTGAGGGGTATATCCTGGGTGGTGCCATCGTTGGCCTGGCAATCGGACTGCTTGGTTTCACCTTCTCCTCAGTCCTTTCGATGCTCTATGGTATAATGGTAGTAGCTACCTTAGCCGGAATATTTTTCGGTTATCTCCTCTTTACCAACACACCGGCCGGATCGGCCGTGAATTTCCGTTCGGGACGCTTCTATACCTATCTGCTCGCCAAGGGATTCCCTACAGCTATCACAGTGATGCAGATCGGGGTGGTGCTGGTGATATTGGTGGCCCGCTCGGTCATCGCCCGCTAAATGCAATTCAGGTCAACATTTCATTTACCTGAAGGATAACCAAAATTCCCAAACGTAAGACACAAGAAACCGTGAAAAAGGTCATCGCCATATTAATCTCTGCCTTAGTGTTGAGCAGCGCCCTGATAATGGACGCCCAGACACCACGACGCCAGAGGAACCGTACCAAATCAAAGACAACCCAGACCAAGACCCGGAAAGCCTCGGCGGCTGCCAAACCGGCACAGTCTATCCCAGCGGCCATACCGGAACCGGCTCAAGCGCCAACGCAACCCCAACCGGCCAAAGCTGAGACTCAGCCCAAGACAGCGACTCCGAGCAAACGTAAGATAACCGTCTCGAAGCCGGACTTGGAGGCAATACGGAAAGCTACTCTCGATCCGTCGAATCCTATGTATTTCCCAAAATTGATGGCCAAATACAACCGGAACGACACCACGATGACCAATGAGGAATACCGCAACCTCTATTTAGGTTACCTGTTTCAGGAAGATTACGATCCATACCGTACCTCCAAATATTCCGGTATCACTGATGAACTGCGTCTGAAGACTACCCACTCCAAAGAGGAGATCGATACGATTCGCAAATATGCGGAATTGGCCTTGAAAGATAACCCTTTCGATCTTAGGCAGATGGCTTTCTTGGTCCATGTGCTTAAGGAAAAACGCAAGGACATGAGCGCCAAGATCTGGGAATACCGGCTGGAACATCTCTTAGGAGCCATAAAGAGTACCGGGACAGGCGAGGATACTGAAAATGCCTGGTATGTGATATATCCGGTGCATGAGTATGATCTTATCCAGGTATTAGGATATGAAGCTACCGATGCGGCCTTCTTAGAGCCGGGGTATGACTATCTTACTGTCCAGCCTACCCCTGAGACGGCGAAAAAATTCAAAGATAAGGTAGCCAAAGGGTTTTACTTCAATGTTGTGCCAATTCAGGAACAATATTTGCTGAAGCATCCTGAAGAAAACGAAGATACCGAGGATTCAGAAATGGAACTGGATCCGGATGATATACCGGCAGAGTGATGCCGGATTGAAGTCGTTTCAATGACTTCGTTCACTAAAATAAATAGAAAAAATGGAAAATAAGAATGAAAAAGTTGGCCCGGGCAAATTCGTGGCCTTTACATACCGTCTGACAAATGCCGATAACGGCGAACTCCTTTTCGAAGCTAAGGCTGACGCGCCTGATACCATGGTCTATGGGGTGACTCAGGAGATTCTCCCGGGGCTTACCTCTACTATGGAAGGCCTTGGAGCGCAAGACAAGTTCTCCGTTACCCTTCCCCCGGAAGTAGCGTTCGGAGAGCGTCTTGACGATAATGTCATCACTCTCCCCACCTCTACTTTCGAGCGTGATGGCAAGATGGCTGAGGAGGTAAAGGTTGGAGCTATCCTGCCGATGCTCACTGAGGATGGTTATACAGTTACCGGCAAGGTAATAGAGATGACCCCCGAGACAGTTACGATGGACTTCAACCATCCTTTCGCCGGACTGAACGTTCAGTTCGATGGTGAGGTAGTGGAAGTGCGCGATGCTACCGAGGAAGAGAAGCAGCCTAAACATGGTTGCTGCGGCGGACATTGTGGTTGCCATTCCAATGAGGAAGGGTGCGGTTGCGGCGATGATTGCGGTTGCACTGAGGAGAAGGGTTCATGCGGGTGCGGCGATGACTGCGGCTGCACTGAGGATAAGAAGGATGACAATTGCGGTTGCGGCGACAACTGCCAATGCAAATAAGCAGCGCTGATCTCACCTGATGGCTAACCCGGCTTCCCAATCCCTGACTCAAAACCAGACTCAGCGGCTCGCTACGCGGCTTTCGCAGCAGCAGATACGCTTTGTCCGGCTCTTAGAGCTTAATGCCCCGGAGATTGAAGAGGCTGTAGACCAGGAATTGCAATCCAATCCGGCTCTTGAAGCCTTGCCGGGTTCCAATCAGGATCAGACTACGGAATCCAAAACAGAGGAGGATGAGTGGGTACGTCCAACGTGGCGTCCCGGCTCATCCTCCTCTGCCGATTTTCAGGAATATGTGTCACCCGAGGACTCTCCTACCCTCTATGACTATCTTAATGACCAGCTTGTCGGGAAGAAACTGACTCCGGATGAAACTGCGGCTGCCAAGTTCATAATAGGTAATCTCGATAGCAACGGTTATCTGCGCTTACCTCTAACCCAACTCAGCCTCGACATGGCTGTCAACGAGGGACTCGACCTTCCGCTACCGGTCTGGAAGAAAGCCTGGGAAACGGTCAAGGAACTGGAACCTACCGGTGTCGGAGCGGCCGATCTGAGGGAGTGCCTCCAGTTACAGCTTGCCCGTCTTCCCGAATCGTCGGAAAAGTTGCTGGCCACCAGAATACTCTCCGGGTTCTACAGCTTCTTTACGCAAAAGCATTTCGATAAGATAGCAGCCGCTTTAGGTATAGATACGGGGAGAGTCTATGAGGCTATTGCTCTGATACGGGAACTGAATCCGAAACCGGGTGCTCAATTTGAAACGCGCTCTTCTGTAGCTTCAAATTATATCCAGCCCGATTTTATTTTGGAAGAAAATGATTCCGGGCTAACTATTTCCTTAGCCAACCGTATTCCGGAACTCACGATTGAGCAATCTTTTGAAAGCGCCATAAAATCACTTAACGAGCAGCCGGGGCCGAAAAGGCGAAAAGGGTTCGAGTACGTCACAGACCGGGTCAATAATGCCCGTGAGTTCATAAAACTTCTCACCCAACGTCAGCAGACCCTGATGAAGGTAGCGGCGGCTATCTTGAAAATACAGAAGGAATACTTTGAGACCCGGGATATTTACCGGCTGCGTCCGATGGGTCTTAAGGACATAATGGCTATCACCGGATTTGATGCCTCGGTAGTCTCTCGCGCTACGGCAGGCAAATATATCCAGACGCCATGGGGAATTTTCCCGATGAGATTCTTCTTCAGCGATACGGTAGGAGAAAACGGTAGTGATACCGATGCTCTGACCAACCGCAAACTGGAGGCTGAGATCCGTGATTTGGTAAAGAAGGAGAACAAGTCCAAGCCACTGAGCGACGCCAAGCTCCAGAAAGAGATGGCAGCCCGCGGCTACGACATCTCACGCCGCACAGTCGCCAAATACCGCGACCGCCTCGGCATCCCCATCGCCCGCCTCCGCCGCCACTCCTAACCCCTCTTCGGTTACTTTTTCACTGTCTTGGAGATGGTGATGAATTCTGAAGGGGTCAGACCTGTAGAGGCCTTGAAGTTGCGCGTAAAGTTGCTCCTTGACTTATATCCGACACTGGTGGCAATACTCTCAATTGTAAGCTGACCGAATTTTTCATTGTCTATCAGCCGTTTCTTCGCCTCATTTATACGATATTCATTGAGCAGAGTATGGAAGGATGTCTTCAAGTTGTTATTGATTACATAGGATACATATAACCGGTTGCTACCTACAATCTCACACAATCGCCGGAGGTTAAAATCAGTGGAAAGATATTCCTGAGAGGTATAAAAGAAATTCTGTATAGCCTCGGCAATACGCGTTTCCTCTTCCTCCGGTATATTCACGCTACCGGTTGGCACACTCTCTTCATCTGCTTTATCTTCCAAAAGTTTCTCCTGCTCCGAGGGCACTCCTGGCATTTCATTTCCTTCTATACCAGAGGGTATAATCATAGGTATGCAATCAGGTGTAGGGTCTTCATCAGCTTCCGAAGCCGGGGAGATCTTTTCGCGTTCCTCCTTCTGGGAGATATATTCATTGCGGGCATTCTCTATGGTTTCCAGCAATTGGATATTCTTATTGTAAAGGCTAAGATTCTGACGGTACACCTTTTTCTTCTGGACATATATGATTCCTAACAGTATCAAGGTTATGACCAGGAAGATTGCAACGGTTATGAATTTCAGGGTCAGGCTTTGTTTCTTAGCCACCACAGCAGCTAACCGATTCTCATAATTGCGTACTTGATAATCGGCATCCATGTTCTTGATGGCAGTCAAATCCTCAAATGAAGAAACAGAATCCCTCAGCTTATAGTAAGTCATTTTAGAACGCATTGCATCCTCCGGACGGCCGAGCCTGTCGTAACATTCCGTTATGCGCAGATAGATGTCTGTAAGATGATCCCGAACTCCCTCGGCTCCCGAAAGGATCGCTGCTTTTTCCAAATAGAGAAGAGCGGAATCTTGCTGCTGTTGATCCATGAAACATTGAGCTATATACATGTTGCAATCTATACGCGCTCTCTGAGGCGAACGGGTCTCATTAGCAAGCCGCTCAGCCTGCTGGAATGAGAAAATAGACTTCTCATAGTTAGTGGCCAGATAGGCCGAAACCCCATCAGTTATCCAATCCATATATGATTTGGCATTCCCGGGATGGTTTAAGTTTCTGTAATCACGGATAATCCCTGATATCGAATCTTTATGTTCCAACTGCTCCAGGACTGACAGATTGAGTATATTGTTATATGCCAACGTAAGATGAAGGGTATCTTGCGCCTCCTTAGCCAACCGATAGGCCTCAAGCAGCAGTCTTTCGGTAGATCGGGTATCGTTAAACATCTTATGAATAATGGCCAGATTGGTCTGGACATAATAGCCATGTCGGGTACCTCCCGCTTCCAAAGCTTTACTGTAGAAAGAATAGGCAGCGGGATAGTTGTTGGAAAAGAAACTTATCGCTCCGGCATTGTTATAGGCCTTAGCGGCCATGATGGAATCCTGCAGTGTATGTCCGGCCCCGGCATATTGGCCGACAGTGGTCATCGTCTTTATCGCCTCATCGTAATTACCTGCTTTCATTTGGGATATTCCCTTCTCATATAACTTCTCAAGATCCTCTGGTGGAGTAGGGGTGTTCTTATTCGACAAGTAATTGAGAAGCAACAGAGTAACTATAATTATTAACGCAAAAGCACAAAGAGTCCATACAGCAGGCCGAGTAAAAAGGAGCCTACTGCGCAATCGGTTCAAAGATGAAGACAGATTCATTTGGTTTCAGAAAATGCAGTTGTAATTTTGTTGCAAAAGTATAAAAAACTAACCAAATCGCAAGCGTATGATGCTCAAAGATTTTACCTTGAAACGAATCGGACTCAGTCTGACTCTTGTAGGTGGTGTAGGCTTAGCTATAGCCGGTATCACTACCCTATCGCCCGCTTCCCCCTTTAATAATGGGAAAGCGAAAGTTACCAAAATGGAAACTGCTTCCGCCGGAACGGCATACCTCTTAGTTGGCAAATCATATTTCAATGAAGAGGGAGACAATGTGTATCTGCTCGGCGGTGAGATGCGTAGCTTCCCGGTAAAAGTTCACTTTAACGATGAGACCAAGAAAGTGGCCATCGAGAACTTGGCTACCGGTACGGCCTATGCTCAGATGGGCGGAACAGCTGTCCTGGACTGGGACTCAGAAACCAAGACTATCTCAGCTCAGACACCCCAGAATTTCTTCTCTCCGGAGCAGTCTGTTTGTATGATAGAGTTCGAAGGAGCCGCACTGACCCTCAATGCCGGAGAAATGTACGGCATGGGCTACTGGCGCTATCTGCCGGAACTTACTATGGATGTAAAGTCAGACCTGTCTGTAATTCATTCCCAGAATGCTTTCGGCATCATAGAGAACCTATATGATGTAGACCGCGAAATGTATTATCCTACCGGCATCGCAGCCGGTATGTTCGATGTCAACATGTACCGCATGGGTGAAGGCCCCTTGGTTTATTCCTCTATTTCCAACATTGATTTCGGAGGATGCGGAACCGGTAATACCTCTACTCAGAAATTCATCCTCGTCAACTCAGGGGATGAAGATGCAGATTTTGCCGTCTCATTAAAGGATGCATGCTTCAAAGCCGGCTCCAATTATGGGGTCATACCTGCCGGCGAATGGGTGGAGTTTGAAGTATCTTTCTCTCCTGTTGAAGCAACCGAGTATTCCGGAACCCTTAAGATAATGGGTGAGCAGAATGTAGTCTCCATTCCTTTGACCGGTTACGGTAAAGAGTTACCCAATTATTCCCTTATTGTCAAGGAGGGTCTTGACCTCATGACTTTCAATGCTGACAATACTTATCCTTTCGAGATCTCCGAGGAATACGGGGATTCACCGGTAGCTGTTTCTTCTAACAAGCATGTCAGCGAGTCTGAGTCATGGATGGAAGTATCATTCAATGTTCCGGAAGGCAAAAGGGCTACTCTTACCACGGAAGGTTTCTTCTATCCCTACTATGCGGCTTACGACTATCTGATGATAACTGAAGGTGCGAAGGTACTCTTTGAATCCGATGATACCAAACAGCACTTTGAGGAATTCTCATACAACTTCTCATTCATACCGGGTGACCATACAGTACGCATCTGCTATGAAAAGGGCAACGAACGTATTGTACCTTCAGTTACCATGGGAGAAGACTATACTTATATCTCCGGTCTTTCCCTTGTTATGACAGACTATCTCGCTCAAGAAGCAGCCCTTGATAACGAAACCTATGAGTTCGGCAAGTTCTATACTATGGATCCAACTCAAGAAATAGGCATAGTAAGAGAGAGCGTTGTAAACCTAAAGAATCTCGGTTACGAGTCCCTTACAATCGCTCCTCAAACCACTACTGATCATTTCGGAATTTTTGCCGGCACTGAGAGCATCGCTCCTGATAACTCCGCGCCTTTGACCGTAGCGTTCCGCGCAGCACTTCCCGGTATCTATACCGAAGATATACCAATCCAGACAAGCGCCGGTGAGATAATGTTGACCCTTACCGCAAATCTTCTTGCTGCCCCCGATTATCAGTCTATCGTAAAACAAGGTGACTTCACTTTTGAAATGGGAATGATACCGTTCCAGGTTAAAGACGGACGTATGTTCAATGATCCTTCTGAAGCCAAGACCGGCGAGAAAGTTGTTTCTGAAATCTCAGCCAGGTTCAACGTTCCTGAAGGGAAATGCGGATTGTTGACCTGGGATGGCTACGCAGACCTTGGAGATGGAGATGATGCCATGATCATGATTGACCAGAAGATCTTCCAGGCTATCCGTTTTAAGGATAAAGCTAATGCAAGTTGTTTTGCGGCCAAGCCAACTGACTGCTATCTTGCTCCGGGAGAACACTTGATCTCCTTCGGCTTCACAAGCTGCGGAAGTTCCAAGTATGACGGTGAGAATATCCTGTCAATATCGGATCTTTCACTTGAAATCCTCGATGAGATTCCCGAAGTAGTAATCTGGGAACCACTGCCGATAGAATTTAAGCCCGTCTTCCCGGGTCATTCAGACAGACGTGCACTGACACTTTGGAACGTAGACTATACCAAGACCAACACTGTCGCTGTTGAAAATGTATCAACTACAGAAGGGTTCGGCACAACCTTCTCAGGTGAAGTATCCATTTATCCACTCCAAAGTCAAGATATTGTAATCACTTTTGACCCTGCGGAAGCAGGCCTGACAGAAGGCTCAATAACAGTATCTACCGCCAATGGATCTCTTGAGATTCCGGTTTGTGGTGAGGGCAAGGATGATTCCAGGCTCCTCTTCTACGAGGACTTCGAGGGAACTCTTGACGCATGGACTATCTACGAGGCCGACAATGACAAGAACACTTGGAAACTTGCCCCGGCAAGCATGGCCTACATGGGAATTTCCGCACTGCAGTTCAATTCAAGCTGGGCTGACGGTACAAGCGAGGATTACATAGTATCTCCGGAAATTGAGATTCCGGTCGCAGGAGCTACCCTCTCCTTCTTCCGCGCTTACAATATGAGCAACGGCAATATCAATGATTACTATGTAGCCGTAGGTAACGGAGAGGACTTCGCCTCTTACGAACCGGTCTTCACCGAGGATGTATTCTCAAAGGAGTATCAGGAAATGACAGTTAACTTAGACGCCTACGCCGGACAGACTATCAGAATCTGTTTCGCTAACGTTTCAACTCCTGAGCATAAGAATATCCTCAAGATAGATGAAGTGACCGTTATAGGTGGCGACCCGGTTTCAGTGAAGGGCTTACCGTCCAAGCCGGCGGTGAACACAGAATATTACACCTTGGATGGTGTTAAGATTGCCAAACCTTCCAAAGGCATTTATATCGTGAGGCAGACTCTGGCCGATGGGAGGGTCAAGACTTTCAAAAAGACAGTAATGTGAGTAGGTGAATATAATAGGTTAATGTAGAGGTGAGGGAGCGCCAGACAGGCCAATCTTATCTGGCACTCCCTCTTTCTTAAAGTTCCTCTTTAATTTGAATCTTAATTATTATGACACGAAATATACTTTTTCCGCTTGCAATTATGGCTTTAGGTGTAGGTTCCGCCATAGCCAATGTCCCGGGTCTTCCTGTAGGAGTCCTGGATTGCGATCTACCCAAAGCATCTCCGTTCGGTACTGACGATGAGGGAATTTTAAAGACGGCGATGCTTGTTTCTCCTTCACTGCCGGCAGGAGCATCAGACCTCAAGCTGGTCAATGTACGCTTCGGCCTGACTTCCAAGCTAAATGTTGAAGAAGTGACTATATGGGCCTCATACGGCCTTAATGATGAACCTTTTATGAGTTATACGGTAGACTCACCGGTAGTCAAGGGGTGGAATGAAGTGGATTTACCTGAAGGAATCTCATACAACGGTAAATCTTTCTATCTTGGGTATACTATCAAGACTGCCGGTCCATCTTATCCAGTAGCGGTAATTGAAGGGATTCCGGGTATTGGTTTTGCTTTCGACAATTCAGGTAAATGGGAATATTATGATGCGGAAATAGACGGTATGCCGGCTATCAGCGCTAAGATTGATGGTCAAGGCATGGAAATCTATGATTTAGGAATTAGCTCTATTGCTGCTCCCTCTATCATTAATTCCCGCACACCAAATCAGCTCACATTGGATATTCTGAATGCAGGTAGTCGGAATGTAACAGGCTTCACTATAAAATGTATTGAGAATGGCGAAGAGGCGCTGACTCAGGAATGGACTATACCGATGGAGATCGAATCCAACCGACGTGGCGCAGTTACCCTCGATTTCCTTCCCCTATCCCATGAATCTATGAGCGAGATTCCTTTCAATTTTGAGATTACCGCTATCAATGAGGGCATTGATTGGAAGATGGGTAATAACTCTAAGGATTTTATGGCTGCTGTCTCTCCATACTCCTTCGAGAAACGCCTTATGGTCGAGGAATACACATCTGAGACTTGTGGCAATTGTCCCAATGCAGCCGCTATTCTTCACGATGCTATGGCTATTGAAAAGTATCATGGTAAAGTACTGGCCGTATGCCATCATGCCGGTTTCCAGGATGATTACTTTACTCAGCCTTGCGACCGCGAACTGGTAGAGCTTTTCGGAGTTAATGTTGGTACTTATAATCCCGCTATGTCCTTTGACCGCCTAAATCTCTTCGGGTCAGTCATCTCACATGTTCCGGGGAGCGTAAAAGACATGCAGAGTGTTTTCGATCTGTGTCTCGATCGTCCTGCTCCGGTAGATTTCGAAGTTACCGGAATATGGAACCGGGATACCGAGAAACTTGAGATAAAAGTCGAGGGTATGTCTTTTGATGGAACAATCCCGGCCAACGTGAATGCACTGACAGTGTATCTTCTTGAAGACGGCGTTAAGCCCAAGAATCCAAGAGGGCAAATGGGTGCGGACGAAAATTTCCGCCACAGTCATCTGATACGCGCCTATAATTCTACTTGGGGTGATCCCATTGAGTGGACAGAAGAGGGCCGATTCATATACACTGTAGAGTTTGATGTGCCTGAAGCAGCTGACAGAAACAATATGTCATTGGTAGCCACTGCTGGTAAGTTCAACGAGTTCAACCATTTCGATTGCGAGATCGCCAACTCCGCCTTAGCCTCTTCTATCGATTGGATAGGTTACAGCAATGTTGAGACCCCGGCAAATCTTGAAGAGACAGCAGTCACCTATTATGATCTGACCGGCCGCAAGCTGTCTGCTCCGTCTCAACAAATCGTCATCAAAGTAGTGACCTATGCTGACGGAACTCAAAAGTCAACAAAAGTAATCCTATAAGAGAGATTATCATTAACATAAGCTATAATCCATATATTAAGGAGTAGAGATAAGTAACGAAAACACTGAGTGCTTCAAGTTGAGGCTTTCCCTTGCTTGAGCCTCGGTGTTTTGTTATAAGATCAGCACCCTCCTTTGCCAATTCCATGATCCATAATAATTCCACTGCACTAAGGCGCTTGAAAATATTCATCCTCATAGAGGCATTCTATTTCTTATGGTTTCAGTGCTTTTATAATCTAATTGTCTACAAAACCATATATCCATACGCGTCTTGGGAGAAATTCATCGAGAGTGCCTCTATTAATCTTTTCATGTACAGTGTATGTTTTACATGGAATTATCTCATTGTTTTTCATGCACATCTTTGGAAAGGGAATCGGAAAAATAATATTTGGTCGCGTATCTTGATGGATTCATTGTTTTCCTTTTCCGTAATGACCATAGTAAACTGGACGTATGCAGGAGTTAAGCATCTTATCTATCCTGAGGGGTCAGATTATGTAGATTGGCCTGCAACTATAATGATGAATCTAAACGTATTGCTAATAGCTGAGGTTGTTTATTATATCTATACTTACCGGCAGTCAGTAAAGGAAGTGGAGAAAAAGCAACGTGAGGCCTTGCAATATCAATATGATGCTTTGAGAGCACATGTAAATCCCCACTTTCTGTTTAATTCCTTGAATATCCTTTATTCATTGATAGATCTTGACAAGGAGAAATCCCGCGCCTTCGCTATGGCTCTATCCAAAACATATCGGTATATCATGTCTCGTCGTGGACAGACCTGCGTACTACTCTCTGAGGAGATGAAATTCCTGAGCAGTTATACCGAAGTTCTTAAACTTCGCTACAACAATACACTTAACGTAGAAATCACCGGGGAAGAACTGATAGGAGATCATGAGGTAATAACATACTGTCTGCAGCTCCTTTTAGAAAACGTAATAAAACATAACGTGATTTTGCCGGGAAGACCTATGAACGTTCAGGTAGAAATACTCAGTGACAGAGTTCGTATCAGTAATCCGATCCATCAACGTGTAGTGGCAGAGAAAGGATCCGGAATTGGATTAAGCTATATATCACGTATGAATGCCCTGGAAGGTAAGCTGTTCAAGTATGGGCGAGAAAACGGTAAGTTTGTAGCAGAACTTCCCTTCATAACATAGAATTAATCACACATATACCTTTGATATAATGAATACAGTCCGTTTTGCAATTATTGAAGACGAGGCTATCGCAGGGTGTCATCTACAGAATACAGTGGAGCGATTGCGTCCCCAATGGAAATTATGCTTCACTTCAAATGGAGTTGAGCAATCCGTAGATATGCTTAAAGCACACACCAATGTGGAACTGATTTTT
Organism: uncultured Sangeribacter sp.; assembly: GCA_964553075.1. Classification (GTDB taxonomy): domain Bacteria; phylum Bacteroidota; class Bacteroidia; order Bacteroidales; family Muribaculaceae; genus Lepagella. The sequence continues at coordinate 5,634 of CAZKJP010000019.1, read as the reverse complement.
ATGGACATTCAGCTTGGTGACGGGGAATGCTTTGAGATCTTTAAGCGGATTCCATGCCTGAAGCCGATAATTTTCACAACTGCTTACGATGAGCATGCTATCCGGGCTTTTAAAGTAAGAAGCGTTGATTATCTGCTAAAACCAATTGATGAGCAGGAATTAGAAGCCGCAATCTTAAAATTCGAAGCTATGAGAGGGGCATATAATGCTGAGTATTCCGGAGTCGTAAAGGAGTTCAATAAAGGAAGGATCTTACTACGCTCAGGAGATAACTATTCCTATATCTATAGTAATGATATTGCTTATGTGCTCTCTGAGGAGAACTGTGTGTTCATTTACCCGCATCAAGGTGGACGACGCCTTTCAGAGTTTGCCAATCTTCAGGAAGCGATGGAGCGTCTTGATACCACGAACTTCTTCCAAGCTTCCCGTAACATCATAACCTCTATAGATGCGGTGAGAAGTGTATCAAGATATTTCCGAGGACGTCTCAAAGTTAAGATTGCGGCAGATGGCAAGACTATTGAGACTCTGGTCCCAGCTGCCAGGAAAGAGGTCTTTCTCGACTGGCTCGGCCGATAAGACCTATTGGTTTTATAAGAGCTACTAAGCGAAGACAACGACAATTCCAACATTGATATCGTCAAGTCCATATTGGAAATGAGCAAATCCATCCTATTTCAATTGACATAGATACTATTATGCTGTAATTTTACGGCAAGGGAAGCTTAATTAATGAGCCGAACTGCTCTATAATATGAAAGAGACCGTATACTACATAATACTTGAAGATGAGGATATTATCTCACTTGGACTCCAACATACCATCAGTATGATACGCCCCCATTATGAGTTATTGTCTGCCAAGGAAAGCGCTCTTGATGCAAGCGAACTGCTCAACGATGACAGAGTGGATCTGATTATTACAGATGTATGTTATGCTGATGGATTTTGCTTTGAGATGTTGCGGAGTATCGGATGTAATAAACCTCTTATAGTATTTACCGGTTATGAGCAGTACCGAGATAATTTCAAGGGACTCAATATCATAGATTTCTCGCTCAAACCTATTTCTCCGGAACAGCTTGAGAGATCCCTCTCCCGTTTCGAAGAGCAATACCAGATATCAAAGTTTAACAAATAATAGAAAGTGTGATGAAACAAATTTCGCAAAAGACAACCAAGATGCTCTCAGCGACCGTTTTGGCTCTTTCAGTCACGATGCCGCTCATGGCCTCTGCTGACAAGATTAGCACACCGTTTTCCGGTTTGGCAGGTCTCGATGATAATGGCGTGACTCCTCAAGAATGGTTCAACAAGTTGAACGGTCAGATGCAGCCAAATACATTATTTCAAGGTATGGCCAACTCGGCAGAGACCCAAAACGGCTTTGAACCTCTATGGTCTGCCGACATGGATATGGCAGATGCCGAGGCCGAAATCAATGTTTCCCAAGCATGTCGCCTGGAAGACGGCGGATATATCGGTGTTTATACCTGCGGAGGAGAAACGAAAATACGTGAAGGACGCATTGTACGTATGTCTGCTACCGGTGAGAAAATGTGGGAAACCGTATTGCAAGCCAATTATAACACTACTGCCAACAAGGTTTGTCAAGGGAAGGACGGCAACTTTTATGTATTAGGTACTACTACCGGAAATGGCTCAATGCAAGCTTACATAGCCTGTATTGACGAGACCGGCCACCAGACTTACCTCACAACGGTACAAGAAACAGAAGATGTTAGCGCCATCTATCCCACCGATGTACTACAGGCCGGAGATGAGACAGTAATTGTCTACACTGCCACCTCGGATTATACCAATACCCTGACAGCACGTTGGTACGACACCACGGGCCAACAGACTCGGGATCTATACCAAGCAATCACCGCCGGTACTAAATATACAAGTCGTCTTGGGAACTTCCTGATGATACCGACAATGTCAAATAAAGTATTCGCTATAGACCTTGAAAACGGGACTTTAGCCCTGGAAATCTCTCAGCCGGAAACAAGTGCTGTATATCAGAACGGTTGCGCAACCGAAGATGCTCTCTACACCCTTTATAGAGATTCTTCCTCGATGCTTGTCCTGACTCAATACAAAGTAGAGAATGATAAATTGGTGGAAAAATGGAAATGCACTACGTCTCAAAATAGCGTTAATTTCGATGCCTGGGCTCACCCGCTCAATGAGGGAAAAGTATTAATTTACAATAAGAAGAGTCAGGGTAATCCGGGAATGGTGATCGTTAATCCGGATGGTAATATTTATAAAAACCAAACCGGCGTATATTTCGGCACCTGTAACGGGGCATGGCCATATGCGGCCACCCAAGCTGCCGATGGTACAATCTACATATTCGGTATGTACAGTAGCGGTATGAAGTTCGCACTATGTGTATTGACTACTGCCGCTGATCTCAGCAATCCTCAATTCCAGATTTTCGACAATTTGGATCCGGGACACACACTATATTATTCCCAATATAATCAATCTCACTTTACTGACGGGCAATGCGTGTTTAGCGGATACATGCGCCCACAAGATTGGAATAAACACGGATTCACTCCTATATTCGGCACCTATACCATAGAAGACAACCAGATGCGGCTTCTTTATACCGGTATACCGGGTAATATAGCTAAAGTCTATCCGAAAAAATTTGCGGTTGATAAGGACTACAATGTTTACGCTTCAGTGGAGTCTGCATCTAAATACTATAAGTTGGTTAAATACAATTCAAAAGGTGAGCAAGAATGGGTAGAGACTATTAGTACAGGTGGAGGAGCAACCGTTGAACCCGTTGTCTTAACGAATGGCAATATTTGTGCGGGATGCTACAATGAAAGAGAGGGTCTGAGAGTGGTATGCCTCACCCCTGATGGCCAAGAAGTGTATAATATTTTAGATACTTCAATACTGGAAGACGTTACATCCAGCAATGGTTGTTATGCGGTACAGGGTGAAGATAACAGTATAATAATAGTTAATTCTGGCTACAGTTCCAAACTGAATCGACGCCTGCCCTACATCACAAAAGTTGATGTTAATGGACAGTTCACTTCAAAGTTAATTACTGACTTTGACACCTCCTCAGACGTATGTGAACTCTGCAAAGACAACGATGGAAACATTTATATTCTCGGCGCAGTTGAGAATAGTGAAAAAATAGCCTGTCCGATGATTATAAAAGTAGACGCAGATTTGCAAGTTCAGAAAGCTTTCATGCAAGAAATAGATGTTCGATGCCCCTTGTATTACGGAGCTGTTGATAATCAAGGACGGATCTTTGCTGCAGGTAATACCCAATACCACGGTATGATATTCGTCTATGATAAGAATTTCAGCCTCCTTGGCTATGATATCTATGCGTCTACTACCAATGCAACATCTGTCTATCAATCTATCTCGCTTACAGCAGATGGCAACGCACTGGTTTCAGCATGTTACAAAGATATGTACTCCAAGAATAGCGGCTTGATTCTATGCTTTAATGAAAAAGCAGAACTACAATGGCAGTATGAGAGGAAGGATAATGGCACCGGCCAATTCTATTTCTATGCTGCCGCACAATCCGACAACAATATTATTGCTACCGGATATTGTGCTTCCCAGCTTGGCGTACAGGTATATGGTTTAGAACTCGGAGAAAATCGTGAGGTACTGAAAGAGTATTTCACACCTACTGAGAATCCCTATCTATCTTGCTCATGCCAATATGCAGACATTGTAAATGGCAACGCTTACTTGGCCTCCACTTATGGAGCAGGAATAGCAGTGCTGGGTAATATAACATGCTTCGGTAACCCGAGAACATTAGATGATGTAGAGCTGTTATTCTCATCTGAAGATAATCAGATCGTATTACACAACGGTTCTGCAGCTCTCTCCGATGGCTCTATAGCTTCTTGGAATCTATATACCATAGCCGGAACTAAAGTGTTGAGTTGCTATGATACAAGATTATGTCTCAACTCAGTTCAAAGCGGTATATATATTGTAACAGCAGGTACCGAGAATGGACTTATAACAAAGAGAATCATAAAATAAAACATCGTCATAGTTAAATACATGTATACTTTACTATGCTATTCTAATATTTAGCTGTCCAGATTGACAATAAGGGTGATTTTATCCCGTAAGAGTAATGATAAAAGTAAACGGGAAAGCCGGATGCCGTAGACCGCATCCGGCTTTTTATATTTTGACATCTCATAAATTTTTGATTATTCCTGTCCTCTCTTATTAATATGAGGTAAGGAACTCGCGAAGGGTCAGGGTCTTGATTCCTTTAAAGGTATTCGGTAAGGACCTTAATCAAGTTCTTTCCAACATAGGGTATCAGCCTCTCTAAATAAATAGGTCTCTTTATAATCTCGGGCGTTGTCTCCATACCAAATACTTTCTGCATATCCTCAAAAAGTTTTCGTTATAATGAAAACTTTCCGCAAATATAACAAAACCTTCCAACATACCCAAAACCATATCTCCGATTTCACTATAAACATTTCCACAGTTCTTCCTCCTTCCAATCTATCGGGAATCCCATAGCAGCCACATCAACATTTGGATATTTGGCAAGAAGAGCCTTGAACCGAGTAACAAACGTATTTTGCGGATTGACCGTCTTAAGGAAATAGAGCAGGATCGAGATGATATAGTAGACCCGTTTTGTGTCTGCTGGAATATTAATAAATGGCCATCGAGTACGACGAGGCACAAGTGCGTTTACGCTCAAACGTCTATTCCATAACCGACAATGATGGGCACAGAGATTGCGTACATAGACCATAGAGTGCAACCATGATTCCATTACTGTATCCGTAAGACCATAAAACTGTGCTACCTTGCGACGTGCGTGGCCAGCATTTAACCACCGGTACATCATAGATAAGGTTCCGAATGAACTTATTTCGAAAGTCATCCAACTTGGAGGAAACCTATTTGAATATCTGCGCTGAAAGTCCAATATCCTATCGTCATCACTTCGGTACAGTTCAGCTTCCAATTTTGCCAGAAGTCCGGCATGACGATTGGCATCTCTGAAATTACAGGGATCTGCAAACCAATATATCCCGGCTTCTTCACCCATTATTAAAGATAGTTGGGTACGAAGGGATATCTCAATTTTCTCCATTTCGGAACAAATCATCTTCCTCAGTTCGGAATCAAATTTATACAGAGAGTAGATATGCTCAAAACTTGTCCCTGGTTTAAAAGTGTTTGATCCGGAGTTTCGGAAAGGCATTAGATAACTTTTTAGCCTAAAAAGGCTGATGTTTTCAAGAATGTGCCGTGCTTTGTTTTCATTAGAAAATTTTAGACCTTCCGATTTAAGGAGTTCTATTTGTTCTGCCACAGAGATTTGAGGCCGATTATAAAAGGGTAGCATCAAAAAAAAGAAAAACTTACCCTGAGCGCGCTGGTCTTAAGGGAAGCGGGGTAAGTATGTTGGTGTAAATTTAATACTTTTATTCCACTCAACAAAATTATTTCGCTAAAAACACCCCGTTTTACAAATTTAAGGCGGGATCTTAATTTTGAAACTCAAGACAACGTCAATCGGTACTCCTTCGGTGTCTGGCCGGTCTGTTTCTTGAAGAAGCGGATGAAGTGCTGAGGATATTG
>CAZKJP010000018.1:0-34157 GCA_964553075.1 uncultured Sangeribacter sp. | reverse complement strand
CATTACCCCCTTTGATTAGGGTATCGGCTTTGGCTATAGCGAAAGTCTGATTGTTAAGTTCCTGACCATGAGATGTGACGTCTGCGTCAGGGTCGATAAGCAAAAGACGGTCGGTGAGACAACCGAGCATCTGAGACGTACCCATCGCCATGTCGTAGATATCCACACTCACACCCTCGTCTTCGAGTCGCTCCTCATCTCCGGCTATAAGGAGATCCGCCATGACATTGATGATGTCACGTGCTGTGAAGTGTGCTCCGGCCTGTTCGTCATAGCTTTCTGAAAACTTACGCACCAGTTCCTCGAAGATATAACCCATATCCACAGATGAAATGCGGTCGCTGCCGAGATATGCTTTCTCACTGTTGAACTCCTTGATTATAAGGTAAAGCAAACCGTTATCGTTAAGCTTGCTGATTTCCTTGTCAAATTCAAAGCGACGTATAATATCTATGACGTTTTCGGAAAAATGCTGAAGATAGTCATCAAAGTTGTCTGATATATTGTCGGGGTCGGCAAGTAAGTTCTGAAAAGTAAACTTGGAAGTATTAAAAAACTGCTGACCGGCGGCACGCTGTAAGAACGGCGATTTAAGCACTGAATCCATATCTCCAAGCTCCTCATTGCGTTTCCAGACTGCTTCACGTGTTGGAGCGAGCGTATCTTCAAAACGCTTGATTACGCACATTGGCAAAATCACATTGCCATACTCATGTGGCTTATATACTCCGACGAGCTTATCGGCGATAGCCCAGATCAGGGCGGCTTTTTCCTGACGGTTTATAGTAGTGAGTCTTTCGGCAGTCTGACTGCTCATATTATTGTAGACGTTTAAACTTATATTACGGGAAATTCCCGGTTCTCAACATCAGACTGTAAATTTACAGAAAATCCCCGATACCTACTACTCCTATCCAAGGATTTTTTATTCCCTCCTTCCATTACCTTCCATCAGTATATACTGGGGAGGAGGGGCGTAACTGGGATGAGGGGCGTCCTCGCCCCGGTAAAAATAGCTGGGGAGGAGGGGCGTCCCGCCCCGTAAATGACCGGGGAGGAGGGGCGTCCTCGCCCCGTAAATGTTTTTCCCGCAGGCCGGAGGCCTACGATCCCAGGGAAGAAGATTTGGTGGTTAGGGGTGAATGTTGTACTTTTGTAGGGAAGTTCGTTTTGGCTTCATTATAATTGATACTATGAAGATGCTGAAGAAGAGTTTGGTGGGGTTGACCTTAGTGGCTGGTTGGATGTCGGGATGGGGGCAGCTACCGTCAGAGGCTGAGGTCTTTGACTTGACCGTGGAGAAACTTATTGCAGATTCGCCGGCCTTGAATGCCTATGCGGCTGACCGGGATGCTGCTATCCTGGAATCCAAGACCTTAGGGAACCTTCCGGATCCGGAGGTGGAGGGGGAATACCTGCGTGGCACCGACGGTTCGAACCGCTGGAACGCAGGCCTTTCCTGGAACCTCGATTGGCCGGGGGTCTATTCGGCGCGCAATAAGGAGGGCAAACTGATCGCTGATGCGGAAAAGATTCGTTTCGAGTCCCAAAGACGACAGGTACGCTTAGAAGTGGCTCAGGCCCTCTCCGATTACATCAAGGCCAACCAAAGGTTAGCAGTCCTCAACAAACTCTCCGATGCCACCGACTCCATCTCCTCCATAGTAGATACCGGAATTAAATTAGGTCATCTTACCAACCTCGATGCTAATAAGATCAGTATCGAGAGAGCGCGTCTCCAATTACGTATAGTCGAGGAAGAGCAATCCCTATCGGAAGCCCTCCAGCAAATCGCTGCCCTATGTGGGGGCGAGGCCACATCTTCTCTCTCCTCTTCCAACCTTAGTTTCTCCGGCCAACACCCTCAACCGAAGGAGTATTATCTTTCCAAAATCGACACTTACCCGGAGATCCGTCTGGCACAAACCCAAATATTGCAATCCGAAGCTGCCGCAAAGGTGATCAGCGCCGAAGCTCTCCCCTCTTTATCTATCGGCTATGCCCATGCTTTTGAGGAGGAGACACATTTCAATGGTGGGACGCTCGGTATCTCTCTCCCCATTTTTTCTTCTTCCGGCAAAAAGAAAGCTGCCCAAGCTAAGAAAAGGGCAGCCGAACTTTCAGCGGAGGCACAACAAGAGGCTCTATCCGCTCAGATCTCTTCCATCTCTGATCGCCTCATTGCCATCCAGGAAGCCATCTCCAAAACCGAGCCTGTTTTCAAGAACGATTCCCCCCAGCTCCTTCTTCTAAAGGCTTATATCAATGGGAGAATATCATTGTTGGAATATATTCAGGAACGTTCCTTCTATACCGAGGCCGAACTCGACCTGATAGACCTTCAAGCCTCCAAGACAATGCTTCTCCAGACTCTCATGGCGCTTTAAGAGAAATAATTAGACCCCCTCTCATAAAAAAGACCCCGCTTCAGATCGCGAGGTCTTTTTTATATTATGATGGGCTGGTAAGAACGATTGTCTGTGTCGGTATGATCTCGCGCATCTCCTCAAACATCGGCAGGTAATTTCGATGCGATGGGGCGAGAATCACAAAATTCAGCTCCGTCTCACCCTTGTCGAAATCATATTTTAGGAAGTAAGTGGAGAGGTGCACATCATGCTTATCGAAAATCTCACGATAAGGTTGTATATCATCTACAATCCCTTGGACCTGAATCTTTATTGACCGGTTTTCCTGACCAAGGCTCCTCTTATGCTCCCATCTTTCCAGATAGACTAACGTTAGCAGTATCAAACCGGTAGCTATCAGCGAGCACCAGTACATCCCTACCCCGACTGCCATACCAATGATAGCGGTCATCCAGATCCCGGCAGCCGTGGTCAGACCGCGTACCGCACCCTTCAAATGGATCATCGCGCCGCCGCCCAAGAAACCGACACCCGTTATCACCTGGGCTGCGATTCGTCCCGGGTCACCGTTTTTCAGACCCATGTAAACCTGAGGGACGTAGATGGAGAGGAGCATCGCCAGGCAAGCTCCCATGGATATCAAAGCAAAGGTGCGCACCCCGGCTATCTGGCCTTTGCGCTTACGCTCTGCCCCGACCATCACTCCTAAGATCATACTTATCACCAACCGGAACGTTGCGTTCCAAAGTGACAGCTCAGTAGACCCCAAGTCCTCTATTATCAATCGTATCTGCTCCAAGAAAATCCCTTTACACAATAAATACCTGCGGGGATTACTTCCCGAGACTACACTGCCAACGCCAGGCATTGGCCATAGTCTCCTCTATGGGCACTTCAGCGGTCCATCCCAAAACTTCATTGGCCTTGGTAGGTACCGCCCATATTTGCTCGATATCTCCGGCGCGGCGCGCACCGACTTTATATGGCACCTTCACACCGGTAGACTTCTCAAACGCCTCGATCAGTCCGAACACCGATACTCCGCGACCGGTTCCTAAATTGAATATCTCGATAGAATCCGTATCCTGACCATCCAACATCCGTCTCATAGCCACAACATGCGCCTTAGCCAAATCCACAACATCAATAAAGTCGCGGATACAGCTACCGTCGGGTGTGTTGTAATCATCGCCAAACACTGTCAGCTCTTTACGGATACCGGCAGCAGTCTGGGTCAGATATGGCACTAAGTTATTCGGAACACCATTCGGCAATTCTCCTATCAGTGCCGACGGATGTGCTCCTACGGGATTGAAATAGCGCAGGATAATGCTCTTGATCGGTGCGCCTGAAGCAATATAATCCGTAATTATCTCCTCCGAGATCTGCTTAGTGTTTCCGTATGGCGAAGTGGCAGCCTTGATCGGGGCTGTCTCGTCGATCGGGTTCATATCCGGCTCGCCGTAAACGGTGCAAGATGAAGAGAATACTATTCCCTTGACACCATTCTCCGGCATGAGTTCCAAGAGATTCATCAGCGTATTGAGGTTGTTGCGGTAATAGAGCAACGGTTTCTCCACGCTCTCTCCTACTGCCTTGGAGGCGGCGAAGTTTATGATTCCCTTTATGCCCGGATGATCCTTAAACAATTTGCGCAAAGTCTCGATATCCGTGCAATCACCCTCTACAAACTCGGGAGCAATGCCGGTAATCCCCTCGATCCCTTTCAGGACTTCGCGGTTGGAGTTGGAGAGGTTATCGATTATGACCACTTCATACCCGGCCTGTTGAAGCTCAACTACGGTATGAGAGCCGATATAACCGGTTCCTCCGGTTACAAGTATCTTGGTTGCCATCTCTGTCTGACTTAAAAGAGTTTTTCGGGATATACACCTTCTTCTACCAATTTCTTGAATTGGTCTACTGTTGCCTGACGGTCGGCTGCGTAAGTTACACCAAACCACTTCGACGGAGTCTCCAATACCTTGAGTTCGATCTCGCCATCCTTGATCAGGTTATTGACTACGGTCGGAATATAGAACTCGGCTTTCAATTCCTTGCTGTTCTCTTTCAGGAACTCAAGGAAAGCTGTCATCGAATAGTCGAAATAGTCGGGAGTAAAGCCCCACATGTTCATCGATACGTTCGCTCCTTCCGGGAAGGCGGCTTCAGTACCGTCGGCAAGAACCTGGATCAATTTCCCATCCTTCATCTGGATACCGTGACATTCTGTTACTCCGGTCAGGTTGCCGCTTTCGGAAACCTCGCATAGGCCGCGCGACACACCCCCGTTCTCGCTCAGTGTGTTTTCGATCCGGAAACCGATCATGCAATATAGCCCTTTCTTGCCCTCTACGCTGCGAAGGAAGTCAGCCAAGATCTTGAAAGACTCTGCTCCATAATAATCGTCAGCGTTGATTACGGCAAACGGCTCTTTGATAACATCCTTACCCATCAGTACGGCATGGCCGGTACCCCAGGGTTTGCTACGCTCAGGATTCACCTCAGTACCTTCCGGCACATTCTTGATATCCTGGAACACTACCTCGACCGGTATATGACCCTCATACTTGCTGATGACTTTCTTACGGAATTCCTCTTCGAAATCATGACGGATTACGAATACTATTTTCCCGAATCCGGCGCGCAATGCGTCATATACGGAATAATCCATGATTGTCTCTCCCGACGGGCCAAGGCCATCGAGCTGCTTCAGGCCGCCATAACGGCTTCCCATCCCCGCAGCAAGTATGAATAAAGTGGGTTTCATATTTATTATATTTTATGGTTTAAAAGGCGACTGAGCGCCTTCGTGGTATTTTTTACAAATATAGTTATTATGGATGGAATATCCAAGTCTAAGATGGTGCTCCTACCCGAATATAGCGGGCAATCTGAAGCATCAGGTCATACAGGGCCACGCGCGCGTTGGCGTTTCTTCCTACGTCCCGGCCCGTCCGCTCGATCTCACTTATCAGGGACTCTACATTCGCGTGGTTCACAAACGGGGAGAACCGCCGGCTGAACTCCTCCTCTTCAGGCGACAGGGATATGATCTGGGGCATCCGGAGATTGTAAATAAAGTTCTCGCGTGTGATATGGGAACAATAGTTCAGGAACCGCATTATCCGCTCTCTTCCCATACCGGCAATACGGTCTGAGAGATCATACAGTGATCCTAACTTGCGCGAGTATGCACCTCTCATCATTTGGCGGTACAGATCCCCGAACTCGGCTGACTCCCCTTTGTCAAGCGCAAGTTCATCTGCGCGCAGTATATTCCCCTCAGAATGGGCGGCGATTCGCTCTGCACTCCTTGCCGATATTCCTTTGCCTTCAAGATATAGCTGGATATCTTCCCGGGTCAACGGCTTGAAATTCAGTCTCTGAGTCCGCGAGAATATGGTAGGCAGGATCCTTGCCGGCTCATTTGAGACGAGTAGAAAGAGTGTATTCTCCCAAGGTTCCTCTATGAGTTTCAGCAACTTGTTGGCTGTCTCGGGCTGCATGTCCTCCGGCAACCAGATTACATATATCTTGTACTTGGAAGCATAATTGGACATCAGGGCTCCGCGGGAAATCTCATCGGCTTGCGATACGTAGATTACAGGCTGAGCGTTACCGGCTTCTATCAGTTCCAGCCAATGCTCCCGACGCATATAGGGTTCCTCTTGAAGAAATTGTTTCCATTCCTCCAAGAAGTCCTGAGAGATGACTGTCTTCTTTCCTTTCTTTACTACCGGGAACTCGTAATGCATATCTGGATTGGAAAACTGCTCATGTTGCAGACAGGAGGGGCAGCGTCCGCAGCTGTCCCCATCCTTCCGATCGGTACATTGTACATACTGAGCGAAAGCACGGGCCATCTGCATCTTCCCGATTCCCGCCATTCCGGCAAACAGAAGTGCATGGGGAATACGGTCTGAATCCGCCATAATCCTCAGCCGTTCTTTTATATCCTCGTGGCCTATTATATCCTTAAAGCGCATTTTTTGCTTCCTTATTATTTCCTCTCTCCCCTCATTACTTTTGAGCCATCCCCTTCTTTTTACAAAGGTATATAAAAATTCCCGATTTTTTTATTTAAATTTGCATTATGACTCCTTTTCTTACTTCTGTAGCACGGGCATACGCTTCCCGGTATCGTGATCTCTCGGACTTCTGCTTCGTTTTCCCAAACAAACGTGCGGGTACTTTTTTCCTTAAAGCCCTCGCGTCATGTTCCAAAGATCGTCCGATTTTAGCTCCTTCCGTTACCACCATCGCCAAATTAGCAGGAAATCTCTCGGGCCGTATTGTCGACAATCAGATTGATCTCCTCTTCTTTCTCTACAAATCCTATATCAAGATTTTAGCGGAGAATGCTTTGGAAGAGGGTGTCGATATCAAGGAGATTCCGACTGTGGAGTTCGATGATTTCCGGATGTGGGGCGAGACCGTGTTGAAGGATTTCGGCGAGATCGACATGTACCTGGTTAATCCGGACGAGATTTTCAAGAACCTCAAAGACTTGAGGGAAATTTCGGCTGACTATCTTACCGACGAACAGAGGGAGGTGATGGAGGAATATTTCGGGTATCAGCCGGGTCAGGAGAAATCTTCAATCGAAAGTTTCTGGAAAACTTTTGAGAGCGATTCTAAGACTAAGGACTCTTTCCTTTTTCTTTGGCAAACTATGGCTCCTCTCTACCATGCTCTCGAAGGAGAGCTGGAGAAGCGTGGGCTGGTTTCGCCCTCGGGTGCCTACCGCCTCGCTCTTGATAATCTTCGGGAGGAGAAAGTCATCTTGCCATGGAAAAAGATGGTCTTCGTTGGTTTCAATGCTCTTTCATTGGTAGAACGTGAGTTATTCAAGGAACTCGGGAAAATGGATCGGTTTGAGGGTCCTGAAGGTCCTGAGCCGTTTGCGGATTACCTTTGGGATGGGACGGGACCTTTACTCAATTCCGATTCATCAAAGCATGGTCCGGCACGTTTCATCAATCTGAACCGGCGCGATTTTCCCCAGCCGGAGTGGGCTGAACCCTTTATCGCTGAGTCTGAAGTCAACACCCTTCCGGAGTCCATTACGGTACTTTCCTCTCCTTCCAATGCATATCAGGCAAAGATAGTGGGCAAGGAGATTGAGCGTCTTATGAGCGAGGTGCCTAAAGAGGAGTTTGAGGATGCCAAGGTGGCGGTGGTGCTCCCGGATGAGAATCTGCTGTTACCTCTCCTCTACTCTCTTCCGGAACAGATTCAGAATGTCAACCTGACTATGGGTTATCCGTTGAAGTTGACCTCTACCGCTTCTTTTGTCTCTCTCTATCGGCTGCTTCATAAACATGCTAAGACGGACCAGCAATCCGAACCCGGTTTCTATCATCGGGACCTGAGGCGTTTTATCGCCCATCCTTTTGTCCATGCTGTCGCGGGGAGTGCCCAGATAGCCCGTCTCAACCGATGGCTAAATGAGTCTCACCGTATGGCTCCTACCTTGAAAGAGATTAAGGCCCATGCGCCTGAGGTTGCCGATTTACTGAGCCCTCTCCCCCCAAATGCTACTCCGGCTCAGACAGCTTCGAATTTAGCCGACACGCTCAACCGAATTAAGAAGGAACTCTCTGATAACAAGAGCCATGGAATTATCAAGTCCCGATTAGACATTGACCATATCAACAGGTACCTGGATAATCTGGTTACGTTGCTCTCGGCGGTCGAGGAACATTCGATTTCCATGAGTACCCAGACTTTTTTCAACCTTGCCGACAGATTACTGGCCACTCAGACTGTAAGGTTTGAAGGTGAGCCTTTGGTGGGCCTCCAGGTTATGGGTATGCTCGAGACCCGTGCCCTGGATTTCGACAGGGTTATCATACCGTCGGCCAACGAGCGTAAATTACCGGTCAAGGGGCGTACCAATACTTTCATACCCAATTCCCTCCGCGCCGGCTATCATATACCGCCTATGCAACACCAGGAGTCCCTGGCCGCTTACTATTTCTACCGGCTTATTTCACGGGCCAAAGAGGTCGTTATTTGCTACGATTCCCGTACCGGGGGTGGCTTCGGCTCCGAGCCATCCCGCTATATCATGCAGCTGAAGCATATCATGGCTCCCGGGAAAGTCCAATTCAAGGATTTCTCTTTCAGCCTTGCCGGTAAGGGTTCTCCGATTGACTCGATTCCGAAAAGTCCGCGCACCATTAAGATTCTTGAGCGTTATCTGCGTAAAGGGAGCGGTTTCAATCTTTCGGCCAGTGCTTTGAAGACGTATTCGGAATGTGGTATCCGTTTCTTTTACGAGCGAATAGCCGGGATCAAAACCGATAACGAGCCGAGCGAGTTTATTGATCCGATTACCCAAGGTAACGTGGTCCACGAGGTAATGACCGATCTTTATCTCTCTCCGGATAAGCAGCATAAGTTCCTGGAGAAACCGGTGCTTATCACCAAGGAGCAACTCCTTAACCTGCGTAATAATGGCAAATATATCGATTCTCTCATACGGCGTAGCATAAACCGCAATCATTTCAACCTCAAAGAGGAGGAACTGACACGCAAGCTTCCTCCGACGGCTGAGTTAGTGGCCCGCAACCTCAGATGGTGGATACTACATATCCTTGACAGGGATGCGGAGCTGGCTCCGTTGATGATTTATGGTTGTGAGTTTGGCGAGACGGTCCATTATCCTTTGGATGAAGGCCGCGAGGTCAACATGCGCTTTATAATCGACCGTCTTGATTCCGTGGGTTCAGGATACGAGACTGATCACCATCAGTACCGCATTGTCGACTATAAGACTTCGCAGCTGAAAGCCGCGGATTATGCCGGACTGGAACCGGAGGAAATATTTAAGAAGGCGGATCCACGGGGATATGCTCCGCAACCTCTTCTTTATGGTGAGTTGCTGAACTTCTGGCTTCAGAAAAACGGGCGCCGCCCGATGGATTTTGATTTCGTACTTTATAACGTCTCGAAAATCTATAATAAAAAGAAACCGGATGAAGGGGTAATACGGTTTAAGGATGTTGAGCGCCGTCCCCTTGCCGATGATCCTGAGGTAGCTTCTAAATTCCGCTCGGGATTACATCAGGTTCTTACGGAAATATTTGATCCCGAACAACCTTTCGAGGCTGCCCGGGATCAAGAGAAGGCTTGCCGATACTGTCCCCTCGGCAATTTATGCGGTCGTTAGACCCCGACTCAAAAAATCAGCTTGTGTCGGGGTTTAGAATCCACCCATGTTACCCATTTGCTTGAGTTGCTTCATCTGCTTCATCATCTGGGCCGGATTCTTCATTCCTTTCGATGCTTTCTGCATCATCTTGCGAGTCTCTGAGAATTGCTTGCAGAGACGGTTCACTTCCTGGATGCTGGTGCCGGATCCTTTCGCGATGCGCTGTCTGCGGCTGCCGGTAATCACATCCGGGTTACGGCGTTCGTAGGGTGTCATGGAGTTGATGATCGCCTCGATATTCTTAAAGGGATCGTCGCTGATCTCCACATCCCTCAGGGCCTTGCCTACGCCGGGTATCATTGAGGCTACATCCTTCAGGTTGCCTAATTTCTTAATCTGCTGGATCTGCTTATAGAAGTCCTCGAAGTCGAATTTGTTTTTCAGGATCTTCTCTTCCAACTTCTTAGCTTCCTCCTGGTCATAGATATCCTGAGCTCTTTTTGCAAGCTCTACGATATCTCCCATGCCCAAGATACGGTTGGCCATACCTTCCGGATTGAATTCCTGGATATCCTCCATCTTCTCTCCGGTTCCGACAAACTTGATCGGTTTGTCTACTACGGCCCTGATAGAGAGCGCAGCACCGCCGCGGTTATCACCATCCAATTTGGTCAGAACTACCCCGTCGAAGTCCAGAAGGTCATTGAAGGCTTTGGCGGTGTTTACCGCGTCCTGACCTGTCATGGAGTCTACTACAAATAGGATCTCCTGAGGATTCAGGGCTTTCTTTAGGGCCGCGATCTCTTCCATCATCTTTTCATCGATGGCGAGACGACCTGCCGTATCGACTATCACGAGGTCATGCCCGTTTGCCTTGGCAAATTCTACTGCCTTGCGTGCTATGTCTACCGGATCCTTGGAACCTTCCTCGGTGTAAACCGGGACATTGATGCTCTCGCCGACTACCTGAAGCTGGTTGATAGCTGCCGGACGGTATACGTCGCCGGCTACCAACAGAGGTTTCTTCCCTTTCTTGCTGTATTTCAAGGCAAGCTTTCCGGAGAAGGTCGTCTTACCGGAGCCCTGAAGTCCGGACATTAGGATGATAGCGGGCTTACCGGTAACATTCACCGGCACCTCTACTCCTCCCATCAATTCCGTCAGCTCATCGTGCACGATTTTGATCATCTGCTCCTTCGGCTTCAGGGAGGTCAATACATTCTGGCCGATAGCCTTCTTCTTCACGTTCTCAGCGAAGGTCTTAGCTACCTTGTAGTTGACGTCAGCCTCCTGAAGGGCGCGACGCACATCCTTCATGGTCTCCGCGATATTGATCTCGCTGATTCGGCCTTCGCCTTTCAGTATCTTGAACGAGCGCTCCAGGCGCTTGGATAAACTGTCAAACATCTTCTTCTTTTCAAAGTTTATTGGTGTTCGTATCCGGGAAGATTACCGTCGGACGGAAATCCTTTGCCTCCTCGGGAGTCATCAGTGCGTATGTCATTATGATGACTATATCTCCGGGCTGGGCCATTCGGGCTGCCGCACCGTTCAGGCATATTACGCCGGAACCTTCCTCCCCCCTTATGGTATAGGTATCAAAACGAGCCCCGTTGTTATTGTTGACTATGAACACTCGCTGGCCTTCCATGATTCCGGCTGCGTCCATCAACGACCCGTCTATGGTTATGCTTCCTATATAATTAAGATTCGCTTCCGTTACGTGTACACGGTGAATCTTTGATTTCAGTATCTCTATCAGCATCGTATACGTTATTAGGATCAGTTCCTATATTGTATATTGTCTATCAGCCGGACTTTGCCGCAATATACCGTTATACATCCTACTACTACCGGTGATTCTTCCCAGGTGTCAATGGCCTGAAGTGTCCGGCCATCTACAATCTCGAAATACTCGACCTCCATTTCCGGATGGGAGTTGATCTCTTCAATTACCTTACGTCGTGTCTCTTCTATGCTATGGTTTTTGGAAAAATCCACGCTTGAGGAGAGGGTACGGTAAATCAACGGAGCTGCCTGACGTTGCTCGGGTGTGAGAAGAGCATTACGGCTTGACAGTGCCAGTCCATCTTCTGCCCTCTTGATCGGGCAGGCGATGATGTTGACATCCAAGCCTTCTGATATCACCATATTGCGGATGACTGCTATCTGCTGATAATCCTTCTCCCCGAAATAGGCGTTATGAGGGCGAATCAGCTCGAAAAGACGGCTAACGATCTGGGCTACTCCCTGGAAATGCCCGGGACGCATCGGCCCTTCCATTACCTCGGCGGCCTTTCCGAGATTGAAGGTCTTCTTCCTCTCGGCTCCATCGGGATACATCTCCTGGACTGAAGGGATGAAAACTATATCTACTCCTTCCGGGGCGAGCAGACGGATATCCGCTTCCTCATCGCGCGGATATGTAGCCAGGTCCGTCGGATTATTGAATTGGGTCGGGTTGACGAATATCGATACAACCACTATATCGTTTTCCTTCCGGGCTTGCTTCACAAGCGACAGATGTCCATCATGGAGAGCCCCCATAGTCGGTACGAAACCGATCCGTTCCCCTCGGGAATGAGCGCGAGCTACGGTATTCTCAAGTTCGGCTATATTCTTTATGATTTCCATATCAATTTACGCTCCCGGCATTGCGGTGGCGCCTGTAGTTACTATTGACCTGCAAAATTATGAAAAATTTTCGATTCCAGCTCGATTTTTTTTTGTAATTTTGCAAATAGTTCCGTACTTATTAGTAATCTCATAGTAATACGGCTTCATACTGTACCAGATATAAATTTTGAATTATGGCAGAAAAGAAACGTATCCTCTTTGTAAATCAAGAACTTGCCCCCTATCTTCAGGATACTCCCCAGGCTCTCCTGGCGCGGGAACTGATGACGTCTACCCATAACAAAGGGTGTGAGGCGCGAACCTTTATGCCTAAATTCGGCTCAGTAAACGAACGCCGTAATAAGCTCCACGAGGTAATACGTCTTTCCGGGGCAAATATCGCTATCGGCGACGATGATCATCCCCTTATACTTAAGGTGGCTTCCCTGCCTCCATCCCGGATTCAGGTCTATTTCATTGATAATGATGATTTCTTCCTTAAGGAGGATGATGACGTTGACGAGGTCGGCTCAAACCGCCCCGACAATTCATACCGCATGATATTCTATGCGCGCGGAACCGCCGACACTATTAAGAAACTTAAGTGGGAACCCCATCTTATACAGACCTCAGGATGGTTCTCTGCTTTCTTCCTTCCTTTCATGCGGAAGATGGCGGAAGAAAACCCTTCCTTCCGCAAAACCAAACTAATTTATGCGGTGACTGATGATGAGGCCTTGACGCCTTTCTCAGACGATACCCTCGAAAAGTTGCAGGAGGATGGTATCGATGTCAGCCAATTTGAGGGATTGCCTCTTAATACGGACTTCGCCCACAGGGTCGCGATCGCTTCGGCTGATGCTGTTGTGTTCTTGAACAAATACCCGCGTCCCGAGCTCGAGGCCTGGGTAGAGACCCTCGGTAAGCCTATATACCGTATGGAAAAGGTTTATCCGGATCCCGAAGCTGAAGCTGAAGCTGAGGCTGAAGCTGAGGCTGAGGCTGAAGCTGAAGCAACCGAAGCCGAGGAACAGGCAATTGAAGTTGCCGAGGAGCAGATGGTTGAAGAAGCTACCGAAGTGGCCGCAGTCGAAGAGGGTACCGAAGCAGCTGAAGGCGAAGAGGTAGCCGAAGGCGAGGAGGCTCCGGAAGAGGCCGAGGAAGAAGAGGTTATAGAAGTTCCCGAGGAGTTCCCCTACATCGATGAGGAGGGCAATAAGTTCAAATACATAGACAACAAGACCTTGATAGAGCAGCTTAAAGAGTTCTACAAGACTTTAGGTCTTTAATACCCATTTTTCCACCTGATGAAAAAATTCACAGCCGCCATTCTCCTTTCCATACCGGCTCTCTGCCTGATGACGGCCTGCCAGGATGAAATATCTGAAGTAGGAAACACGCTCAGCCGCGGAGAGGTAACTATATCCGTAGATACCCTGAAGCTGAACTTGAATGGCCATAGCGACTATTCTCCTAAGTTCGATGCCAGGGCGGCTACCAATCTCCTGGGCCGTCTTCAGACCGAGGAATACGGGGAATTGGATTGTAGTTATGTTACCCGGCTTCTCCCTACCCCGGCTCTCGGTATACCGTCAGATATTCCGGAGGAACAGATTGACTCCATGAAAGTCATAATCACTGTTCCCAGAGGTTCTCTGGCGGGTGATTCCCTGGCTCCTCAGCAAGTCAAGGTCTATCGCCTGACCTCGCAGATTCCTTCTGATATCGACAATGCTTTCGATCCTACCGGATATTTTTCAGAAGAGACTTTGTTGGGGTCTAAGAATTTCACGCTCTCCGCACTGGCTCTCTCTTCAAGCAACTATGCCTCCGACAAGGCTATCCAGATCAGAGTCCCTCTCTCGCGTGAGTCCGCGCTCGAGGTGGTACGTAAATACCGTACCGAGCCGGAGGTCTTCCAGTGGCCTTCGACTTTCGCCCAATGGATTCCCGGAATTTATGTAGCCCACTCCTTCGGTCGCGGATGCGTAGCTAATGTAACCCAGACCAAAAGCTGCATATATTATCATTACGATTCAACGGAGGTTGTTGTCGAGGATGGCCATTCGGTTACAAAACCGGTAGTGAAAGTCGATTCAGTCACCAATTTCGTAACTTCACCGGCAGTACTGAGCTCCAACAGGGTTTCTTATTCTCCCAGCTCTTTGCTGCAGTCGATGGCTGTGAATAAATGCGTTGTTACTGCTCCGGGTGGTTTCGTGACCCGCTTCCGTTTCCCGGCTGAGGAGATTCTGAAGAAATATAACGAGGCTGATCATTCCCTAACGGTTGTAGCCAACCTTATAATGACCCTCCCGGCCTCTAAGATCGAAGGTAAGGTAGATATCAATGTACCCCCTACGTTGGCGATGATCCCTACTTCGAAAGTTGATGAGTTCTTTGCCAATCAGCAAATTCCGGACAACGTTACCTCCTTCTGGGGCACCTACAGCTCAAGTAAAGGGACTTATACTTTCACCTCCATGCGCCAGTTCATAACCAACTTGGCTCAGAAAGGAATCAGCTCGGAGGATGAGCTTGACTATACTCTGGTTCCGGTGCTTCTTGGCACTGAGACTTCCAGCGATGGATCCGTTACCTCCGTAACCTCATGCACCCCTTACATGGCTTCTCCGGCTATGACAGTGCTCGATACGGAGAAAGCCAGTTTCGTATTCACCTTCTCCCGTCAGATCCTTAAGTGAACATGCTATTCATACCCCTCGTTTTCAGTCTGATCTCTTTCCTGACAGGGGCCACTTCTCAATCCGCCTCTCAATCGGGGGTGGATTTACTTTTTGTAGGTGATGCCATGCAACATCAGGCGCAACTCGATCAGGCCCTGTCCGAAGGGGATGGCAAGCATTATGACTACTCTGATTGCTTTACCCTGATCGCCCCTGAGATTACGGCTGCAGATTATGCTGTTGTCAATCTGGAGGTGCCGCTTGGAGGTGGACCGCGATATTCCGGATACCCATGCTTCTCGGCTCCTGATTCTTATGCCAAGGCGTTAGCCGATGCCGGCTTCGACCTCTTCCTGACCGCAAATAACCATTGTCTGGATTCGGGTATGAAGGCGGCGCGTCGCACGCTGACGGCTTTGGATTCTCTTGGGGTGGACCATACCGGTACTTTCCGGGATTCCCTGCAACGGGAGGAGTTAGTTCCCCTGATCAAGGATATTCATGGGATTAAGTTCGCGTTTTTGAATTATACTTACGGCACGAATGGTATTCCACCCCGTGATGGTATGGAGGTAGCTTTCTTGGACAAGGATAAGATGGCTAAAGAGATTAAACTGGCTCGCGAGAAAGGGGCTGAGTTCGTAGTAGTTACCGTGCATTGGGGAATCGAATATGTGCTTCTCGAAAATGCCAATCAACGTTCCTGGGCTGATTTTCTTATTGACCAAGGCGCCGATATGATAATCGGTTCTCACCCCCATGTCATTCAGCCTATGAAGGTTGTCCATAACGAAAAGGAGGATAAGGATGTTTTGGTAGTTTACAGCCTTGGTAATTTCATTTCGAATATGAAAACTTCCGATACAAGAGGTGGCGCTCTCGTCAAGACCCGCATAGAAAGAGACGCAGACGGGAAACCGAGGCTGAAAAATGCTGTCTACGATACTTTCTTTTCCGCCAAACCTGTCGGTAAGGGATCAAATTTTAAAGTCTATCCTTCAGGTAAGGCCGACCTTATTCCGGACGCGCAAAAGGAACATTGGAAGATTTTTGACCGTGCGGCCCGTAAGATATTTGACGCTCACAATGTTTCAGTCCCCGCAGCTAATGAATAATTAGAACCGCCTGACCTTGACACATTATCCATAACATCATATATTTCTCATTTCATCCATAACATCATTATATACAAAAAGAATGACCCGTTTTCAGGCCATTCTTTTATTTATTAAGAACATTATACGAAGAATCGTAATTATTTGACTGTAGATCAATACTTGCTTACTGAGGGCTGAAACAGCTCTTCAATTGCTTTCGAGACAGCTGCTTTTGCGGCTTCGCTACCTACTTCCTGATCTGAGATCGATACGGTAGGAAGAACCCATACCTTATGCAGGAAGTCACGAAGATGCTCTGTTGCTTTCTCGCCGCCGTCACCGCCGTGAACGATTACCGGCACGATTCTCTTCTCTGCGAAGTCATACTCATCCAAGAACGAGTAAACTGCCATGGGAAGATCATTCCACCAGTTGGGCGCTACAAGTAACATACGCTCTACGTACTTCATTCCACTGTACTTGTTCTCAAGTTCGGGACGATGGCGGGCATCCTTCTCGGCTTTGATGACCATCTCGAAGTTTTCACGATCTTCAGGATAGATCTCCGTCGGAGTGATTGCGTAGGTAGAATACTCGTAACCTTTAGCTTTCAGTTCCTCACCAAGAGCCTCTGCTACCTTTACGCTCTGGCTATCTTGTTCCTTTCCTTTCTGTACGAAGTAGGCAATAAGAATTTTGTCTTTCATAATTTCATAGTTTTATAATGTCAATGATAATCTCCTCTACTCCTCCAGGGACATAGAGGACTTTCACTGTCTAAACGCAATTCAGGCGTTACGGGTTCATTTCCCCGTAACGCCTGATGTCTCAGTGATGGTCATTCGACCTTATTATCTTAGTAATTATAATCCACGCAACCCCTACATTCCTTTAAGGGGGCGATAATCGAGGCTGCCGCTACATGATCTGGATGAGCTGCGTATACTCCTACCGACTCCATATCAGGCAGAACTGCGGTCAATACTACATCCCAATCCTCGCCGGGATTCTCATTTACCTGAGCTTCCATCGAGACAAGGCACTCTATCTTCTCAGGGAGAGCCATAAGGGCATCGCGGAATTTACAAGCTGCCTCATGTCTTTCCTCCTGACTCCCCTTCAGCTTGAACATCACTATATGCTTTACCATCTTTATCAGTTTTTATCGTCGTCGAGGCGTCCGATTGGTTTAGTTTTGTTGATCGCCATAGAGACGCTCGCGGGCTGCCGCTACCTTGGCGTCCTCAATATAATCGTCATAGTCCATCATCTTGTCGATGATGCCATTCGGTGTCAATTCTATAATGCGGTTGCAGACCGTCTGGATAAACTCATGGTCATGGCTCGACATCAAGATCACTCCCTTGAAATTCTGAAGTGTATTGTTGAAAGCCTGAATTGATTCCAGGTCAAGGTGGTTAGTAGGCGAATCCAGTACTAATGTATTGGCGTCAGTCAGCATCATCCTTGCTATCATACACCTTATCTTCTCACCTCCTGACAAGACAGAAGCTTTCTTCAAGACATCCTCTCCGCTGAACAGCATCTTACCTAAGAATCCTTTCAGGTAGATCTCCGATGAATCGTTAGAATACTGACACAACCAATCTACCAAGTTCAAATCAGTATTGAAGAAGGCGCTGTTGTCCAAAGGCAAATAGGCCGTGGTGATAGTCTGACCCCAGTCATATTCACCGGCATCCGCTTTTCTGTTACCCATGATTATTTCAAAAAGGGCTGTCATCGCGCGCGGGTCGCGGCTGAGGAAGGCTACCTTATCCCCTTTCTCTATCTGGAAGTTGACATCATTGAAAAGTACCTCTCCGTCTACTGTTGCCTTAAGACCTTTGACTTCAAGTATCTTATTGCCAACCTCGCGGTTAGGAGTGAAGATAATACCGGGATAACGGCGCGTAGAGGGCTGGATCTCCTCGACATTCAGCTTCTCCAGCATCTTCTTGCGGCTGGTTGTCTGCTTGCTCTTAGAGACATTGGCTGAGAATCGGCGTATGAATTCCAACAGTTCCTTTCTCTTCTCCTCTGCTTTCTTATTGGCCTGTTGCTGCTGGCGTAGGGCCAACTGTGAGGAGTGGTACCAGAAGCTGTAGTTACCGGCAAAGAGATTGATCTTGTTGTAGTCGATATCAAGCGTATGGGTAGATACCGCATCCAAGAAGTGTCGGTCGTGGCTTACCACCAATACTGTGTTCTCGAAATTGGCAAGGTAATTCTCTAACCAAGCTACGGTTTCCAAGTCAAGGTCATTGGTTGGCTCGTCAAGCAGTAGGTTGTCTGGGTTTCCGAACAGTGCTTTGGCCAACAGTACCCTTACTTTCTCGTTAGCGCTCATATCGCGCATATACATATAATGCCGGTCCTCTTTGATACCAAGTCCGGAGAGCAAGGCTGCCGCATCGCTCTCTGCATTCCAACCTTCAAGTTCGGCGAACTTCTCTTCCAGTTCGGCTGCCCGGATGCCGTCGGCATCGCTGAAATCCTCTTTGGCATAGATGGCGTCTTTCTCCTGCATGATATCCCAGAGCACGGTATGTCCTCTCAGGACGGTCTCGATTACCGTACAGTCATCGAATTTGAAGTGGTCCTGCTCCAGGACTGAAAGACGTTCGCCCGGACCTAATGTTACCGAGCCGGTCGTAGGAGGCAATTCGCCGCTTAACATCCGCATCAAGGTAGATTTGCCGGCGCCGTTGGCTCCTATAATGCCGTAGCAGTTACCTGGTGTGAATGTAAGGTTCACATCCGAGAATAACGGTTTCTTCCCAAATTGTATTCCTAAATTATTTACTTGTATCATTAATTATCTACTTGTCTCGTTCTGTCTTCGTTTTTTACAATGCAAAATTACTCATATTCTTCAATACATCATGTTTTTTGGTTAACTTTGTTTTATGAAATCCATCGTTCAGATCGAGGGACTCACCAAATCGGTGGGTGACCGTATGCTTTTTGCCGATTTTACACTCGGAATTTACGAGGGAGACAAAATCGGAATCGTAGCCCGGAATGGAGCCGGGAAATCTACATTGCTCAAAGTCTTATGTGGACAGGAGGATTATGACTCGGGGTCTGTAATCTATGCGAATGGTGTCCGCACCGGTTTCCTCGCGCAGGATCCGCCTTTCGATCCGGAACAATCAGTCCTGGATTATGCCTCTGAAGGAGCTCTCAGCACCGGCCACGAGGATGCTGCCTTTACAGCCAAGGACCGTGCCCGTCAACTTCTAACCCAATTCGGCCTCAATGATCTGGACCGCCCCATGAAGGTTCTTTCCGGCGGTCAGCTGAAAAGGGCTTCCTTGGCTAAGGTCCTCCTCTCTGAGCCCGACTTCCTCGTGCTCGATGAGCCTACTAACCATCTGGATATTCCGATGGTAGAATGGCTGGAGCAATATCTGTCTCGTTCAAGGGCGACTCTTCTGATGGTTACTCACGACCGCTATTTCCTTGATAATGTCTGTAACAAAATACTGGAAATAGACCAGAATAGTGTGTTCGCCTACGATGGTAATTTCAACTATTACCTCCGCCGGCGCGAGGAGCGTATGGAAAGCCAGCAAGCAGAACTGGCCCGCGTCAGAAACCTTCTCCGCACAGAACTTGACTGGATGCGCCGCCAACCCCAGGCCCGCGGGTCTAAGGCCAAATACCGTATCGATAATTTCTACGATCTCCAAGGACGCTCTAAGGTAAACCTCACTCAGAAGAATGTTTCGCTCGCCGTGAAAGGTTCTTATGTAGGATCCAAGATTTTCGAGGCACGTAATGTCTCAAAAGCGTTCGGGGATATCAAGATCCTTAATGATTGGTCCTATGATTTCGCAAGGTATGAAAAGGTCGGGATCGTCGGACCAAACGGTGCCGGGAAATCTACTTTCATCAAAATGCTGATGGGGAAACTGACTCCGGATTCAGGGACAGTAGACGTAGGTCAGACTGTAAGATGGGGATATTACTCTCAGGAAGGGATGGTGGATTTCAAAGAAGATACCAAGGTAATAGACGCGGTTAGGGAAATAGCTGAAGAGGTACGTATCGACGATAAGACTACCCTATCCGCTTCTCAATTCCTATCCCATTTCCTATTCAGTTATGCAGATCAGCATAAGTATATCTCCAAACTTAGTGGAGGTGAACGCAGACGGCTCTATTTGGCTACTGTACTGATGAGGGAGCCCAATTTCTTGGTGCTCGATGAGCCGACTAATGACCTCGACATCATGACCTTGACAATCTTAGAGGATTATCTGGTGAATTTCAAGGGATGTGTGATCGTTGTCAGTCACGACAGGTTCTTCCTCGATCGTATCGCCGATCATCTCTTCGTATTACGGGGCAATGGGGAAATTGAGGATTTCCCGGGTGATTACTCTACTTTCAGGGAGGTCGAAAAAGAAGTCGAGAGACGCCGTAAAGCCGAATTATCAGCACAAAAGGAAGCCTCTCAGACCTCTAATACTTCACGCAGGGCCGAACGCAAGCCTAAACTCTCTTTCAAGGAGAAAAAGGAGATGGAGGAGTTAGAGGCGCTCCTGCCCAAATTAGCCACAGAAAAAGCTGAATTGGAACAGGCTATGTCTTCCGGCAACATGGGACATGATGAACTCATCAAAGCCGGAGCCCGCATACAGGAAATAATCTCACTGACCGACGACTCGGAAATGCGTCTTCTCGAACTTATGGAGAAGGAGGGATAAAGCGAAAAATATCACTTTCTCCCTACCCTTAAAGAACAACAAATGCCGCCTGATTTGCAGATCGGGCGGCATTCATTATTTCGGTTCAGATCGGGTTATTTCACCATCACCTTGACTGTCTTATCCTGCTGGCGTACCAAATATACACCTGCATTCGGAAGGATGCATGATCCTTTACCGCTGAAGAGGCGGCTTCCTGAGATATCCAGTACTTCGTATTCAGTTGAAGATGTTACCTGGCGTCCGTTGACTTTTATATCCAACTCTGTCTTAACTACATCCACACTGTTATGCGGGAATTCAGGTACCGTAATGGTCTCTGAACGACGTGAGACAAACTCTCCATCGGTAGCCTCAACGAAATAACACAATGTTACGTCATTGTTGATAGCGTGATTTACTCTCATTGAAGTCTCGCCATTGGTCGAGAGATGATTGTAATCCTCTAAGATTGTAGATACTCGTCCGTTAGTAGTGATCTCGATATCGTCGATGGCGAGATTACCGCCCTCCTTCTTAAATGTGAAGATAACCTGGCAGATACCTAAAGGTATATCCTCTATCACTTCAGTCTTGACAGAAGATTTATTCGGTGTCAGGGAAGCTAAAAGAACTTCATTTCCTGTAATATCCTTACCGGTTACGATCAGATGGTTGCCAACAGACTGCTGACCCTTAGTCCAGAGAGAAATCTTAGTGATCTCTGAATCATACATCGGAGATGCAATCCAGCTATTATCGACGCTCATCTTATAAGAAGGAGCGGATGCCCCATAGTTGGTGTTGGTAGTGTAAACGGAATTATGAGATGAGGTCCAACCTTCGGGAAGAGTGAGAGTCTGTCCCTCTCCCATATCATTGATATAGGTCTCTCCTTCGCCATTCTCTACACATTCCATCACGGTAATATAGTAATCTACCGCGTTCTCTACCGGCTCCCAGGCAGCATCAAACCAATCGTCGCTACCCTCTACCGGAACTAATGCTACCGGAGGAAGAACCTTTTCACGTCCACCAGCCACATCAAACTGGATGAGTCCATCTTCAGTCTCCACGATCTTTGTGATAGGCAGCTCAAGAGCCTTACCTGACCATGTCTTCATAGAGGGAGTTGTATCATCTGTGAACTCGGTCTTATGAGTCGTGCCTGGCCAAGCCCAGCCTGCCAATTGGGTATCATTGGCAGCATTGACCTGTCCGCTCGCCTTCTTGAGCTCAACATACATATGGCTCGTTTGATTATTGACTACGTTCTTATCGAAAATAGACTGAACGAAATCAACGTGCCAGATCAACATTCCATGATGAGGAAGGTAATAGTCCCAACCTTTCTGCTGACGGTTCTCAAACAAATAATATTCCGTAGACTTAGGAGTCTGGATTATGCAAGCCTGATTCTCATCATCAAGATTCTTCAGGCTGATGCTCTCCGGACCATCCAGAACGATCGGATCCAACCATCCCATAGCCAGACGCTCGTAAGCAGAATAGTTCGGAGGAGTACAACCATTATTATTGTAAGGGCCGTAATCAAGCACTGACCACGACTGCGGCGTAGCTAAATTCTGGCTATTGTTAGTAGCATAAAGGTCAGGCAGACCCATTACGTGAGAGAACTCATGGACAAAAGTGCCGACTCCGTCCGGACGAGACAGCTCCCACTCGTTGCTACATCCGTATGTCTCGATTACAACTCCATCTACAGAAAAGCTCTTACCCGGAATGGAAAGTTTCCATGAATGAGGCCACACTGTCGAGGAGCTTCCGTATGATGCCTCACCTTGACCCGCATAGATAATGAATACATTATCTACCTGACCATCACCATCCATGTCATAGATTGAGAAGTCTACCTCATCATCAAGCGCATGTACGGCATCGATAACCATATCCTCAGGATGCAGATCGTTACCCCACATATCATTGCCCCCGTAATAAGAACGGGTCTGAGGCAACTGAACCGGTCCTAACACATCGAATACCGGACGGAACTGATCATTGGAATTCGAACGGAAATACTCAGCCGCACAACCCGTAGCATTATATTGAGAGAAGCCATCCTCATTTAGGAGACCATTGAAATAAGCGTAAGGATCCGAAAGCTGGAACCCCACATCCTTATATGATACTAAGATAACCAACCCACGGATATCACCGAAACGAGGGAAATTGGAAGTGAAACGCCCCATACCGCTCTGTTCCACAACACGCTGAGGACCCTGCTGACGAGCCTCTAAGAGAGAACGTGACATATCGGGGGTGGCCAAAACAGCTGTCTGCCTCTGCAACTCACTCCTTTTCGAAGGATCGGCAGCTAAGACACCTGTTGAAACTATCTGGCCATTGAGTTCAGGCTTAGCAAAATAAAAGGCACCGTTCTCTTCCTTCAGGAGGGCACCGTCGGTAGACATCAGATAGTGAAAAGATTCATCTCCGCATTTCTTCACAGAGATAACAGAGCCGTCAGGCTGGCGGACCTCGATAAACTTATCGATAGCCCTGACTGCCCCGGCTGGCAAAGCGCAGGCGAACGCCAACGCTGGCAAAATGAACTTTATAGATTTCATGATAGGTAAAAAGTAGAGTCTCAAAGCATTATCAATAGTAATTTTTACTCGTTTTTCAGTCTTCTGTAAAAAAAGGAAACTGCGCTCAGACCCCAGTAACTTGGTCTGATTGCAAATATAATAAAATATTCCCGGCTAATTACTTGCCGAGACCAAAAAAAATTCCTAATTTTGCAAAGCAAATACAAAAAGCCGCAATAGCTCAGTCGGTAGAGCATTTCATTCGTAACGAAAAGGTCGTGGGTTCGAGTCCCACTCGCGGCTCCCGGAGGAAGACCCCAAGGTCTTCCTCTTTCCTTTATATATCAGCAATTTACGTTATAACCTCCTATGTTGCAGATTATTCCGAGGATTCGAATATGACGCTTTTCTTCCGCGGGTGTTCCGCTATTTTCCTTTGCCTCTCCTCTTTTTGATACACTTTGATACGTTTTTAAACTGCCTTTTTGACCTTAGTGTATCATTCATTCCTTTTTGGGGGTGCTTCCCCGCTTTTCCCGGTCGTGTCTCCCTTTTGTTTAATCTTTTTATCTACTTTTTTATTCATGGATAGTTTTGTTAAAGTCCGTCTTGTATTCAACCGTAGGAAGATCGCTACGCTAAGGACTGCCAAGGTTCCGAAGAAGGGGGCCGTGGAGATCGAGGTCTCGGAGGATGGGCGCCGTAAGTGGGCTTCGACGGGAGTGAGGATCTTCCTCGACCAGTGGAAGGACGGGATGGTGGTAAACCATATAGATGCCGGTGATATGAATGTTCATCTGCGCAAGCTCTATGAGGAGACGATCAGCAGGGCTAATGGGAATCTTGGGCTGACGGCTGTCTCTAACCTTCAGTTAGCCAAGCTGGATTTCTGCGATTGGATGGAGGAGCAGATAGCTGAGCGTACGGACATAGAGGAGATTACTCGCAAGGCGCATTACCGCACGGTGGAGTGTCTGCGCCAGTCGGGCCTGTTCCGCCGTTTCTCGGATCTTACGGAGCGGAATGTGACGCTCTGGGATCAGCAGCTGAAGAAGCGTCTTAATAAGCAGTCGGCTGTACATGGGTATCACAAAAGGCTGAAGACTTATATTTCCAGGGCGATGCATCTTGGGCTGATCAAAGAGAGTCCTTACCGTTTTGTGAAGGTACCTAAGGGGAAAAGCGATGGTATAAAGTATCTCACCCCGGAGGAGCGGGACCGCATTGAGGCTCTGGAACTGTCCGGGACTTTAGGTTTGGCGCGCGATATGTTCATTTTCGCTTGCTATACTGGTCTTGCCTATTGCGATCTGGTCAGGGTCAAGGATTGCCTTATTCAGGATGGCGGTGAGTGGTTCATTGATGGTTCGAGGTTGAAGACGAGCGTGAAGTACAAGCTGACGGTGTTGCCTAAGGCTCTTGAGATCCTGGAGCGGTATGATTTCGATCTTAACCGGCTTTCGAATCAAAAATGCAATCTGAACCTTAAGGCTGTACAGGCCATGGCGGGTATCAGAACCAATCTGACTATGCATGTCGGCAGGCATACTTTCGCTACATGGGCTTTAAAAATGGGTGTGGCGCTTCCTGTTGTCTCAAAGATGCTTGCACATACCAATATCGTGACGACTCAGATCTATGCGAAAGTGCTTCAGTCGGAGGTGGAGAAGGGTTTTGATCTTCTGAGACAGTCTTGACTTAGATTGCCTACAAGTTAAAGAGCGGTCAGCCGTTTGGCTGACTGCTTTTGTTTAACATAAATAAATTCCTTCCCAAGTTTTTTCTTTGTTGTTGTCGGAGCGCGCGAGCGCGATATTCAACATCTACATCAACATCCTTATCTACATTATACATCTACATTATATATCTACATCCATCGCGCGCGCGTGAAGGTTATGGTTTGGTTTCGGTTTGGTTTCGTTTGGTTCGATTTCGGTTAAGTCTTGGTTATGTTTTGGTTTCTGTTTGGTTATGGTTTGGTTTCGTTTCGGTTTTCCGAATAAGAACGAATGAAGAAACCGAGATCTGTTGTCGGTTACAGGAAATTTTAGAGCGGCTGTCCTCACGGATGGCCGCTCTTTGAGTTCGTCGTCCTAACAATTATAATCCCAAAATGTCCTTTATATAAAATCTATGAAAGTATTTGCACGGTTCTAAAGTAGATGAAATAGAGGGGGGCGCATTATTCGTCTTCCTCTTCATCTTCTCCCCCACAGAGAGCCTTCAATGTGTCCTCGATTGTGCGCGGACCTACATTGACCTCCATGTTTATATCCTGACTCTTCATACGAGGTGTATGGAACTCCAATATCTTCAGTTCAGCTGAGACGCGATCAGCAGCCGGGAGGAATTTCATGTCAAATTCAAAATCGGACATGACTAACGGCTTCCCTTCCATATCCACCGCCGGAATATCCTCGACAATACGACGTGGACCGTCTCCGCTGTTCTCCCACTTTATTCTCTGGATCACTCGTGGATTTCCGCTTAAATCGACTTGGGGACGTGGCGTGAAGTAATCCGATGAGTGGTTCATCAGTATGCCCTTTGTGGGGTTGTTTTTGTTCGGTGTGCCTTTTTGCCGCCCACCTGTCTTATATCCTTTTGCCATAAGCCTTGAAATATATTTTGTGCGCGTGACGCAACGGTTAAAACTGAGATACAAAGATAGCACATTATCTTAGCGCGATAATTTTAAGTATTGCAATACATCTTACTAATATGGGACTTTTAGGAGGCATCATAGGAGGCGCAGCAGGTATAGCCGGCAGTATCTTCGGCGGCATCAGCGCGTCTAAGGCCATGAAGAAGGTTAAGAAAAATCTGGAAGGCCAACAGAGAGCTAACCAAGACTGGTACGACCAACGATATAACGAGGACGCGACGCAGCGTGCCGACGCACAGGCCATACTCACAAAGACAGAAGAGGCTATCAAATCTCGCAACCGTGCAGCCGCCGGAGCCGCCGCAGTCATGGGAGGCACCGAAGAGAGCGTTGCGGCCACCAAAGCGGCCAATGCACAGGCGCAGGCCGACGCAACAGCGCAGATCGCCGTCAATGCCGACCGCCGCAAAGACTCAATCGAGCAACAGTATCAACAGCGCGACGCCCAACTCAATGAGGCACTCAACAACATGGAGGTCAACAAGGCACAGGCTATTTCTCAGGCCGTGCAGGGTGTAGCGTCAGCCGCCGGCAACATAGCTGATAATTTCTAATATCTGGACTTATGGTTTATGAAGATACACCCACCCCGACACCGGGAACAGATGCTAAACCTCTTGTAAGAGCACCCGGGAAGATATATGGCAAGTCGGGAGAACTGTTAAGCGAACAGGAATATGAGGACCGGAAGGAACAGGATGATGCTGTCATGGGATACGACCAACAGATTGCAGCTCTCAACAAAGCCGCGGCAGCCATTCATCAGGAGACTTCGGAGGACAAGGAGAAGAGAGAGAGGCGCGAGAAGTCGCAGAAAACCATTGCCGCGATAACCGATGGTACTCGGGCTCTTGCCAATCTCTTCTTTACAACCCAGTACGCCCCAAACTCCTACAATTCCCAGGACTCCCAAGTTAGGAAGGTTAACGAGCGCATAGAGGCGTTGAAAGCCGAGCGACAGGCCGATGCAGACCGCTATCACAATCTCATGCTTCGTATTGGCGACGCACAGAACGCTAAGGCCAAGACCCTACGCGACATGCAAGCACAGCAGGAGGCGCAGAAGTTAGCACGTGAGAAGGCACAGCGAGATGCCGAACTGCATAAGGAAGACCTGATCATCAAACAGGAACAGGGGCGTAAGGAGGGCAAGCTGGCGGATAAGGCCGGTTTTGATTCCATTTCATCTTATTATGAGGCCGAGAACAAGCCGACTGAGCTGGACTTGAAAAATCAGGAGAAGGAGGCGAGTATACAGCAGAAAAAGGCAGCTGCTGATTCCTCAAATGCTTCGGCTGAGAATCAGCGATCCCAGGCTGCAAAGCACCGTAGGGAGACTGAGGAAATAGGGAAAGACAAGGAGTTTATGGGGCTGGGCAAGGATGGCAAAGAGTATCCATTCAAGAACCCGGTCGCGGCAATAGCATTCGAAATGGTCCAAAAGACTTACGATCCTCATAAGTGGGGACACGATGCTAAGAAGGAGACTGAAGAGGAAGTCACCGAAACCGGGAAAAAGACTACTTCAAGCACTACCTATCCGGGATGGGAATTTGACCCCAAGAAGTATCAGCGTGGCAAAGGCACGACACAGAAACCACCTCTAAACTAATGAAACATGGCAGGAAAGTTGACATACAGCATTACGACTACTGACGGCAAGACCCATCAGGTAAGTCGGGATAACATAGACAAATACGGTATTGAATCGTATGCGGAGGCCTATCAGGGCGCTACGGTGCGTATGCGTGATGAGGAGGGGTCTGATTACGATATACCTCTCCAACATTTCAAGGCTGCTTCTGATAAGGGACTACGACCGTTTGTAACAAACCATGGCGAACCGGTGAAGCCTGGAAGCAAGGTCTCGACGAAGGGGGCAGTAGAGAATACGACTGAGGCGGGATTGTCCGGAAGTGAAGCTCCGGCGCAGGATCACACCTCCGACAAACCGGCTACTGCAGGAACGGAGGCTACCGCGCCAGTACAGAAATGGGAGCCGACTGAGCAGGAGAAGATACAGGCGGCTTACCAACTGAACACGGGGCTGAGGGAGTTCAATGCAAGGTCGAGACAGCGTGTTGAGCAGGCGAAACGGTCTTCGGATTTCCTGACCCGGGAGGGACGCGAACGGATCAAGACTGGGCAGTTCCAGGCGCAGATTGCGGGAATGCCTACAAAGGTACTCGGTCTGACATCGGGCGCGGGATTATCCGCAACTGAAGTTCCGGCAGAGAATCAGGACGCTGGTAATCCCGAAGCTTCAATGGGATGGCTAAGCGGACAAGGTCCGGTTGTCTATGGTGTAGTTATGGAGGATGGTGAGCGCAAGAGGCAGTGGCTGTTGCCGGACGGTCGTCTGACTACGTACTTTGCAGAGGCTGACCATGCGGAGTATGGGGCGCGGAAGGTGCGCCTTCGGAATCAGTTTGTAAAGAGGATGAGAGCCAACGGCCTTGATCCGTCTAATAAAGAAGATGTAGCGAAACAAGCTCAGATAGATTATGAGACTCCGATCAGGGAGGCTGTGGCGGCCGCAGTGGCGGCTGATGAGGAACGCAACCTTCAGGAACAGGAAGCATATTTGAGCAATCCGCTCAATATGATCGGTGGAGTCATGGGTAACCTTGGGCGTTCATCGGCACGAAAACAAGCTGGTATAGGAGACCTTACCAAAATAGCGGAGGGGGCTTACTCTTCCCTCCCCTCTTGGTATCGTAATGAAATGGTTGCTTCCTACCGTGGGTATTTCGCGGCGCATCCCGAGGCGTTGCATGGCAAGAGCATCGAGCAGGCGGCTAAGGATGCGGCCAAGTCGGAGGTTTACCGTCAGGTGCATGAGACTTACGTAGAGCGCAATGCCCCGAAAAGTGCCACTGAGTTCTTTTTCCGCAAGATAGTTGAATTGAATCCGGCTTCCGTTGCGTTGTCGAATACCGTCAATCCATCTGGCCAGGCGTATGCGGACATGGACGCGATGGAGCGTTACGGCGCGGAACATCGAGGTCTTGACATAGCCGGATTGATAGCCGGCATGGCCATGGATCCGATAACCTACATGTCAGGAGGCGTTGGCAACTATGCGATGAGACGGGCACTTGGAACCGCGAGCCGATTTATGGCCAAGAAAGCAGCCGGGAAGGTAGCGGAGAGATTGACCGCCTCCACTCTTACCGGAAGGGTAGCCGGCTCAATGGCCGGAGTAGGTGCCAACTTCCTGACATTTGAAACCTCCAAGGATATAGAAAGACAATTGTATCAAGGGGGCTACGTCAATCCGGAATCAGGCGAGATAGAGAATTTCTCGGTAGGATCGGTGATAAATAGCGGTGTCCATGGATTAGCATTAGGCGCGGCCACCGGCATGGTATCGCCGCTTATCGGTAATGTGGCCGACAAAGCAGTCAAGGCCACTTCATCGACAGCCGGAAAGGCAGTTATGCGCGGTTCTGAGGTTCTGACTTCAACATTAGTGGAAGGCACTATATTCTCCATCCCGGAATGGATAAACGGGGAGAAGGATGCAATGGATGTATGGACTGACAATATGGCGATGATGGCCGGCTTCAAACTGAGCCATGGTATGAAGGTTGCTCCTCAGTTCATATCAAGTCTGCGGCCATTCAAGCCTAAGGATGGCCGGCCATTGACCAAAGAGGAGAGGATTCATAACAACAGGAGTTTCGCAGAAAGGATACAGGAGTTCATGGATTCTTCTCCCTCCAACCTTAGGATGACCAAGGATGAGAAGGAAGAACTGCGACAATATGGGTATGGGGAACTTTCCGATCTCTTCTCGTTCGACCCTGAACACAAGTCAAGGAAAGCACCACAGGCGCAGACTGTAGAAGGAGACTATGTAGGCGTGAAGGGGTTGTCGCGTGTCGTTGACTATGAGCCGCGACTTGAAGAGAACGGCAATCCGGACTTTGACGGCTATGAGGCAATGGAGCGACTGATGGAGGATAAGCGCGTCAGCGAAGCCACACGCGCCAAGGCTTATTATATCCTTACAGGAAGAAGCCTGCCGCCTTCCACCATAACAGGATGGACACGCGAGGACTTAGAGGACGGTAGCATCATCATTTCCTCCACCAATGTCGAGGGTACAAAGGTAACGAGACGCAGATACAAGAGCGAGGCTGAGGCTGAGATTGGTATAGAGGAAGTTCAGCGTCAGGTAGAACTCAACACCATCGATGTAGGCGAGCAATACCGTGAGGCCGAGGCTGAATTTTATGGCAGGGAGAGCGTAAGACCCCAGGCCATTAGGGAGCGCATTTCGAAAGAAATAGGCATTGATGTTGACAAGGCGATACGGAAAGAACCGTGGAACCGAAGCGAGAAGGAGTTAGAGGCTGTAAACAGATATGTAAAGGAGCTGTTTCCGGAAGAGGAGGTCTATGAACCGACCCCTGAGCAGACGGAGGCCGACAGGATATATGAGGAAAGCCGGCGTTTGTTCGGGCGCATGGAACATGGGGACCCGGAGGCGAAGGCCGATTATGATGTAATCGCGATCCGTATGCAGGATGCTTATCAGTACTGTGAAGATGTATTCGGCGCGGAATCGGAGGCCTATATATCGCAGTTGGAAAGTGATCCTTGGGGTGTTCTGAACAATCCAGAGTTGACTCCG
Source organism: uncultured Sangeribacter sp. (assembly GCA_964553075.1). Classification (GTDB taxonomy): domain Bacteria; phylum Bacteroidota; class Bacteroidia; order Bacteroidales; family Muribaculaceae; genus Lepagella. The sequence goes on along the minus strand of CAZKJP010000018.1, from coordinate 3,682 downwards.
GAACAGAAGGAGGCGGCTCTGTATTATATCAATTCCAAATCAGCTTTGGAGGGGGTATTGGACGCATCCAATGAATCTGCCCAATCTAAGAAACAGAAGGTGCAGGACGAAGTGGCACACCGCACCCACAAGGAGCGCGGCGTGATCGTACCGGCCACCATGAAGCTCGACGACAGGCCAACCTACATCATAAAGGGAGACGTAGCCATGTTTCCTGACGGCAGCGGCGTGGACGTGCGCAACTCTTCTGACGCTATCATCATACTCGACGAGCAGGGAGAATATAAGTTTGTCTCTCCCGACCAGATAATGAGCGTCGGCGAGACCATAGACCCACAGATCGAACTCCAGACGGCCTATGAAGCCATCGACAGGGAGCAGGAAGCCATTATAGGCGCGGCAACCGGAGGCGTTCCCGAAATGCCGGAAAACGTTCCCTATTCCACAGTAACCCCGGCAAATGGCACGAAAACAGACGCAGAAACACCTCAAAGCGTTCCCAACGTCGAAGAATACGACCGAGGTAATGAGGAAGGCAACAATGCCGAGCAAAATATTCCGGATAATATTCCAGAGGGAGAAGCGGAGGCTTCCCCCCTCTCCAAGATACCAGTCAGCGAAGAGACCGGCGACCCCTTACTGACACATGAAAGCGTAGATGCAGAGACGGCATGGGACGCAGCGTTAGAATTTTTCGGCACTCCGGAAGATGCACTGAACTATGTGCAGTCAGAAGTAAGCAAAGCCAAGACCGCCATATCAGCCGCCGAGAAGGGAGTCACAAAGGTGAAGCCCACAGGAGGCATGACCAAATACCGCGACGATCTCGCCAAAGCACGCGCAGCGGTGGAAGCCTCGAAAGCCAACCTTGCGAAGTGGGAAGCCATTGCGGAGGTGCAGAAGCGGCGCAAGAGCGAAGAGAATGCCCGGAGAGCCACCGAGAGAGCCGAGAAAATGGCCAAGGCTCACGATGAGGCAGTGTCACGCTTTGAGGAAGAGCAGCGCATCAAGGCCGAGAAACAGGCAGAGCAGGATGCACTGGGTGCTAATGCGGTCAACCCTAAGCTGAGGGAGAAATGGGACAACGCGCCAAAGGTAGATGGGAATCCGGATGAGATAGTGTTGGCTGACGGGTCAACGCTGACGGGTCATTATGTGCTGACTGAATCGGGGAGCGTGACTGCGAGCCATGACGCGATGCAGGGTTTTGAGCCCACGGAGGGTTTCCCGGTAGATGAGAACGGCCAGAGCGTGAACGACCGCGATTACCGCGGAGACAAGGATGCTCAGCGCATAGTCCTGGATATGGCGAACGGGTATGACAGCCGGGCGATGCAGACACCGGTAATCGTAAGCCGGGACGGTATAGTCCTATCAGGCAATAACCGCACGATGAGCGGTGAGATAGCGGCCATGCAGGGAACTGACACCGCTTATATCGAGTACCTGAATAAATACGGGACTAAGTATGGGTTTACCCCGGAGCAGGTAGCAGGTATGGAGCATCCGCGCCTGGTGTTCGTAGCAGACGATGCCCTACCCTACACCGCTCAGACCTTTGCACGGTTCAATGCTCAGGAGATGAAGAGCCAGAGCAAGCCGGAGGAGGCTATCAAGCTTGGGAAGGTTGTCGAACAGGCACTCAGAGAGCGGAAACAGAGCGCACAGTCAGAGGGACCGGGTACAGGAAGCGAAGGACCTGGAGAAACTGCGGATTCTGACCGAGGCGGTGAGGAAGGTTCGGAGCGAACCGGAGGAGATGCCGCTATCAGCCGAGGAGAAACTAATGATGCGACAAATGGAGAATTGGCAGAAGCAGTAACCCCTACCATTGGTCCATTTGGTGAAATCTACACTCAATTCAAAGGGAAGGCTCAGGAGGCGGTGACATTCTTACTGGCCAAACGCAGTGGTGAGGCTATTGGTGCATTGCATCATAAAGATATCGGTGATATAGATCTTGTATGGGGAAAGGAGGGAACAGGTCACAGTGATGGTTATGGTCTTGCCAAATTAGCAAAATTTCACCCTGAAGTGCTATTTCAACTTCAAGACATTCTGAACGATATGGTAGTTACCAAGCGTTCTGCAAACCGTGTGCAGCTTGAAAGTGACAAGTATCAAGCCGCTGTTCGTTTGACATGGGATGATAGAAAGAAAACATGGTTGTTGACCATGTTTGAAAAGAAAAACAGTGCCCTCGACAATACGACAGACACTGACAAGACCCTTTTGGGCAATGGGAATGACACAGCTACTCCCAAAAGCACTGTTAATTCTTCAGAAGGGTATAACCGCCATACTACGGTTAAACAGTCTGCCGAGACTGATGAAGAATCGCAGAAACCGGCACCAAGCGACACGACCGATCTCTCCAGCATGAACTCTCCTACATCTTCTTCTGATGACAAAGGTAATACTTTGCTATCAGAAAAACAAACTTTGGAGTGGGGAAATGAGGGGGAGTTGCTGACTTTGGAGGACATTGAGCTTCCTGAGGGGTTGTCGAAACGTAGGCTCCAGAACATGGACATTGATGTGCGGATGGCTTATATCCGGACCATGACGGAGGCTAATCCCTTTATGATGGTTGGGGAGAATGGGATGAGCCGAGAGCAGTTTGAGGCGTATGTTTTCCATGCGTTTGAGGAGGCCTACAAGGATATAGCCGGGGAGTTTTCATTCAAGAAAGACCGCCCCTATCTGATGCCGATTTTTGAACACTTCAACGCGAAGATGAAAGCGAGAATAGAGGTTGAGTCAACTGGAAGCGGATACACCATAACGCCAAGCACCTACACTAACAAGAAACAGAAAACAAGCAACGTTTGGCATGTAAAGTTTGACCGCGACCTTACCCCGGAAGAGAAGGCAGCGCTCAACACCTTCATTCAGGAACCTCTCGAAGCCGGAAGAAAGACCTCACGAGGTTGGCTTGACAGCAAGAATGGCATCTACATCATGCGCAGTGAGGAAGCGGCACGCGAACTTGCAGCCATGCTCGGTAATAAAGAAGCCATTGCCGACGCGCAACCCCTATCAGAAGAGGACTATCAAGCCGTAAAGAAGGAGAAGAAAAAGAAATCTACGCCCAAGCCCAAGAACCGAGCTACCTTGCAAGAGATAGCCGAAGATAAGCCTTCGGAGACTCCTGCACCGACCGACAAACCGGCTGCCGAGCGTGGGGATGATGACCTTATTGGATGGGATGAGCCAGCGGACGGTACAGGAAATCCTTTTGGAATCAGAGCTGAGTATACCAAGGGGCGCACACTCACGGAGTCTATGAAAGAGATTGGCCAGACAAACGATCTCGGCTTTGACGTGACTGTTGGTGAGCGTTACCGGTATGACGGGCGAGAGATAGAGATTCAGGCCATCAGCGGAGCCAACGTAAGATGGTATGATAGAGAACTCAACCGAACTTTTGAAGAGCCGGCTGGAATACTTGAAGGCGTAGAACCGATTGAGAAACCGAGGCAGTTTAAGGTGGACGATGAAATGCGCGAAATGGAGGACGAGCTTCGCAGCCTCTTGGGGATTGACGATAGCGAGGGAGACCGGGGCGACCTCTTCCGCAATCCGGAGGACTTCACCAATAAGGAGCGTATGCAGATCACCTCGTTGGGAATCACCTATGCGCTGAAATACTTCGATCAGGGCATTATCTCCTTCCCTGACT
>CAZKJP010000017.1:0-34293 GCA_964553075.1 uncultured Sangeribacter sp. | reverse complement strand
TTGAGCCAATCGCTCAATCAGGCGCGAACCGTATTCTGCACGATAGCTTCCTTTCTGCTCTTGTTCAACAATGCGTTTACCAATTTGCCAATATGTTTGTGACATAATGGTATTGACCGCCATATAGGCATGACTGCGCGCCTGTAAAAGCAAATTTTTTATCTCGGCGTAGAATTGTGACTCTTTTATATTGATTGTCAGCTCTGCTCCCATATAACAAAGTTACAAATTTTTTAGATAAATAAAAAATAACCTGAGGATTTTTTGTTTTTCTTGAAAATAGGCAGCGCAAACAACTTCACGGTTTTAAAGTTGCCCATTCTTTGAAGTTGTGGTCAATATGACGGAAGAGAAAAGGGGCTTATTTCTTTTTACTTTTGGGGTAAGGTAATGCCTCCCAAAGCGTTGAAATCACTTTGCGAACATGGTCTTGGTTGTCAAAGGATAAGATGTATCCCTCTTTTGCGCCTTCATAAGCACATCCGACCTCCGCATCTTTCATCAGTTCTTCAATGCAGGAAAGCTTTTTTATGAAAACATTGTTATCACATGCCGTGATAACGCACTTGTCATTTAGGTAAATAACATAATCCCCCATCATCTTACGGGAGCGAACTTCCCCTAATGGAGATAAGACTTCTAAAATGAAGTCGATATATTGAGTAGTACAAGCCATAGTAATTAACTGCGTTTACATCGATGGTTTGGAAAGCGAGTAGGGACGGAGGGAGAGGGAGGTTATGCGGAAGATGACTTTGAAGGGGGTGGCGGAGGATTTGGGTCTTTGGCTTTTGTAATAGTAGAAAGACTTCTGGGTGTCCCAGCTTTTGATATCTGCCTTCCGGGTCTGACCGGGAGGCAGTTCGGTTTTTACGGTAGCCGAACGTTTATGGAATGAGCGTCCATCCGTTGTCAGGTATTCCAATTCCAACTGAATTTCGCAGATTGTGTCGGTCTGAGAACCGTTAGTGATAAAGAAGCTCTCATAGGCAGAATTGGCTTTCTTATCATACCCGGTGAAAGTCAGCAGGGAAGTGAGGTTTTTGAATCGGAGGGTGTCTGAAGGCGAGACGGACTCACAAACCAAGGAAATTTCTTTTCCCGGTTTGTGAGTCCGTTTATTAATAGCTTCTTTATTATTCGGCAGTCTCAGACGTTGTTTAACGGCATATCCGTCAAAATTCACCATCCCCAATAGGATAAAGAAGAGAAAAATTCTTGTCAGGACTGCTTTTGACATATTGAAGTAGTTTGACCTATTTTGCGTATTGGAAATTGAGATCCAAATGATAATTTTACCAAGTAGGATATTCTACCTTTGGCAACTCCTTGAGATCCTTGACCGGCAAAGCATCAGTGGTGTAGATCAACTTAAAAGGATGAGGGATAGCTCCTCCGTACTGATAAAATTGATTGGAGGTAGTTGTATATGAACATTGACTCCAAAAATTTTCGAAATATTTCTGCCGGTCACTCCCCTTATATTCCGGAAGCCAAGCGGTACCACCAGTTGAACCGAAGATGTGGTCAGTAGTAGGACGATTTTTATATTTCTTTTTGGCATCCCAGAATGCGATCGCGGTAATCCTCTTTCCGGGGTTCTGCTCTTTACTGTCATAATACTTGACATAGCAATATCTATCCGATACAGCCAATCCGCTTCCCTTTTGGGCTCCATCCCCATGTTTATGGTAATCCCTATACTTGCTGTTCTTATGGGCTTCTTTTTCAGTTAGAAATTCTATTGCAGTTATGCCGGGGCAATCTTCGCTTGCATGTGCCATGGCATAATACCAGTAATGACTCTTGTAAAGATGTGAGCCTGCGGTAAAAAGTCCGTCAGCAGTGTCAAGAGGTTTGCCTCTCATCTTGTTTTTCCCACTCGTGATGTCTAAGTTGGGATTGCAAATTACTGGATAATAAGTAAGATATTGACTGGTATTAGCCGGGTTTGGAGCAGTAAAGGGCTTAGGTTGACCTGAGGCTCTATGTTTATCCGCTCTGACCATCTTGAAATCTGCTATTACCAATGGAGTCTTGTCAGCTTCTGTAACCTTATATTGGTTGATATACCCCAACCGCCCCTTGGTCAGAGCCCAGATATTTCTCTTGGCGTTTTCCAATATCTTCTCATCTTGATAAGACATATTATTGGTTTGCGAAAAGACTTTCTCAACAGCATTTACTAAATCGGATGCAATATCTTCCATCCTATATAGATACCAGCTGTCGGAACTTTTCTGGTCTTTAGCGGTCAGATAGCTGACTATACTCCACTTGGAATATTCATCATCCTCCTGAAAAGCGGATAGCCATTTTTCTGGATCCGTAGATGAATTGCCACCGAGAGCCTCAATTTTCAATTCAGAATGGGATGCCTTCTGATACTCTTCTTTTTGCCAGCTGAAATCAAAACTTACCTTGACATCGGGCTGATTCGATTGTTGCATAAAGATATTGTACCATTGTCCCATATTGGATTTGGGTTCAACTTCTTTCTTGTGTTCTACATACGCTTTAATGTCAGTACCGATAGTGTGCTGGTATGTATTCTCTTCTCTGGAGAATACAAACTTACACTCTCCTCCTAAGGTTCCTTGCTGGATCATATCTGTGCCCCATTTGGAGTAGAAGTTTTCAGCGTTGAAGTAAAGAGTACTCTTTTCCATGACGTCTTCACTGAAACTGGTAGCGAAATAGCCTATGAGTGTCTGAGCAGACTTGTTATCTCTGGTAGACATCTTCCTGAGCTCGTCAGTATGAAGTTTCATCTCAGTACGCTCAACTTTCAGATATGACATATAATACTCGTAATCTTTGGAGCGTTTGGACATATCATGCATACCGAAGCTCAGCCCTCCGGAAAATCCTTTAGCCGCTCCTGAAACTCCTACATTGAATGCCCAGGACTTAGTCACTGACTCAAAGGAGGTATCGTGAATCTCATCAACCGAGGTTTTGTTTATATTACTGCTTGTGAAAAGGTTTCCATCCCGCAATGGTAGGCGATTAAAAAGAAGGATATCCCTTGTAGTGTTACCAAGCTTCTCGTAACATAATGTACCTTTACCCAAAAAATTCCCGTAAGTCGGGAAGAGAGGTGAAATTTCATTCAGGTCCTCCTCATTATTCTGGAGGGTATTTTCAGCCACTATAATGACGTTCCTGACATCCCCACTTTCTCTTCCTACAGCATAAGCCGGGAAGACAATCCGTTCCCCCTTATAACCATCAGAAGCCTTGGCCGTAAGAGTTTGGTATCTATCATAGTCCTTTACTGCTAATTCTATAGTGTTAGTCCCGTAAGTATAGAAATCGACTCTTTCTTTCGTATTCAGGATATAATCCCCCTCAGATAAAGATGCCAGATCTATATTTAAGATGACTTTTCCGAAAAGGAGATCATCCTCGATATTGTAATCAAACTCTATTCTATCGAACGGATGCTCTTCTTCTTCGTTAATGGTATCTACTGATTCTATAACATCTTCTGAGCAAGAAGTAAATCCTATTAGGGATAGTAGGAAAGAAAACAAATAAGTAAATCGTTTATTCATTTTGATTGAGAGTTAGTTAAGTGTCTCTTAAGAGGAACTTAAATTGTATGAGATATGGTCTAAAATGCAAAGGTAACCAATAATGACTAATCCTCAAAATCTTAGGGAGACTTTTTTATAACATTCGGATGTCCTCGTGGAGGAGACCGGGGGTGTCAGAGGGGTATAGTTTTCGGAGACCCTCGGCGGGTTCTTTGGCGCCTCCTTTGATACGTAGTCGGATTATGCGCATGAAGCGGGGTAGGAGCGTGAAGGGAGATAAGGATACCGTGAGCTTTTCGGGAGCTGAAATGAGTAGAGACCGTTGGTTCTTGCCTAATGTAACCACGCATTTACCGGGTAAATCCAAGAACCCTTTCTTACGGCGCGTGTATTGGTGCAACTCATATTTGCCCGACTCCGCGCAAGGGGTCAACCACCCTAATCTCTCACCAGTGCTTAAAGTCGGTGAAAAAGCTTCAAGCACCGTGATATCATAACTCTCAGTTTTGTAGGCCGGTTGCTTTCGGATAAGCACCTTCAGGTCCTCACCTGGGTATTCCCAAATCCCCTCTATTGGAAGGCAGGCTATGGTATCAAGCATAACCATAGCCTGTTCCAAAGGAGGAAGACTCTCTTCTTCGTTAATGTTATCCTTCTTAACCTTAGTAAAGGCAAAAGAATCCAGGACTCCACTCAGCGAAAAAACCATAACGGAGACAAAAACGATGTATCGAAGAGTCCTCTTCCCAAGTATATACATAGGGTTAACTTATCATGGTTTGGTGGAGAACGTATATGTCAGACCGAAACTCAGAATCTCTTTCAGCATCCAGTGTTTCCATTTGCTGCCGGTAAGTTCGGAAGAACCATCGTAACGCAGATGGGCGTATATCTGGGTAGAGAGGAAACGGTTGATGGTAAAATTCCAGGTCGTTTCCAGATCCTGCTGGAAGTAATGGTAATTTGTAAAAGCAAAATATCGGGTACGACAGGATATGTCGCTTGTAACATTCCACTCTACATTCACTTCAAGATTAGTACCGAATTCACTATGACTATGTTTCCCCGGATCTATATTGAAACGAGTCGGATCGATCTTATGGTCAATACAGGTCTTCAAGTTATAAGAAAACGGGGAAAGCGAGACACCTACTTTCAGGGTCTTGGGTTTATTGGTATAATTGTAAGTCATACCGATACCCATATTCAGCTCTCCCGGAGACAGGAAAGAGGCTTGGCGAATATCGGAGTCGCTCTCGTAGTTATTAAGTAGCTGGGTCTTGAACAACAAGTTGTAGCTCCAGTAAAATTGCTTGAAAGCCTTGTATCCGGTTTTGAAATTCCATTGGAAAAGATCCTCTGAAATCGAATACTTATGATATGAATCCGGAGGAGTTGAATTGATGCCCAATTTATAGCTGACTACAGACTGGAGCATAACGTCAGGATGATAGACCTGGTTCAGCTGTACATCCCATAAGGCATTCAATAACAGGGCCAGGTTATTATTACCACCTTGATACCAGTTTGACGAGACGTAAGCTTGGGAGAACTGTATACCGGCCATCGCATTATGAAGCCAATGTTTCTTACGTATTGCCGCTGTCTCGATTACCGTCTCTGAAGCGTCAATCTCCGGAAGGTCCAGACTTCGGATAAAGGCAGCGAAAGAATGATCCTCCTCAGGCAAACGGGGAGGAACAGGAAGATTCCAATATGCGAAATCAATGGTGGTAGGTACTTCTACCATCATTGAATACATAAGATTTTGGGCAATGCGGTCCTGAGTGAGAGCCTGGCGTAGCCATCCCGGAATCCATCCGGGCGTCAGAATCGGAAGTTCCTCTTTGAGTTTTTGATCCTGTTCGCGCTTCAATTGTCTAAGAGCCAAAGCTTCCCGATAGTCCTCGGCAAGTTTCTTTCCCGAGGCTTCTAACAGACTCTGTTTTTCCTTGCTGGATAGGGAATTATAATAATCTTCAAATTCCTCTTCTTCGGCCACCGCCCGGGCAATCTCCTTTGCTGCCCTTTCCATCATTTGGGCTTCCATATCCTCTTCGTTCTCAAAATACTCCAATCCTTCAGAGTATTCCCAGTTGCCGGGATGAAGAGTAAGCGTAGGAAGATCAAAGCTGATCGGGTTTACTTCCCTATATCCGGAGAAGATCCAGGGTCCGGCAAAGAAATTATAATCGGAATCTCCGGAATACCACTTCCCGTTTTGAGATTGGAGAATTTCATGTAAGACTGATGACTCCTGGGCAACGGAAATTGACGATGTGGAAGCGAACAATCCGCTAAGAATCAAAGGTAGCGTTATTTTATAAGCTCTCATATTTGAATTTCGGTTCATGACGTGGAATTGTGTTTATGGCCCCTTCCCCCAGGCTGCTTACACTTCTATGGAATTAAGGTTTGCTTAGTATCTTGGAATATTCCTTGGAGTTGATTAACCTCAACGCCTCATTATATATAGGGTCGTGAGTATTATAGACTTTATAATATGTAGCATTGTCATATACATCCCGACCGATAAGCCCTTTGATGAAGAGTTTGAAGAGTGGGTCTGAAAGAGCCGCCTCCTCCGGATCGCGCTCAATCTTTTCTGCATCTGCCATTTTCAGAAGTTCCTCAACTTCCTGATCAGATACATTGAAATTCTTCACGAAATCATCTGAAGTCGGATATTTCTCAAGGATATTCTTACGGTTGCGGTCTACGTATGATATCACATAACGGTTTATAAGACCCTTGGCCATCACAGCCCTATAATATTTGGTATTCTCAGTAGTATCAAGAGCTACGAAACGGTCGGGCGTAATCCCGCCTCCTCCGTAAATTGTACGTCCGAGTCTTAGAGTCTTGGTCTTAAGGGAATCGATATGCTGAATGGAATCCTCATGCATCAATTCACCATGATTGAAGCGTTCCAATATATCCCTCTGATAAGCTTTCTGATTACCCTTTTCGTAGGGTTTCTGAATATCACGTCCTGAGGGGGTGTAGTAATGCGCTATTGTCAGCCGTATCATTGATCCGTCAGGGAAGGGGATAGGTCGCTGAACCAATCCCTTACCAAAAGATCTCCGGCCAACAACTACTCCGCGGTCCCAATCCTGGATTGCTCCTGCGGTGATCTCGGAAGCAGAGGCGGAATATTGGTTGGCCATCACTACTAAGCGCCCGTCGGCAAACAGAGGTTTCTTTCCGTGAGAGGAGGTAATGAAGTCATTGCGCGGAGAGGTGCGACCCTCGGTAAAAACAGCCAAGCTCTCATTGGGCAGAAACTCACCTAAGATATCAACAGCAGCGTTCAGATATCCACCCCCATTATCGGCAAGATCCAATATCAACTGTTCCATACCTTGCTTTTTAAGGTCTTCCAATGCAGAACGGACTTCCGCCGGAGTTTCCGCTGCAAACTTATTCAGACGTATATACCCGGTCTTTGGATCAGCCATATAAGCCGCATCTACAGAGTAGATGGGTATGTCATCGCGGGTGATACGGAAATCAATGGTATCGGTAGCTCCATTTTGGTGACGAAGGACCTGTACCTCCACATCCGTACCTTTCGGACCACGAAGTTTCTTCATTATCTGGGAGTTCTTCATCTTGACACCGGCAATCGTAGTATCGTTTACACTTATAATCCGGTCTCCAGCGAGTAGTCCTACACGCTCTGAAGGCCCACCGGCTACCGTCTGGATCACATACAGGGTATCCGATGACATGTTGAATGTTATTCCGATACCACTGAAATTACCGGCCAAAGGTTCATTCAGTTCCTTTGTCTCCTCGGCATTCGAATATTGCGAATGGGGGTCAAGTTGCTCAAGCATCCCCTTGATTGCGTCCTCTACTAATTTCTTCTCACTTACAGTATCTACATATAACTGAGCTATCGCTCCTTCAGCCATATAGAGTTTCTGGCCCGGAGTCATTTGAGCGACCTGTGCGCGCGAGGCAACAAGTCCTAACAGAGCTACTGCCGGTATTGCGAAAAATAATATATTTCTTTTCATTCTTTAGATACAGTGTTTTTTAATTCTTTAGCTAATGGAACTCCCAAATAAGGGGTTATGTCCCGTCCGTAGCTTTCCAGTTCCCGTAAAAGTGAACTTGAAATGTAAGAGTATTCCGGACGCGTCGAGAAATAGATTGTATCCAGGTCGGCTATCTCCCTGTTAGCATCCGCAATATTTCGCTCGTACTCAAAATCCCTTACATCCCGAATACCTCTGATAAGCACTGACGCACCGATTTTGCGGGCAAAATCCGCGGTAAGTCCGGTATATCCTTCTGCGCATACCTTTGGATTGCGGGTTTTATAATAATCATTCAATATCTTTATTTTTTCATCGAGATTTTCCGGTTTCCCTTTCTCGAAATTAAATCCGATACCGATAACTATTTTGTCAAACAATTTAGCTGACCGCTCTACTATATCAGCATGGCCGACAGTAAACGGGTTAAAAGACCCCGGGAATAGAGCTATCCTTTCTATTTGGGAATTAGACCCCGTCTCATATTTCGCTATCATCTTCTGTAATCAGATTGTCGATGATGAAGTTCTGACGTTCCATAGTGTTCTTCCCCATATAGAACTCCAAAAGCTTATCAACCGTATCATCTTTCTTTAGAGTAACCCTGTCAAGCCGCATGTCCGGGCCGATAAAATCCGCGAACTCTACATCATTTATCTCCCCTAAACCCTTGAATCGGGTAATCTCGGCATTCTTCCCAAAATGGGCGATGGCGGCCTCCCGTTCCTCATCGGTATAACAATAGAAAGTATCTTTCGGCTTCTCTTCTTCCTGATCCGTCTGCTTTTTCAGTTTGCTCTTTGAACGTAGTGTACGTCTTCGGGTGGCATTCTTGTCGCGGACTCGGAATAAGGGTGTCTGAAGGATGTAGACATGTCCTTTCTTTATGAGGTCAGGGAAGAACATCAGGAAAAAGGTGATTACCAAAAGGCGTATGTGCATCCCGTCAACATCAGCATCGGTAGCAATTATGACCTTATTGTAGCGTAATCCCTCTATGCCGTCTTCGATATTAAGAGCTGCCTGAAGAAGATTGAACTCATCATTCTTATAGACAACCTCCTGAGTCATGCCAAACGAATTAAGCGGTTTACCTCTTAAAGAGAAGACTGCTTGTGTCTCCGCGTTCCTTACTTTTGTAATGGTTCCTGAAGCAGAATCACCCTCGGTGATGAATATAGCTGATTCCTCGCGCAGGTCCGTCTTGGCATTGTTTTTCAGTGTGTCGGAATAATGGACTCGGCAATCGCGGAGTTTACGGTTATGGAGAGAAACTTTTTTTGCTTTTTCCCTCGCCAGCTTAGCAACCCCGGCCATAGCTTTGCGCTCCTTTTCGGAAGAGGCAATTTTGGCCAGCATAGCATTGGCTGTATCCGGATTCTTGTGAAGGTAATCATCGAGAGCCTTCTTTATAAAGTCCCCGATAAATTTATTCACTGTAATCGGACTGTCTGGAGCTATCTCTTTAGAGCCCAACTTGGTTTTAGTCTGACTTTCAAATACAGGTTCTTGGATCCGGACTGCTACTGCAGCAACCATACCATTCCGGATATCTGAGAACTCATATCCCTTGCCTGAAAATTCCTTGATGGTACGTGATACATGTTCGCGGAACGCCGAAAGATGGGTACCACCCTGGGTTGTATGCTGACCATTGACAAATGAATAATATTCCTCGCCATATTGCTCTGCATGAGTCAGTACGATTTCTATATCCTCACCTTGAAGATGAATGATAGGGTAGAGGGGTTCTGCTGTCATATTCTCCTTTAACAGATCCAGGAGACCATGGCGGGAGACATATTTCTTGCCATTATAGTAAATCTGGAGTCCGGCATTGAGATAGGTGTAATTATTGACCATCGTCTCGACAAAATCATTGTTAAAACGATAGTCACGGAACAAGGTCTCATCAGGTCGGAAAACAACGAGAGTCCCGTTCTGTTCCTTGGTCGGCTCGTAGTCTGTCTGACAAGTCAGCTCTCCCTTAGTGAAATCGCAGGTCACACTCTCTCCGTCTCGGAAACTGGTAACTTTGCAATAAGTAGACAGGGCATTTACAGCCTTTAGGCCTACTCCATTCAAACCTACTGATTTCTTGAAGTTCTTGTCATCGAACTTACCACCGGTATTTATATCTGATGCAACATCCTTAACTTTGCCCAATGGGATACCTCGGCCATAGTCTCGGACAGAAACTTCCCCTTCCGGAGTGATATTTATATCTATACGTTTTCCGGCTCCCATATTGAACTCGTCAATAGAGTTATCGACCACCTCTTTGACAAGAACGTATATACCATCTTCAGCATGGGTGCCATCTCCTAATTTACCAATATACATACCCGGGCGCCTCCGGATATGCTCATTCCATGAAAGCTTTACAATGGCGTCATCGGTATAAGTACCGGCTGAGGATCCATTGGAATCTTCAGGAATCACCTCTTCTGCTTCTACAACCTCGCTCTCCTCATCGGAGACTCCATCGGTTTCACCTTTTTCTTCCGGAGCCGAATCGAAGAGATTGGAGTCAGTGGGGTCGGATGAATCAAAGTTGAAAATATCGTTTTCTTCCATAGTTTTGTTTTTTCTTCAGTTTGAGGAATCTTAGATTTTGGTCATAAGTACAACCGCCATAGCGGCAATCCCCTCTTTACGACCGGTAAAGCCCAATTTTTCTGTAGTCGTCGCTTTTACGCTGATCTGATCCGGATCAACCTCCATTACCATCGCGATCTGTTGGCGCATAGCGGGTATATGAGGTTTCAGCTTTGGCTCCTCAGCCATTACTGTGATATCGGCATTACCTACTTTCCAGTCTGAATCCCGGGCTAACTCTACTACTTTCCGGAGCAGTTCTTTACTATCAATGCCCTTATATCGGGGATCTGTATCCGGGAAATGCTTTCCGATATCACCTAAAGCCAAGGCCCCCAATATAGCATCGCAAAGGGCATGGAGAGCCACATCGGCGTCACTATGCCCTAAAAGACCACGCTCATGGTCCAATTTTATGCCGCAAAGCCAGAGCTCGCGTCCATCTGCAAATTGATGGACATCGAACCCTTGGCCTATTCGTATATTCATCCTTTTGAAGTCTGTTAACTTATTACTGAAGGTGTACTATCAACGTCTCTTGCCTAAAAGGTCTTTCAGTCCATCCATATCGAATGAAAGGGTGAAACGCAGTGTCTGGTCTAACGGGGATGACTGAGCGGTCGCCAGCATATAGGAGGCATCGAGCCTAACTACATTCAGTGAGAATCCCGCTCCGAAAGCGAAATAGCTTCTACCACCCTTGGACTGGTCTTCAAAATTATATCCGGCCCGCACAAAAAACTGTTGGTTGTAAGCATACTCTGCGCCAACTGAGATATTGATCTCTTTCAATTCCTCCTTGAACCCCCCGGGGGCATCAGAGAAAGACTTGAAGATACCGGTGATAGGAGACATGGTGCGCCACTTTTCTTCCGCTTCATTGTAGGCATCCTGTCCCTCTACTGTATCCATATCATAATCCTTTCGACGAGGCTTAGTCGGTACTAAGAGTTTGTTCAAGTCCAGACCGATCGAAAGAGTATTGTAATCAGCGAGCGGGAACATGAAGTTTGCACCTAAACGTAGATTTGTCGGAAGGAAAGCGTAATTGGTCCCATGGTCATAAGAGACTTTGGAACCGATATTAGATATGTCGAAACCCCATGCGAACTGGCACTCATTACGTCCTATCATCGGGTAGGTAACATAATAGCCTGACAAGTCTACCGAAAAAGCCGAAGCTGCGGTATTCGTTTCACCAGAGTAGGCATCCTCGTATGAAAGGTCAGAGAGTATATATCTCATTACGACACCCATAGAGAACTTCTCGCTCAACTTACGGGAGTAACCGATATCAAAAGCAAGTTCATAAGGATTGATAGTCTGAACGGTAGTCGCTCCGGTATCATCGCTCATCGTAACCTCACCGAGTGAGAAATAACGGAAAGAAGCCGATATGGCCTGATTATCCTGGGAACCTAACTTATAATATCCGGAAAGATCGGCCAGGAAAATGTCATTGACTATCTTACGCAACCATGGAGTGTAAGAGATACCGAGTCCGCCGGCAGAATATGCAAAAGCGTACTTAGATGGATTCCAGAATTGCGCGTTGATATCCGGGTCAGTGGCGGCGCCTAAGTTACCCATACCGCTACCACGGGCATCGGGCGTGATACTAAGAGTGGTCACACCGGTATTAACCGGATTGAACTCGTTATCCTTGATGTCATTCTGCGCGAAGGCAGAAATAACGGTTGTTGTAAGAACGGCCGAGGCCAATATTACTTTCTTATTGCTCATTATCTTAACTTGTTAATCCCTTCCCTGAAAGGAGATTGGAAACTCACAGTAGTAGCCTTAGATGACCGGCACCTGAATAGTTTCCGAATGTCCTCTGTAGCCGGTGCGTCCATTCTCTCTTACAAAGGCCTTGTAAAGGCCCGGTGATACACGGTTGCCGGATTTGTCGAGACAATTCCAAACGATTTCCGTATCTCCGGTTTCCTGAGAAAAGACTTCATTTCCGGCGTTGTCGGTAATGATCAGTTTCAATTTATTGTCTGTCGCCCCTTCGATGGAGAAGGTGATTTTATCGTCTGCGACACCTTCCCGCGTTGAAAGTAATAACGTAGACCATCCCGGATTAATTGTAAATCGGCACTCTTCTGTTGCGATGTTTCCAGCCTGGTCGCTTATGCAAAGCAGAGCGGTATGGGGACCGTAACTCAGCTCCGGAAGTATAAAAGAGTATTCTGCGGAAGTACCATCCGGAGAAGTGCTGATTTGCGGGTAGCGTCCTGTCTGAAGATCCTTCCCATCAATTTTTAGAATAGAGGAGGGTGCGTATAGCGGGGATGTACGGGTAGACAACGCAATATTATCCGATACCTGCGCAATCATCATATTGGTAGATGGATCGTATGCGAGACCATTGATCTGAGGAGCCTGCGTATCATTTACCGGCTCAGACATTCCCGCGGATGCGGCCGAAGTGATAGCGATAGTTTCAACACCGGCTGCCCCAATTCTGGTGTCAGCTGCATAAGCGCCGGAAACGATCCTAACTTCCTTGCCATTAAATTTGGCCATATAGGCAGGTACCGGTATGGAAACTGAGAACTTACCATTCTTAACTTCCGATACTATTTCCGCAGCTTGGAAATTATCGTAATTGAACTCTACAGAAGAGCCGCAGTTGGTAATGAAATCCCGTGTTTGAGCTGGAATAATCGGCTCCATTAAGCGAATTACGACCTCTCCATTAAAATTCGTATCTAGATTACCGTTATGGGTAAGAATCTGACCTGCGATGTCGGCCTTATGTCCCGCTACGAGCATATCCTTGCCGGCGGTATTCACGTTGAAATCTACTTTTCTATTAGCTGAGGCCAAGGGAATAGCAGGATCTCCAATGAGGAGGAATGCCAATTCATTGGCATTCTTAACGTTGGTCTTTGCAATCGCATATTGCTCGCCTAATGTTCTTGGAGATTCCAGGGGTTGACAGTTCTTGTTATCCTCGCCGTTGTCATATCCCCATTTCTTCAGGAACTCTGTAGAAAGTTCGAAATTGGGTCCCGACCAAGCCTGACGGTTGGTTGAGATACATGCAATGGCACCATTCGGAGTGTCAAGTACCACTCTCTCGGCAATACCCCTTTGCTGAAGTTCCGGCAAAGTCAAATCGCACCCTGCGAGGAACATCACAGGGAGATGACAATTCTTGAACTGGGCAACTTGACCTGCCGAAAGAATGACAGGTCCTCCTATAGATCCTAATGTAGCGTGGCCCAGGTATTGTAGAATATTTGCACCTTCATCTATTGCAGAGAAGAACTGATCAGTTGCATTTTGCTCTCCATTATCATCTGAGATGACATACCGGTTGACAGTAGCACCATAATTGGAGGATGCGTAAGCTTCCGTAATCTGAATTGCCTGTTGTTCGTGGGTATGATTGTCCCCATCACACGCAACGGCAATCATACGGTTTATGTATCGGGCATGAGTTGTATCTGAGAGGTATCTCTCAACCTTCTCACGCGCAAGCTTAGCATCGGTCTCATTCCGGACAATAAGGTATCCTACACCTACTAACACCTTCAGTGTCTCGTAGGAATTACTGCTAATCGTAGGAGAAACGATTCCGTAATAGTCATACACGGTTGAGGCACCGTGATCAAAGGCGATTTTGTTCTTCCTGTTCTGTTGTAAAATCAACCGGGAATCCCCCTTGCCCTGAGCCACGTTTGTACGTACATCACCGGTAGCGGGGCCGTATAGCAAAACATTCTTGACCGGTCTTTCCGGATTGTTATACAGCATGGTAATGAACGCTCTGTAGGCCATTGGATCGGGATGCCCGCTTGAGAACTCATTATAAAGCTCCGCGCAATCTACTACCGCTACCTCCAGTCCTTGGAGCTGACGGTGAACATCGGCGTGTAATTCGGCCAACTCCTTCATCTCCGGGGTGGTAATTATTGCCAGATCCACACCCTTATCTTTCCAAGCATGTAGGTTTTGATTCCCAATGATCTCGTATTCTTCGATTTGAAGCTGAGGCATAGAGGGATCAAAAATCAGGAAAGTTGGATCCTCAACCATTGATGTGAAAGATACAACTGCTCCCGCATCCGAAGTTTGAGGAATGTATTCTGTAACATTGTATGGATCCGATATCTGAAATACCCTTCTTGAATCCGCTGAGGGGAGGGTAAAACTGCGGGTGGAGCCGGTGCCTACTCCTTCAAAGAGTATAGCATCTTGAGATATTCCATCTGAAAGTGTAGGGATATTTCTTTTGTAGGTGAATACCCAGTAATCAAGTCGGGTGCTTCCTGAAGGACGGTCTCCCGGAACCTGAACATACACTTTGTTTAATTTGGCTTGCGGAGTCACGGATGCATAACGGGGTTTGGCGGCCTCGAAGTAGGTCTGATTAGGGGCGGAAGCCAATTTTTTGTTGAGCCCCCCGGTACCCGAAGTCAGGCCATATTGAAGAGTCAGCTCATCCGGACCATTCTTATAGAAATCAAGTGCGATTGTTCCGGATTTGTTAAGGAGTGGGTCTCTGAGCACCACATCCCATTCCATACGGTCAACACCCTTGTCGCTGAAATCCTCTCCCCAGAACAATTGACCATTCATCAAATGACCCTGGGCAAGATCTTTCTCGTGATATGCATACCAGAAACCATTGGATAAGGGAGTACCGGTCCCATCGGATTCAGCTTTCTCAATCAATGTCCCATCCAGCGCGTCTGTAAGGAAATAATATCCCCTGTCGGTAAAGATATTAAGACCATTGTTTTGGAAATAGCCATCGGCCGATGAGAAAGAGATATTATCAACACCTAAACCGTAGAAATATAAACGGGAATCTGCATGACTTACCGGAACACTCCTAAGATCATCCTGATAAAGAATTGTTCCCGTAGCACTTACAAAGTCTTCGTTACACCGTCTTCCTCCTTGTCCGTAAATGCGCACTTTAGAGGGATCCGAAAACCCCATTTCCGACAACTGATCATACGAAATTTCATAAAGACCGGTATCCTTAATGGCTACTTTTACCCATTTCCCTTCTGCCAAGACAGAGGAGGGAACAAAGGATTGAGCAACTATGTCAGACCCCATAGCGGCTGCCAAGATGATTGATCCTACTATTATATTTCCGGTTTGTTTCATGATTATCCTATATATTTTAGCCTTTTCTAAAGATAATCTTTATTCGATAGAAAAGATTAGAGTGTAAACTGCTTAGAACCTATTTTACATTTACTGCCAAGTATGGGAATCCAGGGTTGATGGTATCTAAGCCGAGGCTTAGATTGGTATTTATCCTGATCGGGATCCCTTGCTGCGTATTACTGATAAGTATCAGGTCTCCCGTCTTCAGAGTATTATCGCGACTTAGTCCTGCAATGGCACGCGCAACCTTCGCTTTCAAGTCTTCGAATTGAAATTCGATACTATCAGGAGCTTCTTTATCGCTCCCTAAGTCCCTCACTGACATGATAGCCGAAAGAGAGTCCGGTACGGTCCCAACCAAAAAATCTCCAATAATCAGGCTTTTGTCAAAAGAATAAGCCGGTGCATCCGGTAGACCAGCCTCCCGCAACTTAGCACCATACTCTTCGGCTCTGAACAGAAAACCTAAAGCGTAGTCCTCGGAATGACGCAATGCAAAACGTTGTGGGATACTCTTGCCCAATTTCGAGATGCGAATTACTATCACAGGCCGGACTGAAATCTCACCCGGAAAATCAGGAATGAAGAAAGGATTTCTTCCTTTCAGTAAGGAACTGTCGGGAAGAATCCTCCAAATAGGGTTAAGAGAAGGGTGCGGATTGGATCCATCTATTCCCGGTATCCAATTAGTCTCCACTTCTGAAATAACGTCGATTATCTTCATGATAACAGGCCGATAGGTAGTCTATTGCTCTTATTGGGCAGTTACAGCGAGTTTAATTGTCTTTGAGGTAGTGACTCCTTCATCGGATTCCACTGTAGCTCTACAGAGATAGATGCCACGGTTAACGCGACTGCCGGAGGAATCAGTCAGATACCAGGTCTGACGGATAGTCCCATCATTACGAGAACGGCTTGACTTGCCACTTGACCAGACAAGAGTACCATCCAGGCTGAAGACCTCCATTTTATAAGTAAGGCTATTCTTAATCCGGTCAGTCTTCAATGTGAAGGTTACTTTATCGCGAGCCGGATTACAATCCGTTACCAACTCAACAACACTCACCTCCTGATTGAGTCCCACGCGGAAAGGCAAAGATCGGGAAGAAGAGTTATTTGCATTGTCCCAAACCGTCAGAAGAATCTCATGCTCTCCCGGAGTCAGTCCTGAAAGCGGGTAAGCGATATTTCCTACTCCTTCCTTATCGGGGTCTGGAGTGAAATAAGCGGAGACGTCGCTGAAGATGGTAGAGTTGTCCAAAGTCAGAGTCATCTTATGACCGATACCCGCGTCAGATAGATTGATACCGGATTCATCCGAAACGGCTGCCAACAGCAAAGGCGCAGAATGGGTGAGATCGCCGGATTCGAAACCTTCGTGATCTAAGGCCATCATCGAAATATCCGGCCCCTGCAGATCTTCGGGAGCATCAGGGTCAACACCGTACACATAAACCTTGTCGGTAGAGCCATTAGCCTCTTGGCCTTTGTCGCTGGCAGCGTAAAGGTAGAGCTGAGCCGGCGACCAGTTGTTTTCAATCTCAGCCGGCATCAGTATTGTTATTTCCCAACGACCGTTGCGCACGCGGGCAGCCCCTGAGTAAAGACGGGTGGCACGTTCGTTAAAGCTGTAGGCCTTTCCATCCTTGCCATTCCCATTGGTAACAGTAGCTCGCTCGGCATCGTAAAGAGCAAACTGTAACTCGCCATTATAATCCGAGAGCATGGTGCCGTCAGGGTCTTCGATACGTCCCGAAACCTTGACTTTCCCGCGGGCACCGATTACCGGAAAATCGTCAGTGAGATTCTCAACTTCAGTATCACCTATCTTTTCCACGATAACGCGGTTTTCCGGGCTCGGCACTTTCATAGCCGGATCCCCTAAGAGGGAGAAACGGAGCTTGTTGGTATCAGAAGTGTTTATAAGATTCTTTCCATACAACATTACATCACCGGTTCTAACGGCCTGACCATCTTCGGTACGACGGAAGATGCCGGGGCCGGAGGCTTGTGTCAAAGGACCGTTTGAGGATATGAAAACAGTTCTGGCCGGACAGATGGTCCCAATTATACCTCCGTCCGGGTTGAGCAGCATCTCTTCAGCGCCAGAGGGAGTATCGGAATCATGGTTTGCGAACTCACAGGTAGCGGCAAAGAGGAACGGCAGATTCTCATTTGAGAAACTGATGATATCTGTCCATGCCAGAAGATGCTCGTGAGTCCAACCGCGTGGGTTGGCATGACCTATATATTGGATCCAGCTTATACCTTCATTCCATTTCAGGAGCATGCGTTCTTTAGCAGCCGGATACGAATCTCCTACAGCAGTTGACACCAATGGGTATTTATCCGTATAAAGCTTTTCGTAAATGAAGTCATTTCCATTCCCTTGAGAAATCATACCGGCATAGACCGAATCCATCTGTTGCATGTGGACAGCATTATCTTGGTCATCGGCAATTAACAGGACGTTATTACGCCAAATGCCGTGAGAAGGGTTGGTTACATATCCCCTGATTTTCTCGACTATATTGCTGGCCTCCGTCTCGTTTTTGACCGGGAGACGCCCTACGGCAACCCGTATCTTCTGGGTGCTGATATCAAAACCCGCGTCCGAATCATCAGTCATACCGATGAAATCATCCGTGGAGTATGATGTATTTCCTGAAGTACCGCTCTCCGATTGCCAGATCGGCAGGGTAGGATATCCCAAGTTTTTCAGATTTGTAGTCAGATGCTTGTTATCGTAAGTAGCCTTAGCGAAAAGCAGGCAATAACCCGGATAGGGGAGGGAGGAATCAGCTGCCGAGCGATCCACCCACATTTTCAGTAATTTTCTGAATGCGCCAACGTCAGGCGTGCCACTCGAAAACTCATTATAAATAACCTCCGGGGAGAGCACATGTACGGTCATACCATCTTTTTGACGATGGAGATTAGCCAATTCCTCTGCCTGTGTACTGTATCTGAGCGGTGTGATGATGAGCATGTGTGGATTGCCAAGGGCATGAAGATCCTGATTAGAGATTCTCTTGGAACCATTGGCGCTGATACGATGGCAATTCTCAGATGTGGGGCGGAACGCGATATACTCCTTCATGCCTTTGCGGGTTTCGGTAAAACGCATAATGGAACCGTCGCGGACAGCGTTCACCTCAACCGGGGCAGCCGGATCCGTTACATCCCAAATTTTAGTTTGGGCATCGCAGCCATCTATTTTGAATGTTACCGGAGTAGAGATCACATCATGGAAATAGAGCCACCCGGAAGCAGCCGAAAGCTTACGGTCATACTCAACCTCGATATAATCTAAGGCAGCCGTAGTTACCATCCCGCTCAGTGAGCAGTCGATATGCAGATTAAGTGAGCCCGGATTTCCGGGAATCTCCTTGACAGTTGAACCTAAATCGATGAAAGTTTCGCCGGATGAGGGTTTGATGACATCGGTAGAGGAGGCGGTTAACCGTGAGCCGTTAGCAGTGAAAACGAATGATGCGTTCCCACTGCTGATCTTGATGCCAGATTGTATGCGGACCTTTGTGTTGCCGGTATTCCCGGGTAAATCAAAGTTGAAACTCTGGGCCGGAGCAGTCCTAAAATCCTCGCCTAAGAGCAGGCGACCCGTCTCGCCCGGAGCGCTGAGCTCTGTCTCATGCAGGAGATGGGCGCGGAATGTGGATTTTTCCTTTGCAGTCTCACTCAGGGTCCAGTTTCCTTTAACCGGGGTGGCACTCTCTCCCTCTGCCAGGGGGCGGTCGCTAATAAAGTAATATCCGACGCTGGAATAGGGATGCATAAGGTGAGAGTAAGTCATACCACTACTGGAGGATGCCGGAGTCCAGGTTATATAATCGGTGGCATAAAAGATTATACCTCCGTCAACTTTCTCCGAGGGTATGAGAGGAAGGTCGTCCGGTTCGGACACAGTAAGCTGCTCCGGGCGTTGTCTTCCCCCGGAACCGTAAATGTTAGCCTTACTTGGGTCTATCCCCATTTCAGAAATCACCGAATTGCTAAGGAATTGCATACCGGTATTCTGAACCTCGAATTTTACCCAATTCCCTGATGCAAGCTTGGAAGTTGAGGCATATTTCTCGGGGTTATGGGCAAAGGCTGACAACCCTGTGGCGGTCAGTATGGAAAGTATGGATATTTTTAGTGATAAAGTCTTCAATTCGATCGGTGTTGGTTAGGAAGTCAGACATGAGGACTCCCAATAATAAGTACTTATATTCTATTGATTAACGGAATTCTGACCGGGATATTGCTGATCCGACAAAAAGGCTTCCCACTCCTGACGGTTTCCGTAAAAGGTGTCGAGGTCTACATCCCCCTTTATTCCGGCAACTTTGCCGTGGTGATCATATTGCCAGAAAGTCCAGTCGGCATTGATCGGAAACTGGTTGAAGGAGCAGATCCAGAGCGGCGAACCCGGCACGGCTTTTTCCAAGTAATCGTAATACCCGGCTCTATTGGAATAGAAGATGACCCTATATCCTCGCAGATGGAGGTATTCGGCCATGCGGCTAAGCCGGTCGAGGATCGAGTCTTGCGGTACCCCTCCCTTATTTCCTGCCTCCTCGACATCGACGGCCACTCCTAAATCCAACTGTCGGTAGCCTACCGCTCCTATAAGATTTAGGGCTTGCTCTACCCCGTCGCAATCGAAACGAAAATAATGGTAAGCTCCGATTTTCATACCGGCATGTCGTGCCTTCCCATAGTTAAGCCTGAAATTCTTGTCCCGGAAGTTAGTGCCTTCTGAGGCCTTAATAAAACAGAATTCGATTCCGTCCTTGCGGGCTGCCTCCAGGTTCATCATCCCATTGTGAGCCGAGATGTCGATGCCTCTAATCGGATAACGGTCAGGATCCACGTATGGTGGAGAAGTCTTAAACCAAACCCAAGCATCCCACCCGGACATTATGAGCAATCCCCCAAGCCCTAAGAATACTAAGGAAATCCAGAGATCTTTTCTTTTCTTCCGAATCCAGGACTTGGTACGGCCAAAGAAGTTACGGGACATCGAATTATTATCCGCTGCCGCTTCTTCATTGATATTTGGCCTTTTAAATAACATAAGAGGATATTACTTAAATACCACAAGAGGATCTAACCTGAATGAGGTTATTGAGGATTACTAAAGCAAAAAATTGGGTTTATGGGGACACGATGTTACCCTGCAATACAAATATAGTCATAATTTTTTACATTAGGAAGTGTATAGTGATTATTTATAGTATTTTAAGACTGTCTTTTAGGATTTTGGTCAATTTTTTTGCTCCCTTTGTAGATAGATGGTCTGCATCATAGAAATCATGCTCCTCAAATCTCGGATCCGATGATAAATCGTAATAAGTCAGTTTGTTCGTCTTTACAATACTGTCAGTAATCTGACGATGTAAAAGGAGTTGACGAGGCTGAAGATGTTCCCGGTAAGTATGCCAGGTCGGTGTCGAGATCAAAATAACCTCGATCCCTCTATTGCGGCAATAATCAAGTAATTTCGAGAGAGCTGATTTGTTATACTCTACGTAATCGTCATTAGGGGCAGTATGGTTAAGAGCATGAGATTCACCCGTAGTTTCCCAATTCTCAGCCCTATCTTTGAGGTCGTAGTCTAACCCGAATCCTTGTTCGCTCGTTTTCCCTTTTAAGTTTCCGGCAATTTTATTCCTTATTTTCCCGGCATAGACTGCGGTATTGGTCAATTCAAGATTCTGGCGGGAAATGAGAGGGTATTTCTCTATCCCCATATATATTCGATAATAATTTTCAATCCATCTGTCATTGCTTTTTTCGAATGGAGGATCAAAAAATGAGAAATAACTTACAGGTAAGATGACTTTCTTCAAATTAGGCATAATCTCCTCATACCTTTTCAAGAGACGGTAGTCGTATTCATAAAGCTGGGACACGTTTGCAAGATTTATGGTCTGAGGGTTGATGGAATCCGCTATCACTCCAAAAAAGGTGTGGGATGACCCGAGTATGGCAGTCTGGATTTCAGCACCTTTGAGATGTGCATACCGATCCTTCGCAGAATAAGGATTGGGAAAATGGCGTACGGCAATTTCCCCGATACCTAACGTAGTCAGGATAAGGAGAGAAAAATAGAGAATATATGTAAGGAATTTTCTCATATCTGATTATGTACTGAGGAGGGAAAATAGTAGAGAAGGTCGTGATAATCCTTTTTGAGTTAGACGGGTTTTAGAATTGAAAGTATATGAAGGCTTGTGTACTCCCTCCAAACAATATGACTGCCATAAAAAACAGATAATAGGTGCCCCATCTTACATATCGTTTTGAGAATAGTCCCTTCCCTCCAAAATCCAAAGGACATTCCCTATCTTTGGAGAACCATTCCATCAAGAATAGGGCGGCACACCAAAGTAACGGCCCACGGCTTGCCATCAAAGAGAGGTTGTCGAAATGAGTGAACATTCCCTTAATATATGTCCACGCGTGTTTAATGTTGTCAGCCCTGAATATCACCCAGCCTATTAAGACTAACAGAAAAGTAAGAGCCATTTCAGTTGATTCCATCATTGTAGGCATTTTAGAAGCTGAATGGGTAAGATGCTTCCTATTTTTGCCTGTCAAAATCAGGGGAATGAATAGGATTGCGTGGTATAGACCCCAAGCCAGAAAGGTAAGATTGGCGCCATGCCAAAGACCGCTGGTTAAGAAAACAACAAATGTATTTCTGGATACCTTGCTCTTCTTAGTTCGGCTTCCGCCCAATGGGATATAAAGGTAGTCGCGGAACCAGGTGGTAAGCGAGATATGCCATCTGCGCCAGAATTCAGCGATATCGCGTGAGAAATAGGGCAGGTGAAAATTACGCATCAGATTGTAGCCGAATAATCTTCCGGTGCCAATCGCTATATCGGAGTATCCGGAAAAATCGCAATAAATCTGGATTGCGAAACAAAAAGCCCCGTACCATAAGGAAAAACTTCCGGCTTCCGCAGAATGGGCAAATATATAATCGGCCGCCACGGCGCAATTGTCGGCAATGACAGCTTTTTTAAAGAGCCCCCATAAGATAAGCCTCATTCCGCTTACTGCTTGTGGATAGGAGAAAGAGCGGGCATGTAGGAACTGAGGGAGAAGATTAGTAGCACGTTCTATCGGACCGGCTACCAATTGGGGAAAAAAACTGATGAATGCAAAAAATGCGGCAATATCCTTTGTAGGATGGATCTTACCCCTGTAGACATCGATAGTATAACTCAATGCCTGAAAGGTGTAGAAAGAAATTCCAACCGGAAGGATGAGGGATACCGTAACTGAATCCAGAGAGATTCCAATTGGCTTCAGTAAATTGGATAGCTCGGAGGTGAAGAAATTAAAATACTTGAAAGTAAAGAGTATCCCAAGATTTATTATGATGTTGGTCCATAGGAGCCATTTTCGGCTAGCGTTCCACTTTGCCATACCTAAACCCGAAAGAAAGCTGCAGAGGGTAGTAAAGGCAATCAATACCAGAAATCTCCAGTCCCACCATCCATAGAATAGATAGGATGCTAATATGATAAGGATATTTCTTGCAGTGCGACCCTTCGTCAATAACCAGAAAGCCAGAAAAGTCAACGGCAAAAAAAGGAGATATTCAAACGAGATAAAGTTCATAGCCGCGAAATTAATACGTTTTCCTGATATTATCAAATCTGGGTGCCGGCAGTCAGGAGATGAAACGCAGTCAGGAGATGTAATAAGGTCTCTTGGCTGTCCCTGCTGAAGGTGGAAGAGATTCTATTTGAATGGGCGAGGTTGTTCAAATGGTGAAATTTTTAAAATCTTTTTTGAAAAATGTTTGGTTTGTTGAAAAATGGTTATTATATTTGCCAAAGAATCCTGGTGATGATGCGCTTGTTAAATGGCAAGTTGTAGAGTCTCATACAGTGGATATTTTAGAAATATTTCACTTTTGAAATACTTTTGTCAGGAATTTAAGGAAGAGGAGGGGAATATAGGTTTTCAGTAATGGAAATCTGATTGAAAGAAGGGAGGGATAAATTTAAATAGGGCAAATACCCAAAGATATTTTATTTGGATTTGGTAAAAGTAGGTCATAGATAATATATCCTTAAAGGATCCTAATCCATTTTTTTTGACGAAGGAAGGCCGCGTCTCCGTTCAGGGGATGCGGTTTTTCATGTTTTTTAGTTATTTTTGTATTCGATTTCAACTGAAGAGATAAGTGGCAGAAGCTTTCTATAACATATTGATATTGGCCTTGGGTGTATTGGGAATGGTACGGGGATTCCGATTTGGATTGACCGGTCAGGTTTCCAGTATCATCGGATTTGCCTTCGGCGCCGTAAGCGCGCATGCCTTCATTGAGGAGGGCGAGGGATTGGTAAGGACATTGTTCCCCCATCTCGAATGTGCCGTCGGTGGACAATTTATCTGTTCAGTGATAGCGGCCGGTTCTATTTACCTGTTTGTCTACTTCTGTTTCAATATCTTTACAGGGATATTGAGAAGGACGATGAGCTTCTTCCACATCGGACTGTTGGACTCACTTATGGGAGCCGCTTTCGGATTGTTCAAATACCTCTTAGGCCTATCATTGCTATTCAATCTGATAGTTTCATGTTATTCCGGCTCCGTTCTAATGAAATCTTCGGTCGCCTCTGATGGAAATCTGATTGAAGGAGTGATGGGAATAGCACCCTGGGCATTGGGGTGCTTCAGCTATGAAGAATATGCCCATTTGCTACAGCTGAATGACGCGCGTAAGATTTCAGAAGCCAAAACCATAGATTCCCAGTTGATGTTTTATCTTAAGGAGGGTAGAGCGGATAATCGTATACCTTTATTGAAGGATAATCAAAGGGAGGGGAATGATATAATAAAAACTTAAATCATCATAATACACCATGTTGAAAGTACGAAATCTTCATGCCCGTATTGACGGGAAGGAGATATTGAAAGGAGTGAATCTCGATATACAGCCCGGTGAAGTCCATGCTATAATGGGTCCTAACGGAGCCGGTAAGTCTACCCTGTCAATGGTCTTGGCCGGAAATCCGGCTTATGAAGTAACTGAGGGGACAGTGGAATTTCGCGGAAAAAACCTTCTTGAAATGGAGCCGGAGACACGCAGTCACGAAGGACTCTTCTTAGGATTCCAGTATCCGGTAGAGATACCGGGTGTTTCGATGGTGAACTTCATGAGGGCAGCTGTCAACGCGAAACGCAAGTTCCTCGGAGAGGAGCCCATGACCGCGACTGAGTTCCTGAAGATGATGCGCGAGAAAAGGGCAATCGTAGAGTTGTCTGACAAACTTGCATCACGATCGGTAAACGAAGGTTTCTCCGGAGGAGAGAAAAAGAGAAACGAGATTTTCCAAATGGCAGTACTTGAACCCAAGCTGGCTATCTTGGACGAGACTGACTCCGGTCTTGATGTAGATGCCTTACGGATAGTAGCCGATGGAGTAAATAAGCTTAAATCCTCCCATAATGCCACCTTGGTCATTACCCATTATCAGAGACTGCTTGATTACCTGCAGCCGGAGTTTATCCATGTATTATATAAAGGTAGGATCGTGAAATCCGGAGGGCCCGAACTGGCTCTTGAGATCGAGAAACGTGGTTACGACTGGATTAAGGAGGAAGCTGAGCAAGGGGAACGTGAGGATTCCAAGACTATCGAGCAAGGAGGCGAGAAAAAATGAACGCCCTTCAACAATACATAGATTTATGGAATGAGCACTCCGGGCTGATTGCGTCTCACTCTTCTGAGCCTCTCAACCGGTTAAGGGAATCGGCGGCTGCTTCGATTGAAGCTGCCACACTTCCTTCAATAGGGACTGCCTCTTATCCCATATCTGACTTAGGGAAGATGCTTTCACCGGATTATGCGCTGAATTTGGCACGTATCCCGATGGATGTAGATC
Organism: uncultured Sangeribacter sp.; assembly: GCA_964553075.1. Lineage (GTDB taxonomy): Bacteria > Bacteroidota > Bacteroidia > Bacteroidales > Muribaculaceae > Lepagella. The sequence goes on along the minus strand of CAZKJP010000017.1, from coordinate 9,060 downwards.
CCTCCTCGACTTTCCGTTGCGAGGTCCCAAGACTATCCACCTCTCTCTTTTTTATGGTCAATGATACCTTCCGGGCTTCTGAAAGTGCGTGGCACGGTTTGCCTGATGGTGTCGAGATCAGTTCCTTGGCCGAGATGGCTAAGAAGGATCCGGAATTCATAAGGGAATATTACGGAGGTATCGCCGACATGAAGAATCCTGTCGTAGCTTTGAACACAATGTTATGTCAGGATGGTTTTGTCCTCAGGGTCCGCGAAGGAGTAAAAGTCGAGAAGCCTTTGCAATTGGTCCAGATCCTTCATTCGCTGGTACCTTATATGGCAGTCCGTCGACTTTTGATAGTACTCGAGCCGGAGGCGGAGGCTACGCTTTTGGTTTGCGACCATACTCAGGTTCCGGATGTGGAATTGATGAGCCTTCAGACGATAGAAATCTATGCCGGACGCGGCTCGCGTCTTGATTTCTATGACTTGGAAGAGACTACTGAGATGACAAACCGTCTCTCGGCCCTATATATGGTTCAGGAAGAGGAGAGCAATGTGCTTATTGATGGTATCACTCTGTTTAACGGCACCACCCGCAATGAATATTTCACCCGATTCCGCGGTGGAAAGGCTGAGCTAAGGCTTCTCGGCATGGCCATTGAGGACGGGGAGAGAAGTCAGGAGACTTTCTCCCATATCGTGCATGAGGCAAAGGATTGTCATACCAACGAGCTATTCAAATATGTAGTTGATGACCGGGCGAAAGGTGGTTTCGTAGGACGTATTAAGGTATGCGAAGGGGCGAGCGGCACCGAAGCCTATCAGTCCAACCGTAACCTTGTTGGCTCCGAGGAAGCCAAGATGCACTCTAAGCCGGAGTTGGAGATATATAATGATGATGTAAAGTGTAGTCATGGTACGGCTATTGGTCAGCTTGACGCTCAGCAATTGTTCTACATGCGTACTCGCGGTCTCGATGAATCGACTGCGCGGCTTCTGCTGAAGCAGGCCTTTATGTCTGACGTGATAGATGGGGTAAGGTTGGTACCGTTAGCTGACCGCCTGCGTCATCTGGTCGAGATGAGATTTGCCGGTACACTGACTTCTGCTTGCGGCGCTTGCCGAAACTGCGGTATTAATTGATGTGTTAATTAGTAACAATTATGCTGGACGTTAATCAACTGCGTAAGGAATTTCCGATTCTGGAGCGCAAAATCGGTAAATATCCGCTGGTTTATTTAGATAACACAGCGACCTCTCAGACACCGGAGTGTGTGGTCAGAGAAATAGATTATGGATATGAAGCGGTTAAGGCTAATGTCCATAGGGGTGTCCATACTCTTTCGCAATTGGCCACTGACCGGCAAGAGCATACGCGGCGTCGGATAAGGGATTATATACATGCAGCCTCTGAAGAGGAAATAATCTTTACACGTGGAACTACGGAGGCTATCAATTTAGTAGCTTCATCTTACGGCCAATTGATTCCGGAGGGATCTGAAATTATCCTGACAGTTATGGAGCATCATGCCAATATTGTACCTTGGCAATTGCTTCAGAACCGGAAGGATATCAAGATTAGGGTGGTAAATGTGGATGACCGTGGTATCTTGGATATGGATCAATATCGGTCATTCTTTAATGAAAAGACGGCTTTCGCTTCATTCTGCCATGTCTCGAATGTCTTGGGCACCATCAATCCGGTAAAGGAGATGGTGGAGATCGCCCATAGTCATGGAGTGCCGGTTCTGGTAGATGGTGCTCAGGCAGTGCCCCATAGCTTAGTTGATGTAACTGATTTGGGGTGTGATTTCTATGCCTTCTCTTCCCATAAGATGTACGGGCCTTCAGGAATAGGTGTTTTATATGGTAAGAAAGAATTGCTTGAAAAGATGCCCCCTTATCAAGGAGGGGGTGAGATGATCAAGCATGTCTCTTTCGAGGGAACCACCTTCGCTGATCTTCCTTTCAAATTCGAGGCCGGGACTCCTGATTTTGTGGATATCGGAGCTTTCTCAAGCTGTCTCGATTTTATTGAAAGGGTAGGAATGGCCAATATCGATGACCATGAGCAGAAATTATTGAGATTGGCCACCGATAAGCTCAAAGAAATAAAAGGACTTAGGATCTTTGGAGAGGCAGATCATAAGAGTGCGTTGATATCATTCTTAGTCGATGAGATACATCCCTATGATTTAGGAATGTTATTGGACAAGATGGGAGTGGCGGTACGCACCGGCCACCATTGTGCCCAGCCCCTAATGGAGCGCTTCCATATACCCGGCACCGTCAGGGCCTCTTTCGCCGCCTACAACACAGAAGAGGAAATAGACCTCTTCATGCAAGCCATGAACCGTGCCTTAGAAATTCTAAGATAGCCTAAATCCTTAGAGCTTAAATAATAAGGACAAGAACCGTTACTCAGCCGGTTCTTGTCCTTGGTTATTATCTTTTAGTTTGCTAACATACCAAAGGCATGTCCCTACAATCATAGTCCAAGGACAGATGTGGAATAGAGATCTTGTTGCCGAATATCGATTTGCGGATCTATCTTTTTACCGTAATCAAAAGTATAGGTAAGGTTTACCATTAATCTGCGTCCCCTCTCCCATGATATCCGATCGAATGAATATGGGAAACTTTCAAATGTGGACTTGGTCACTCGCTTAGTCCAAAAAACAGATTCCAATGTAACACCGCAATTTAATTGGCCATTTCCATAATATACACTGATATTAGAATAATCCGGTGCTTTAGTTATCTCCGTACCTCCATTAGTCAATGTTTTATACCCATTCTTATAACTTGCAGCGAAGCAGAAATTACCTAAATAATATCTTACTTCAGGATATAGAGTTATTGAACCTGTAGAAATCCCAAATTGTGAATGGAAATATCCTGCGTGTAAAGTGTTTCGCAATCGTAAGTTGCCGTTTAAGAGAGTGAAATTCATTTCCCAATTAATTGTATAATCGGTCTGATTTCCAACATTATAATATTTCCCAATTATACCATCATATTGTTTACCCCCCGAATAATAAGAAACAGCATATTGTTTTGCTCTTGTGGTAATAGTAGCAATTATGCTGCTGTTATACCAGACGGTGGGGAAACAATCATAACCGATAAACCAGGAGTTGTGTAATGGAGAACTAATAAATGGATTGCCCTCTATCCATTTTAGCTCTGATTGTCTCAATATGACATCATTATATGTGGAAGAACCAATTGCATAATTGCGGATGTTCCAAGAGAAATTAATACTATGCTTGCTGTTGAAGGAATATTTTAAGTATAGTTTCAGATCCGGTAAGAAATCGCTATTCGAATACTTTTGGTCTATTCGTTTAATATCGTATATGATTTTAGGAGTAATGAATACATAGAATGAGTTTGATGGTCTATAGTACCAATTTAGGATTGCGGACCATTGGGTGTCCGAAAGTTTTTGACGAGTGTCCGTATAACCTGAATAATGAATATTGGAATAAGTATGACTGCCAGACAAGGAAAGTTGAAAATACATGTCTCTTCGATTTTGTAAAGAGGACGATACAGTTCCTCCATATGACGTCCGATTTTCTAACGATTGATTTATAATAGGTGATAGAGGGCTATACTGTCTTAAATTATAGTTTTTATTATGATTATATAGGAACCAACAGTTCCCGTTAAATGACCATTTACCCCCGGGTAGATATTGATAATATCCGCTGATAGTTGGAGCTAACATATTTGAATGGGATCGGGCAGATACAGAATTCCCTTCAATAATTGAAGGCTTAAAAGATGTTACTCCCGATGATTCGCTATTCGGTACTATATTCCATTGTATAGCTGCTGAATGAGTGATTACCCATTTGTTACCACGATATCTTGCGTTAAGTCCCCCATATAAATTGCTAGAATTGCTCCATTTCTCCGATGCTTCCCTATTTAGTACCTCATCGTAGTGTTGATCATCATACCATATATCCCTAAAAATTTCAGTGTTTTCATAACCTCCAAAATGATCCCTGTTATAGGCTTCGTTTACAATGGCATTATAAGTCATTTTCTTGTAAGAAAGTTTGGAGGACCCCTCATAATATCCTGATATGGGAAAATATTGAAGGCCTGTCAATCTGGTGAGACCACCTGCTTCATATTCTTTAACGATAAAATTAAGGATATTTGTGTATCCTAAAAACTTTTCATTATCTGAGAATGGCATATACTCAACTTTGAGTGCGTTTTTGGGCCAAAAGGTAGCTTTATCCATATTGTCGGCCAACTCACCATTAATAAATATAGTTACCGGTTCTCCCGAAGTAGTAACCATAGCTCCATCCTTGACTGTAACAACACCCATATTCATGTTATCAATCAAAGAAGTCATATTGCCGGATATATTCTTGGCTCGTTTTTCCGGAATGAAAACATATTTGTTTCCCTCTATCCACGCATTCTTCCCAATCACCGTAACTTCATCCAGGGTAGAAGAGAAAGTGGTATCATTCTTCGATGCTTTTAATTCTTTGGAGGGTTGAGGTGAAGATTTTGATTCTGAATTATGGTTAATAGGGGAAGAACTATCATAATTCTTTAAACATAGAGAGGGATGGCTTTTTAATTCTGGATAATAGAGAAGAACAAAACCTAGTGTTATTAATACTGAAATGATTTTAGTCATAGTAGCCTTGTGTAAGAAAACCTATCCCCGGTTGTGGAACATGATCCAAGGATAGGTAATCTTTAACCGTTTAAAGGAATAGATTAGGGTTGTATAGGCCCGCACCCGCACTGGTTATTAATTGGCTGAGGTAATGGGTCGAGAGCATTATCGCAGGTGACTAATTTGTCGCCTCCATTATGAGAATCACCGCATTGTCCAAGTTGATTCTTACACCCGTAAGTGTTGGTGGACTCATAGCAGGTGGCCATGTCTCTGTTAGTACATGCGCCTTGGTTATAGGAAGCGTTAATTCCATTGGAACTCCCTCCTAGAACAATTGCGTTTCCCTGAAGCTCTTCTCCTTCCATCTGTTCGATAAAAGAAGCGATTTGGTTTTTTCTTTCCATAATATAAATGTTGAGTTTAGAATTATGTATAAGGATTCTGTGCAAATATAGAAGGAATTCCTAAAGTTGGCAAATTGTTAAAGTTAAATAATGTGTAATTGTGTTAATAACGAAGTTCAAAATACTATTATAGGTTCTTTATAGTTTCTTTACTATAAAGGAAAGGTCTGCTTAGAGCCATATCCTTATGTAACCCATGTATTCAGTTCAGAAGGAAAACTTTATTAAAGAATGAATACAGCTTCCTAGTGTTAAATGATAGATATTAAAAATGAATAAATATAAAAGTAGTCGTTGGAATTCGTATTTCTCTCTTTCTCCTAACGTTGGGCTTATCTATAATGCCTCTACTGATTCTTTCCTTTGTTTAAAGAATGAAGCGACGGAAGTTCTTCAATCTCTTAGCAAGGGAGATTTAGAGGCTCTCCCACAGATAATGCTTGGAAAGCTTACAGATGCAGGGATTATTGTTCCTTCAGAAGAGGATGAAGTTCAAAAAGTGAAGGATCGTATTCATAAAGTCGATTATCAGAAGCATACTTATGAGATCATTGTGAATCCTACCCTTGACTGCAATTTCAATTGTTGGTACTGTTATGAGAACCATATAAAAGGGTCAGCTATCCAGGAAGGCAAAATAAATGCAATCATATCTCATGCCCGTAATAAAATTAATCAAATACCCGAACTTAAGAGGCTCCATATATCTTTTTTTGGAGGAGAGCCCCTTATGCAATATAATCAGGCGGTTGTGCCGATCTTGTCAGCCATAAAAGACTTGGTCCATAAGAGCAAGATAGAGTTAATGGTGAGTTTTACCACTAATTCCTTTCTCCTAACCGATGCGATGATTGATTTCCTACGTCCATTCGATCCTTACTTCCAGATTACTCTTGATGGTGGGCGTGAAAACCATAATAATACTCGTTTTGGCAAGGGTAAAGTTCCTTCGTTTGATGCCATTTTAGGTAATGTTCAAAAATTGGCTTTAGCTGGGTTGCAAGTAACGCTTCGGATTAACTATACATCCAATAATATCGACAGTACCGAAGAAATCTTAGAAATACTTTCACAATTCCCTGAAGAGGCCCGGAGGAATATAAGAGTGGATTATCAGCAGGTATGGCAGGATAAGGCTAATAAGGAGGACGCTGAAAAAGTAAGAGACTCCAAAGCGAAAGAACTTCGCAATAGATTCAAGAAAGCCGGCTTTCCGATTGCTAATCATAAGACCTCGGATATGATTGTAAATTCATGTTACGCTGATAAGGTCAATGAATTATTGGTGAATTTTAATGGAGATGTCTTTGCATGCACTGCGAGGGACTTTTCCACGGAAAGCCGTTTGGGCTTTCTCAATGATGACGGAACCGTTACTTGGAATGAAGAGAAGTTGAGAAAACGAATGGAGAGCCGGTTTATCAAAAAGATTTGTCATGAATGTAGAATTGCACCCATTTGTGGAGGGGGATGTCGAACCAAATGCGTGGAACACAGTCATCATGATGGTTGCAATCTTGGATTAACCGATCAACAGATTGATGAATTAATTCTTGATCGTTTCGAGGAGAGATATATGAAACCTTAAGAGGTCAGAGTGAAAGAATGCATTCGCCATGATTTTTAAGAGATTCTTTTCTCATCGTTTTGTTAGCTATAGGCAGTTGGAAAGTTCTGACTGTGGGTTGACTTGTGTCCGAATGATAGCCAGACATTATGGAAAGAAGATTCCCTTGAAAGCACTTAGACAGTTAGCTGAAACAACCAAGTTGGGAGTTTCATTAAAAGACTTTACTGATTCTTTTAATTCCATTGGAATGGTAAATGCTGTTTTAAGGATAACAGAAAACGATATGCGCAAACTGCCTTTTCCTGCTATCGTTTATTGGCGTCAACGCCACTTTGTTGTCCTTTATCATTACGATAGTAAAAAAGACAGGTATTACGTTGCTGATCCATCCGGAGGAAAAATCAGATTTGAGTCTGAAGAGTTCATGCGGTATTGGAAAGGTGATTCTGATAAAGGTCTCGTTGTGATTGCCGAGCCGGGAGAAAAGTTTGATCAGCTCTCTTTTCCCAAGCCTACGATTTTTAAGGGGCTTTTCCGTACTGTAGCTACCGAAATCAGGAAACACCGTAAGGCATTTCTTTATATCATCCTTCTTTCCTTGTTTTGTATGGGAGCCGATTTGGCAGCTCCTTTGCTGTTGCAAAGTACCGTGGATCAAGGGATAGCATTAAGAGATATTGGGCTGGTGTGGATGTTAATTGGTGGACAATTAGCCATTTACTTAGGTAATACGGTATCTTCGAATGTCGTACAATACTTGATGATGAAGCTGGGACTCCAAGTCAATTTAGATATGACACGCAGGTACTTAAAGCGTTTGATATCCTTCCCTCTTTCTTTTTTTGACCGAAAAGCTTCCTCTGACTTAATCCAAAAGTTAGACGACCAAACTCGGCTCAAAAATCTTCTTTTGCAGATTCCCAGTTCATCTCTGCTCATTATCTTGAATCTTTTAGTTTTCTCAGGACTCTTGATATGGTATAACAAATGGCTCTTTGTTTTCTTTATCTGCGTAACAGCCTTAGAGATAGGATGGACTCTCATCTTTCTTGGTCGTCGACGGAATTTGGATTATGAGACCTTTACGAGATCCTCTGAAAATCGTAATAACATATATGAGCTTATTAATGGAATGACAGAAATCAAGACCTCGGGGGCGCAACATTCAAGGCTTTCAAACTGGGAGAAGATTCAGAATAGGCTCATTGAACTGTCTAAAAAATCCTGGTTTCTAAGTACAGCCATGGGAGGAGGACAAGGATTGTTGGCGAGAATTAAGGAAATATCCATTACCGGTATATGCGCAACATTGGTGATTAAAGGTAATCTAACTTTTGGAGAAATGCTCACTGTAGGGTATATCGTTGGACGCCTCTCCGGACCTTTCCAGAATATCATAAGTATGTTCGGTCAGATTCAGGATGCAAAAATTTCTTACGAACGACTTGATGAGGTACTTAACGATAATCCAGAGCCGGGTGGAGCGAAAAAATTCAAAAAAGATTCGATTGAATTTAAAGGAGTTTCCTTTAGATATCCGGGTAAAGGGAATCCGTATGTGATAAAGGATATGCATCTCACATTGAATCCCGGTTCAACAACTGCAATAGTAGGTGAGAGTGGATGTGGAAAATCGACATTAATTAAGTTGATGCTTGGGTTTTATATCCCTCAAAAAGGAACATTGTCTCTTAGTAATATCGATATCAAAGACCTTGACAGGGATAGTTGGTTAGAGCAATGTGGCGTAGTTATGCAATCAGGGTATATATTTAGCGATACTATTGCCTCGAATATTTCTTTGAGTTCAGAGGATACCGATCTGGATAAAGTAAGAAAAGTCATTGAGATAGTGGGACTAAGTAGTTTCATAGAATCGTTACCTATGGGGCTAAATACAAGAATAGGAACTACTGGTGTAGAGTTGAGTGGAGGACAAAAACAGAGGATCTTAATAGCAAGAGCATTATATAAAAATCCGGAAATATTATTTTTGGATGAAGCTACTTCCTCTTTGGATGCTTTCAATGAACGGCGCATCAGTGAGAAGATTCAGGAACTGCAGAAAGGTAAAACTCTCATCATAGCTGCCCATAGGCTATCTACCGTAAAGAACGCTGATAGAATACTTTTTATGGAGGCGGGAAAGATAGTAGAAGAGGGGACCCATGAAGAATTAATATCCAGAAAGGGTAAATATTATGAGCTGGTAAGTAATCAACTTGAGTTGGCTGAGTAGAATACCTAATTCAGGGGAGAAGTGAATTAATTGTCCATGCCAGGTGAAATTAAAAATAGGAGAGGAAACGGTGGTTAGCCGTTCCCTCTCCTTATATTTACTTGCTCAATTTCTGGGGTAGCCTTTCCAACATGCCGAAGGCATGTCCCTACGTAAACGTCCCAAACTCCGCGAGGCCATCTGAGGGGATATTATTAGCTTTGCTG
>CAZKJP010000016.1:0-38266 GCA_964553075.1 uncultured Sangeribacter sp. | reverse complement strand
AAGGATCCCTCCATCTTTCAGATACCCTCCAAAACGGTGGCCTCAACTGGTATCTGAACACCTACCTAAGGATTACACCAATCAATCCACCGGTTCCAAATGATCCTTTCCCTGACACAACTAAGCATGAAATTGTACAACCTACCATAGAGTACGTAAATTACTGTACTCCACGCCTCACAGGAGTCCTGACTAGATTCAGTGAATGGAAACCTTATAACAAGTACTGTTTCACTTCATCCGGCAAGCAGGCAAGAACCGGTGATGCACCTGTAGCGTTCGGCACCATCATGGGCTATTACAAATGGCCGCAATCATATTCAGCTTCGGCTCCTGAAGCTACATTCGATTGGGAGGCCATGAGAGCCTCCGCGAACGATGATGGGTGGGCAAGGCTGTTTGAGATACTCGGAAGGCCTGAAAACTTCGACGTCAGTTACGGAGAAAATTCTACAATCTGTTTCGATCCTCTTTCACCACTTTCTGATATACGTAAGAATATGGGGTATACCATGACTTCAGGTGAATTTAATCTGGACGTATTGATTGATGAAATGAAAGCCTTCCGTCCCTGTATCTTAAGAGGAGTGGACTCTAACAAAAACAAACACTGTTGGATAGTGGATGCCGGGCAACGCCGGATTACCACTACGACACCCCTGATGGGGGATCCCACTACAAAGACCGAGCTCTTTTTTCACTGTGTTTGGGGATGGGGAGGAAATTCTAATGGGTACTATAAAATGAATAACCTCTATCAGAGTTATGATAAAAATGGCATTCCGATTAATGACCATGCCATTATTGGAGATCCTAAACCACGAGACGAAGATTGTTACGGCAATGCTCCGGACTATGATTTGTTGACAATCATTTATGGGATAACTCCTCAAAAATAACCCAATGTAAATTCTAATTTAAGTATTGAACATGAAACAGTTCAGATTTGCAATCCTTGCATCCGCTATGCTTATGATGGCTGCTTGCTCATCCGAAGAGGATCGGCCAACTGTTCCCGTTCCGCAGCCGGAGCCACCGGAGCCGGGGGTCAGTGTAGGAGTCGGTCCCGAACTGGTGACTACCTTCAATGAATATGGATTCAATACCCTGAAGGAGCAGCTCGCCAATTCCAATAATAATTTCAGCGTTTCCCCGTACGGTCAGGTTAACGGACTTGGATTAATTTCCCGGATGATGTCGGAAGTGAGCAATCCCGTTATTAAGAATCTTTTCTTCGGTTATAGTATATTGTCTTTTCGGGGAATACCTGACAGAATGCTTAAGGCAATTAGCCAATCCGACCCCTCATCAGAACTTCTCGTGAGTCGGTCAGTCTGGGTCTCGTCGCTATATTCTATCGATCCAGAACTGGAGGAAATAGCCGCATGGGAATTTCAGGGTACCGCCAACACATTTAATATCACTCCCTCAGGGGAAACTGGAAGACTTGAAGTGAATAAATGGGGTAATGAGGTAACATCCGGTTTTATATCCGAACTCCTTCCCAATTCAATCTCAGGAGATCTCGCCATGTTCAGCACTACCGTGATCTCCTCCACATGGGCTAATAAGATGGAAACCTCAGGAAGCCTTAGTTTTTCATGCGGTGATGGGACAATCTCCACTCCGGAGTTTATCGATAACCGGAATGACTTGAGAGTACCCGTCTCGCAAGCCGATGGTTTTTCCATGGTGTCTATACCACTTGGGAATAGGTTCTACTATATGTCATTCATCCTGCCTCCAAGTGAAAAGTACCCGACCTTACTCACTCCTGAGATATGGGACGATCTGCTGGTTGCCATGACATCCAAGAAAGTATTGGCCCGTATCCCTAAATTCACAAGCATAACCCGTAGCGACCTGATATCGTATTTCGACAACCAGAGACCAGGAGCATGGAATGAGGCCGAGTACATAGAATTTACGACTGACCCAAATGGACCGAAGGTTCCTAACGTTGCCATGGCCGGGAGTGTTGTGACTGTAGATGAAAAGGGTTGCAACACCTCCAAGACCATGACTTATTCCGGGAATCTTTCGGATGGGGAGCCGGAAATGACCATTACTTTCGACCGGCCTTTCTACTTTGTGTTGCATGAAATAGGTCGCAAATGGCCCGGAGCACCCGACAGCCGGGTAGGCCTGATCTTCAACATCGGCTGGATCGCAGACCCATCAGCCAATTGAATTCGTAACAAGAAGGCCTTGCCATGAAGCCCAGCGACTTCATGGCAAGGTTTACAATAGCTCTCTATTACACGCGTCCCTTCCCGGCCCAACGGCTGTTGAGAAACAGCCCCGAAATGTGAACTTGAAATTTAGGTAGATAATTATAGGTAGTAACTCCTTTCGAGCCGGGGAGGGACGCGGTTTTATGACTTTTTTGTTGCCCGTAGTCTGTGTTTTAGGTTTAAATCCTGCAAAGTTCTGCCGAGAGTATCTTCTTTGGCTATCAGCAAAAGATCCTCATCAAGCTGGAGGGCGTACCTTACAGGTGGATTCGGCTGGATGAACGGGACGGGGCGTTTTCATACTAAATAGCGGAGGCGGACGTTTATATAGGGATGAAGTATTTGCTTTACATAATCGCGTTTTGCTTGACGCTCTGCGGGCTCGGTGGATGCATATCAGATTCTTTTTCAGATTCCCCTTCCGACCTGCTTTCCTTCTCCACAAATACCGTCTCATTTGATACGGTTTTTACCGATGTGGGAACCCCTACCGCACGTCTTAAAGTCTACAACCGCGCAAAAAAATCTCTCAACATAAGCCATATCGCATTCCGAACCCCCTCTACAGATTTCCGGGTGAATGTAGACGGGGTTACCGGCTCAACTTTCCGCGATGTAGAGATCCGCGGAGGAGACTCCATTTTCGTTTTCATAGAATGTTTTATTCCCGAAAACCGGGATGCCCAGCCTTTCCTCGTGTCCGACTTCCTGGATTTCACCACCAACGGTGTAACCCAATCAGTTGAGGTTCAAGCCTGGGGACAAAACGTGGTGCGCCTGCGCGATTTCAAAGTCGAGACTGATATGACCATGACGGCCGAAAAACCATACGTAATTTTTGACTCATTGGTGGTAGCCCCTACCGCTACGCTCCGCATAAACCCGGGAGCCCGTATCTTATTCCATGACAAGGCTTCAATCTCAGTACATGGACGCATTTTGGCCGAAGGGACTTCGGATGAACTTATCCATTTACGCGGAGACCGTCTGGACTACGTTCTGCCGAACGCTCCTTACGACATCTTGGCAGGCCAATGGAAAGGAATCGACATCGCTCCCGAATCCCACGGCAACCGTCTCTCTTATGTCAACATGAGATCCACTGTCTACGGAGTGCGCGCTATCGGGTCAGACCATCCCGAACAGCAAAAGATAGAGATCGTCAATTCATGGCTGCATAACTCCCAGCAGACCGTTTTCAAGGCTCAGGACTGCCTGACCGCCTCCTACGGGGTCTGCTTCAGCGAGGCCGCCGAGGCGGTGGTGAACCTCAAGGGAGGAACCCATCAATTCTCCCAATGCACCTTCGCCAACGAATATCTCTTCTCCATCCCTACGGAATCAATCCTCTCCCTATCCGGTCTTAAGGCAGAAGATCAAGAAGATACCGGGCATCCTCCTATGTCAGCTCAATTCGGCAATTGCATAATTTACGGTATTCCCGGCGACATTACACCGGGAGACCTGACAGGTACGGATGTATTCCTCAATTACTGCTCTTTCAAGTCCGAAGGGTCGGATGATGATAATTTCCGGAATTGCTTCTGGAACACCAACCCTCTTTTCCTCACAGTCCGGGACGAATACAAGTTCGACTACCGGCTTCAATCCGATTCACCGGTGATCGGGAAAGGGGATCCGGCCCTGACTGCGCCTCAAACCCAAATGGATATGTACGGTATAGACCGTCTTACCAATGGCAATCCCTCATTGGGAGCTTTCCAAAAGTAATAATACTCAGTCTCGTAAAAAAATTAAGTATAAAAAGATATGTCCAAGTTCAAACGTACTCTTATCACCTCGGCCCTGCCGTATGCCAACGGCCCGGTCCATATCGGTCATCTGGCCGGAGTATATGTCCCGGCTGACATTTACGCGCGCTATCTGCGCCTGAAAGGGGAAGAGGTCCTCTTTATCGGCGGCAGCGACGAGCATGGCGTGCCCATCACCATCAAGGCTAAAAAAGAGGGTGTTACCCCGCAAGATATCGTAGACCGCTACCACAATATCATCAAGGATTCATTCGCTAAGCTCGGTATCAGCTTCGATGTGTACGGGCGCACCACCTCCGAGACCCATCGCCGCGTGGCTTCCGATTTCTTCCGCAAGCTTTACGACAAGGGAGAGTTTATCCAGAAGTCATCAATGCAGCTTTACGATGAGGAGGCAAAGCAATTCTTGGCAGACCGCTATGTTACCGGCACTTGTCCTCACTGCGGATTCGAGGGTGCCTACGGCGATCAATGCGAGCATTGCGGCACTTCCCTGAACGCCACCGACCTTATCAACCCGGTATCCGCTATCACGGGCAGCAAGCCTGTTATGAAAGAGACCTTCCACTGGTTCCTCCCTCTCGACAAATGGGAACCTAAGCTCCGCGAATGGATTCTGGAGAATCATAAGGAGTGGAAATCGAATGTATACGGTCAGTGCAAGTCCTGGCTTGACATGGGCCTTCAGCCGAGGGCGGTGAGCCGCGACCTCGACTGGGGTATACCTGTTCCGGTAGAGGGTGCTGAAGGGAAGGTGCTGTATGTATGGTTTGACGCGCCGATCGGTTATATTTCCAATACTATCGATTGCGTAGGCGATGACTGGACAAAATGGTGGAAGGATCCCGAGACCCGTATGCTCCATTTCATCGGTAAGGACAACATAGTTTTCCATTGCATCGTCTTCCCCTCGATGCTTATGGCCGATGGCTCCTATAACCTCCCGGATAACGTGCCGGCCAATGAGTTCCTGAACTTGGAGGACGATAAGATTTCGACTTCCCGGAATTGGGCTGTGTGGTTGCATGAGTATCTGCGTGAGCTTCCCGGTAAGCAGGATACGCTGAGATATGTCTTGACCGCCAACGCGCCGGAGACGAAGGATAACAATTTCACATGGAAGGATTTCCAGACCCGCAATAACTCTGAGTTAGTAGCGATCTTGGGCAATTTCATCAACCGTGCGCTGGTGCTTCTTCATAAGTTCTACGACGGTGCCATACCGGCTCCAGGTAAGTTGGAACAACCGGATCTTGATCTGATAAAAGAGGTCAAGGACCTGATCGTTTCTCTGGGCAACAATATGGATAATTTCCATTTCCGCGAGGCTCTGAAGGATGCGATGGGAATAGCCCGCGCCGGCAACAAATACCTGGCCGACATGGAGCCCTGGAAACTCATTAAGACAGATCCGGAGAGGGTGAAGACAATCATGAACCTTTGTACTCAGCTTTGCGGCACATTGGCTGTAGTCTTCGAACCGTTTACCCCCTTCATGGCTGCCCGTCTTGCTGAATGGCTGGGTCTTAAGGAAATGCGCTGGGATATGGCCGGAAACTTTGACCTGTTGCAGCCGGAAACTGTAGTAGCTAAACCGGAGTTGCTATTCGAGAAAATCGAGGATGATGTAATCGAGGGTCAGATCCAGAAGTTACTGGATACCAAGAAAGCCAATGAGATGGCTTCCTGGAAGCCGGCTCCGGTGAAGGAGAATGTGGATTTCGAGACTTTCGAGAAGGTCGACATACGTGTAGGCAAGGTCTTAGAGTGTTCTAAGGCAAAGAAATCCAAGAAGCTATTGCAATTCAAGATAGATGACGGCACTGAGGCGGGACGCACCATCCTCAGCGGCATCGCCCAGAGTTACGATGATCCTTCCGTATTGGTAGGTAAGGAGATCTGCTTCGTAGCAAACTTTGAGCCGCGCAAGATGATGGGCATCGAGAGCCAAGGCATGATCATGAGTGCCGTAGACGCCGACGGCCGCCTCGTCGTAGTAGGTCCCACCGGTGAAGTCCGCCCAGGCTCCCCCGTCGGCTAACACCTCACTCACCTCATCTTATTAACGTTTAGTCCTAGACAAGAAAATTTCCTCCGGCATAGCCGGAAGAAGTCCCTGTCTGTAGGATCGTAAGATTACCCGATTCATTCCGGCAAAGCTGGAAGGAGTCCCTATCTGGGACTTCGGTCTCCGGTTAACCACGGACCGCGAATGCCTTTAAGGTATTCGCGAGTCCGTGGTTTCCTGTATCCGGCCCAATACTGTTCTCGAATGCCCGTAGGGTATTCGAGTCTCCATCTCCATTCGTTTCTTACGTCTTACCTAACCTTGACCTTTATTCGCAACTTCCACTTTGCATATTCCAGTGAAGACCACCCTTAAGCCTACACCAAAAATCACGTGAATTTAATCTTTCTTGTGTTCATTAAAACAATTTAACAACAAATCTTGTTATTTAGTAAACGATTAGCCTTAAACATCCCAACATAAGGTCGATTCATTCACAAAAATTTATGCCTATGGAATAAAATAGTTATCTATACCTTACCCCATACTCCTGAATAGAGTACTTCCGAGAGATGCAATTCAGCTTTGGTCTCAGGTTAACGATGGGTAGTCGATTCTGTCTCTGGCAATCCTTTCATGATACCATTGCTTTAATTTCTAATAACTCTAACCTCCTACAAAATGAAAAACCAAAAAACATTGCGATGGCGGTATTCGTCAAGTTGCATTCGCGTCAGTGCGCTTCTGCTTAGTGTTCTTCTTGCAACCCAATCCTTGAAGGCCCAACTAAACATCACTCGCCCCTTTGAAGAAGCCCTTGAATATGCAAAGTCTTTATTTGAAGGGCAGGATGTTGATTACTACAAACTTGATGACGGAGACAAATCCTATTGGACAATCTTCGTAGATGCAGAGCCCATGAAAGGCTGGGAACATGATTGTTATGTGGTGAAATACTATAATAAAACCTTTCAGTCTCCCACTATAATTCCATACCGAAAAATCGCTTATAAAATGCCTCCTGCTGGAGAATATACCCCCATAGAGAGAGTAAACAGATATGGGGATATGGTTAATTCTTTACCACGAGTTCCTCGTAAGACTAATGTCAACTCACCCAATCCGGTAGCAGAACGTACGTACGCCATAATCCTGAGCGGTGGAATACAGCCTACCTCTAATTACCCACGCTACTGGAATGACTGTTCTTTCATTTATCAAACCCTTACAAACACATATGGAATACCAAAATCCAATATTATTCCAATCATAGCAGATGGCAATGATCCTGCTGAAGATACTTTTGATTCCGGTGGACATTTGGTTTCCCAGTCCTTAGATCTGGACTTTGACGGCTTCGATGAAATTGAACTTGGAGCAACCAAAGATAACATTGCCAACACACTATCCTCGCTTGTGCCGGTATTACAGGAAGATGATCATCTATTTTTCTATGTGATTGATCATGGAGGAAGTGAAGATGGAATTATGTCGTCATATATATGTCTTTGGGGTAGTGAAAAGCTGTTTGACTATGAGCTGGCGGAAATGCTCAAACCTTTTAGTGATAAATACGTCAATATAAATGTTGTGCTGGGTCAATGTTTCTCTGGGGGATTTTTAGATGACCTCTCTCAGTTAAACTGTGTGGTTGCCACTGCCTCTGCAGGCAACGAGCCTTCCTATGGGAGTCGGACAATACCTTATGATGAATTTGTTTACCGATGGACTTGTGCGGTTAATGGTGCTGACCATTTAAATAATAAAATATACGCTGACTCTGATAAGGACGGGATGGTATGTATTGAGGAGGCTTTCAAATATGCCCAAGCAAACGATGTAGCTTGGGAAACACCTCAGTATGGTTCCTTCCCTACTTCTATTGGTGAAGACTTGGCTTTTAATCATCTTGCTCCGGCAATAGATCTTTATATTAAAGACAATGAAGAAGACACGGGCAAAGTTCCAAATCTTACCACAGATAACTTTTGGACAAGTCCCGATATTTGGGTACGGAATTCAAAAGATGGGAAAGAACAACATGAAAATCCGATTTATTCCGAAGATCATGATACCGCATACGTTTACCTCAAAGTACATAACAGAGGTAAGAAAGGGTATGAGGGCGGATCTTATATGCATCTATACTGGGCTCTCGCTGCTACAGGATTCCGCCCCGAGACCTGGATGGGGAATGAGTTAAGTGATACGGATGATGTAACCGGAAGTCCGGTAAACCATCCCTTAAAAATTCCACCTATAAAGGCTGGAATGGATACTATCATGGTGTTCACTTGGGGATTGCCTGATGATAAGCTGGGTGGAGTAGAGGATAACTATACTCAGAAGCATCATTTCTGTCTTTTGGCAAAGATAATGGATACTCATGTAGAACCATGGTATTATAGTGGCACTTTTGATTCGGAATGTAAGAAGAACAACAAGAACGCTCAAAAAAATGTCTCTATCATAAAAAAAGAGGATATCAATAAATTCACCAATGTTTTTATTCGCAATAGCTCAAAAGATTCGCAACTCTATACATTGGAACTCCGTCCAGTTACGACGGAGGATGAAAGGCTTTTCTCACTTGCTACTGTAGAAATGGAGATGTCTCAACCTATTTATGATGCCTGGTCTCGTGGAGGTTTCAAGGCCCGAGATATTGCAAATGCTAATTCAGAACTTCGCCGAGTAGAATTTACATCAAAAGACAGCAGGCTCGAGGCAGTGTCTATGCAAGGTTCAGAATTTGACAAGGTTGGCCTCCGAGTTCGGTTTAATCCTTCATTTACCTCTTTAAGAGAATATGCACTTGATCTCATCCAGAGAGATTCCGAAGGCAACATCATTGGAGGGGAGAGATTTATAATTGAATCTCAACTCCAACTTAAACCGGGTGGAGGCATAATAATTAATAGCGAAGAACTGCCAAACGGGTATATCAACCTATGGGTAGATAAGGCCGAGGAGGATACAATAAACTGGTTAAATGAGGACGGTGATATTTTCAGTCGTGACTCTTCCGTTTATGTAACGCCACGCATCGATAGGCCGACAACTTATAGCGTTTCTGTTTTCACCAGCGAGGAGGAAATGCTTACCGATAGCATTACTATAGATAGCCTTGATGGAATTTCCGAGGTATTGGTGGCAAACTCCAAATCCGAATTAGTGATAAGACTGAAAAGGATGCCTCATCCCAATTCCAGAATCATTCTTACATCCCTTCTTAGCGGGGAAGCAATCCTTTCTGTTGACTTAGATAAAGAAGATACCGAGTGCAGAATAGATATCTCCTCAGTTGGATCCGGTATTTATTCCATTACTTATAGCTCGGAAGGGGTATTGATTGATTCCCAAAAAGTACAACTTTAATTAAAGGTACCTATAGAATTCTACCCTTTGCTCATGGTTGAACTAAAAAAAAAGAAATGATACGAAATATATTGTTAGCACTGGCGCTTGGCATAAATAGCTTATCGTCGGTCTCCCCAGCTGAAGTGCCTGCTTTCGGGGTTCCTCTCCCCATCATGCCTATTGAGATGGAGCAGGTTGACGGGGATCAGGAGGTAATGAAAGAGTATGAAATCCAAACTGAGGATTTCGGGCAGGTTGGACAATTTCTGTATCCGATGCAAGACATTCGGATTAACAGGCTCGTCATCATTGGGAAAATGGACTCAGAGGATTTTAAGTCAATATGGAATCATGCTCGCGCTCAGAGAATAGAGGTGCTGGATCTATCCCAAGCAGTGATGAAAGATAATGAGATACCTGATAATGCTTTATATGAAAAAAGTCAGGGACAGGCCGGTTCCCTTCTTCCGATTGGAGAAATAATCCTTCCCGAAGGAGTGGTGAGAATAGGGGATCATGCATTCGCGTTTTGTGGAATGCGAAAGATTAATATCCCTTCTACAGTTCGAAGTTTCGGAAATTCAGCTTTCGTCTGGTGCGTAAGATTGGATTGTCAGCTTATATTTCCGGAAGGACTTGAGGTTATACCCCAAGATATATTAGCATATTCCCAGTCGCTTACCATACCGCCGGTATTTCCTTCAACCCTAAAGGAAATTGGCCTTCGCGCCTTCATGTTCAATCGGTTCGAGAGTCTAGAATTGCCAGATAATCTTGAAAAGATAGGAGCGTTTGCTTTTCAGGCTTACGCTGCCACAATCCCTCATCTCATTATTCCGGATGGTTGCGAAGACATTGGCGAGTATGCATTTGCCGGTTTAATGTGGCTTGAGTCAGTGCAATTACCCGCTCATATTGAGTATATACCCCCAGGAATGTTGGAGGCAGCCATGATTTTGACTGAACTAAATCTCAATAGCGCTTGCAAGGTCATTGGTACGGAGGCTTTTTCCAACTGTGAAAACTTGTCTAAAGTTACCTTCAATAATGGACTCGAAAGAATTGAGGAAGACGCATTCCGACATGCTGAGTTGGAGTCTCTCTCCCTGCCCTCCTCTTTACAGTATATTGGTCCTTCCGCTTTCGCGTATGCTAAAGCCAATCAAGTGTTTTGTAAGGCAACAGTGCCTCCGGAATTTTACTACGATGTATCTCAGCCTTCGAAATCATCTTACAACAACAACTTGATTCATGAGTCAACCTTATATGTACCGGAGGGAAGCGGAAGCTTATATCAGGTAGCCAACGGATGGAAAGAATTTAAAGAGATAGTGGAAGTCCGCTTCTCTGATGATGTTCCTCTAATTAGCGATGTCGAACCAACTGAAAAACCTTGGTACAATCTCCAGGGATGTCCCGTAAACGAACCCGTAAAAGGCAATATTTACATTCAGAATGGCAAGAAAATCATTTTTAATTGATTATTAACTCTAAAAATAGAGATTGCATCCGCCGGATGCAATCCCTATTTTATTATCTTTATCCCGGCATGTCACGGGATTAGGCGTCGATGTTGGCGTAGGTGGCGTGGGTTTCTATGAACTCTTTGCGGGGGCCTACCTCTTCGCCCATTAGGATGGAGAAGGTGCGGTCCGCCTCGGCGGCATTGATCAGGTCTACTCTCTTCAACATACGGTTCTCAGGATCCATCGTAGTCTCCCAAAGTTGCTCCGGGTTCATCTCACCCAGACCTTTGTATCGCTGAAGCTCATAGCGCTTGGTATCGCCATCGCAATAGCGGTCCACAAACGCCTGAACCTGCTGGTCATTCCAAGCATATTCCACAATCTTGTTTTTCCCTTTGGTCTGACACTTATACAACGGCGGAGTCGCGATATAAAGATAACCGTTCTCGATTATCGGACGTATGCGGCGGAAGAAGAATGTCATCAGAAGTGTAGCGATATGGGCGCCATCCACATCCGCATCGGTCATAATCACGATCTTATTGTAACGCAGCTTACTCAGGTTCGGTTCCTTGGAATCCTCCTCGGTACCTATTGTCACACCCAAAGCCTTGTAGATATTTACAATCTCTTGAGATTCAAATACCTTATGATCCATAGCCTTCTCCACATTCAGGATCTTACCGCGCAAAGGCAGGATTGCCTGGAAATTCGGATTACGGCCCTGCTTGGCACTGCCGCCTGCCGAATCACCCTCGACAAGGAAGAGCTCACATTCGTGGGCATCACGGCTCTTGCAATCGGCCAATTTACCCGGCAGTCCGGCTCCTGATAACGGAGACTTGCGCTGTACCTTCATACGCGCATTGTAGGCTGCCTGACGAGCCTGCGCTGCCAAGACTACTTTGTCTACTATCGCACGTGCCTGCTTCGGATGCTCCTCCAGATAATATTTCAGTGCTTCGGATACCGCGGTCTGTACAACCCCCATAACCTCGTTGTTACCCAATTTGGTCTTTGTCTGTCCCTCAAACTGAGGCTCTGCTACCTTTACCGACACAACAGCTGTAAGCCCATCGCGGAAGTCCTCCTTGGAGAGCTCTACTTTCAGTTTCTCAAGCAACTTATTGTCCTCGGCATATTTCTTCAAGGTCGCTGTCAGGCCGCGGCGAAAACCGGTCAGATGAGTTCCACCCTCGATCGTATTAATGTTGTTTACATACGAGAAGATATTCTCCGAGAAGGAGGTGTTATAGGTCATTGCTACCTCCACCGGAACACCATTGCGCTCCGTATTGAGATGTATGATATCATCGATCAGGGGTTCCTTACCTTGATCAAGGTATTTCACGAACTCCTTCAGGCCTTCCTCGCTATGGAAAATCTCCGTGCGGGGATTCCCTTCCTCATCGCGATCGCGCATATCCGTTAGGCTCAGACGGATCCCGGCATTCAGATAGGCGAGGTCGCGCAGACGGTTAGCAAGGGTTTCATAATCATAGATTGTCTCCGTAAATATTCCTCCGTCAGGATGGAATAGTATCACCGTACCGGTATGGTCGGTCTCGCCGCATACGGTAAGTTCAGTAGTCGGCTTGCCGTAGGCATATTCCTGGGTATAGATCTTGCCATCGCGGTGGATCTCTGCTTTCAGGTAATCGGAAAGCGCGTTCACGCAGGAGACACCTACACCATGAAGACCACCCGATACCTTATAGGAACCCTTATCGAATTTACCACCGGCATGCAATACCGTCAATACCACCTCCAAGGCCGGCTTATGCATCTTCTCATGCATATCTACCGGGATACCGCGTCCGTTGTCTTCTACGCGTATCGAATTATCTTCAAGGATAGTTACTTTGATATCATTCGCATAGCCGGCCAATGCCTCGTCAATGGAATTGTCTACCACCTCATATACAAGGTGATGCAACCCGCGGCCCGAGATATCACCGATATACATAGCAGGACGCTTACGTACTGCTTCCAGGCCTTCCAAGACCTGAATATTGTCCGCGTCATAATGTCCGTTCTGCTCTGTCTTCTCCCCTTCCGGATCTTTATAATCTTCCTGCATCTTTAGTTCGCTTTCTTTCAGTTTTATCCCTTCCAGCAACCCCCTGCTTTTCCCCTACAAATTTACAAAAAAATTTCCACTTATAAAAGTTAGACACCTCATAAACGCCTACTTAGAACCGGCGGCAATAGATGATATATCCATCTTCATCAAGTACGAGGCTCTTCTTGTCGTTCTTCACTACTTTCATCTCTACGGGATTTGAATATATACCCCATTCCGTCAGGGGATGGGTATAATTCTCTTTCTCCTCATAGGGGAACTCGATTCTCATATATGGGTCATTGACGGTCAAGGCTCCCGTCGTGATACGGTCATCCTCGGAACGCAGCTGGACAACGTTGCGCATAATCGAGATATAGCGTTGAGGTATGACAGGTACATCCGCACCGTCAGGGGCCGTAATCTGCATTATCTCCCAGTTACCTTCCAGATCACCATGGATCTCCCCTTTTCTGCAGGATGCCATCCCTAACGCCATGATCACAAGGCCAACCAGCCCCGCAAGTATGATATGTATTCTTTTCATTTTGTCATTTGAACTTGAAGAACCCTGTTTTAGATATCGAGATCTGAACTCCGCAGTTATGCCCTATCATATCTCCGCGGTCCATGGCGAGGCCGATCTTCCCTTCCCAGCCGCTCAGCTTTCCCTGAGGACGCCAGCAAACCTCAGCCAGGCCGTCATACATGTGCATCACTTCCTTATAGGGTATAACGTATGTACCCCATGAGCTGGTGAAGGACATAAGGATGCGCCATGACACAGTCGGTAGCGGATTCCCCGACAATCCTATATGATGCGAGATGATACGGTTAGACAGAAACTCCAGCCGATGCGGGTTATTGTAGATTGGTGAAAGGAAGAGCGGATTACCTATCCCCATCCCCCAATGAGACCAGCCGGTGTAGATATAGTTATTAAAGTAATTGTCGGCTCCCGGAGCGTCCGCCGGAATCTCAGGAGAGGGTGTCCAGTTTACCGATCCGCTCTGGTCCTTTGAGTACAGGAACTCATAGACCACCTTCGAGATTACAGGGTTTTTCGGAAGCCGCCCCTCGACTCCATAAAGGCCATCTTTCCAGGGGTAATCTATATAGAGCATGGAATGGTCCTCAAACATGTGCTGGTAATATACCTTGGCTCCCCAGCTACCATCCAATGGCTCCCAATTCAAGGCGAAGTTCCACGCCCCAAGCATATTTCCCTCTACATTCTGCTGCTCTCCTTCTTCTCCGCCGCTGTCGCCGTGCATTGGTATAAGAGCTTTGATGAAGGCTTTCAGGTTATGAGGCATCTTCAGGTTATGACCTGAATTGAAGTAATTCATGTTGTAGGCCTCACCGCCAAACTCGGTCTCCATCTCTATACCACATTCCAAGGTCAGTGGGAATTTCTCCGGGTTACCGTTGCGTAGCCAAATCCCACGTGTGCAATAAAGGACTCCCTTGTCATAACGCTGTCCGGGCTGAATCCATGATTCTTTCCACCGGCTGTCAGTAAACATACCGTAGCCCACATACCCTTTTACGGCCAGCCATCCTTGTGTTCCCCATATATTGGCATAGTCAAATATCCCGGCTCTTATCTGCGGTATGGGACGGGCATTGCCCGAGTGCATAAGGTTGCCGCTCGACAATTCCGGATCGGAGATAGGGCCTTCCATCTCCTTGCTGCCTACAAGCAGGTCCAGACACCGGTAATGGAGTTCGCCGTAGAGCTGCTGGATCACAAAAGAGGAGGTATAATTCCATGGCACAGCTATATCTACCCCCGCCCCCCAGGAGAAACGCTTCTCCGGGTCAGCATCCTTGAAGGCCCCCAAACGGAGATAGCCGTTGTTGGGTTTTACCGACGATAGGCCTTGCCGATTGGCCGAAAGCCAGAACGGCGTATAGGGACCGTCGGAGAAATCCGCAGTCACCTCACCTCGCCAGCGGATAGAATCCAAGGAGTCGGCCCGGAGGGTCGGCCAACTTGCGCCTGCTATCAGCAATGCGGCTGTCAATCCATGGGTAAATTTCATGTTTAGGGTATTTTTACAGGTCGAAACCGCCTAAACGGCTTCTTTTATCGGAGTCCAACTATTAAATAGGACTACAAAATTAACAAACATTTTCTAATAATCTGCTTTTTTGGTAAATTTGGGGCATGAAGTATATGTTAGTGGCCGGAGAAGCCTCCGGCGATCTCCATGGAGCAGCCCTTATTTCCCAAATTCGCCAACGGGATCCGGATGCCAAGTTCCTCTTTTTCGGAGGGGATCTGATGGCCAAGGAAGCCGGCCGCGAACCGGCTCTCCATTACCGCAATATGAATGTGATGGGTTTCACAGAGGTAATACGCAACCTACCGGCCATCCTGGATAATTTCCGGTTGGCCCAGACTCTCCTTTTGCGCTTCCGCCCCGATGTGCTGATTCTCATTGATTATCCCAGCTTCAACCTCCGGCTCGCAAAAAGAGCCTGGCAAGCCGGAATAAGGGTCGACTGGTATATAGCCCCAAAAGTTTGGGCTTGGAAGGAGTGGCGAGTAGCCAAGATCAAGAAGTATATATCAAACCTTTATTGCATACTCCCCTTTGAGATACCCTTTTTCAAAAGACATGGATACCGGAAAGCTGTTTACGTCGGGAATCCTTCTGTCGAGGAGATAGATTACGCGCTCAAGCACCTTCCACCGGAAAAATATTTCCGCGAGCGTCAGGGTCTGACCGACCCGAGACCCCTCATTGCATTACTTCCGGGTTCGCGGCTTAGCGAGATCAAGAGCAATCTTCCTCTTATGATAGAGGCGGTAAAACGCCAGAAGGATTATCAATATGTGGTAGCCGCAGCCCCGTCGGTAGGCGAGAAGTTCTATCGGGAAGTAGCACAGGATCCGGGTCTCCAGTTAGTGTTCTCAGCTACGGTGCCCTTGCTGAAATATTCACGGGCGGCCCTTGTGACTTCCGGCACGGCTACTCTGGAGACGGCCCTGG
This sequence comes from uncultured Sangeribacter sp., assembly GCA_964553075.1. Lineage (GTDB taxonomy): Bacteria > Bacteroidota > Bacteroidia > Bacteroidales > Muribaculaceae > Lepagella. The sequence continues at coordinate 22,365 of CAZKJP010000016.1, read as the reverse complement.
TAGGGACGCCTCAGGTTGTCTGCTACCGTGGCAACGGATCTGCGCTGACTTACGATCTGATGTCGCGCCTGCTTCATGTCAAATATGTGTCCCTTCCTAACCTTATAGTAGGGAACTCGATAGTCCCGGAGTTGCTGTTGAACCGATGCACCTCCGAAAGTATAGCACGCGAACTCTCGCCTTTGCTCTCTCCTTCACCGCGCAGGGAATGGGAGATTTCAGGTTATCGGCAGATGCGCCGTAAACTCGGCACCTTCAACGCGGCCGAGACTGCAGCCGAAAACATAACACGCCAATTCTGATGAGTATACCCGCAAGACCCCGTCTATTTCTTGCCTTTTTCGCGTTAATATATATGGTTCCCTTAAAAGGAATGACATTGGTAATCCCGGCTGAGGTTGAGACCTTGGAGGAGGAAGCGTACCGGGACCGTACGGACATTGAGGAGGTAAGTTTCGCTCCCGGATCCCAAATCAAGGTACTTCCCACCGGTGTGTTCCGCGGATGCTCCGCCCTGAAAAGGATCGATCTTCCGCCCTCCCTAGAGCGTATCGGGGCACATGCCTTCGCCTATTGTTCCTCTTTAGAGGAAATCGCATTTCCGGAGTCCCTGAGACGCATCGGCAACAATGCCTTCTCTCTCTGCTCTTCACTGCGCGAGGCTTGGATCCCCGATTCAGTTACCGAACTGGAGTCATATACATTCTCGGATTGCAGCTCTTTGGTCAAGGCCAGGATGCCGAAAAACCCTTCGCTTTTAGGGGAGCTGATTTTCAGCGGGTGCGAAGCGTTAGGAATATTGGAAGAACCCTCTCCTACACCCCCGGTGTTTGACTGCGCCAGTTTTATCTTCGAGCCGGAGGAGACCGAAGCCTATTCACGCTGTCGGCTCCTTGTGCCTCCCTCCTCAGTCGGAGAATACCGTAAAGCACCCGGTTGGGAACTCTTTAATAACATAGAGTCTAAGATAGATGAGTGATAACGATAAAGAGATAAAGGATAAAGAGACCCGCAACGCGGCGAGCCGCCTTGGGATGCCGTTGGCCGCCGGGACTTTGCTTGCTATAATGACATGGGGATGCGCTTCAATGGGTACCCCCTCGGGAGGTCCGCGCGATGAGGATCCTCCGCGCTTTATCAGGGCCAACCCTCCAATGGGAGCCACTGATGTCAGCATTAATCTCGGAAAGGCTTCCCTCTGGTTTGACGAGTATATCAATGTCAAGGATGCTTTCTCTAAGGTCATGATCTCCCCTACCTCGGCTTCCACTCCCAGGGTTACCGGTTCAGGACATAGAGTGAACATTGAGTTTCAGGATACCCTTCTTCCCAACACTACCTATACAGTAGATTTCGCTGATGCCATAACGGATAATAACGAGGGGAATGCCCTCTCCGGGTTCTTTTACACTTTCTCTACCGGGGCCGTTTTGGACTCGCTGGAGATCTCGGGGATGGTATTGGGCGCGCTCGACCTGGAACCGCAGCAACAGGTCCTTGTCGGTGTCTACCCTGCAGAAGCCCCGGATTCAGCGTTCTTTTCCTATCCTTTCGAGAGGATTGCCCTTACGGATGAGAAGGGACGTTTCACCATCCCGGGGTTGCGTCCGGTTCCTTACCGGATTTATGCTCTGAAGGATCAGGATGCTGACCGCAAATATGCTAATCCGGAGGAGGATTTAGCTATTTACCCTTTTACTATTACCCCCTCATCGGAACGCATCGAGGTTTCAGATACTATCCTTAATCTGAAGACCGGAGCGGTAGATACCATCGTCAGCCGCCTTCGCACTCGCTTCCTGCCCAATGATATCCTGCTAAGGATGTTCAATACCGGTGTACGTCCTCAATACCTTGCCAAGTATGAGAGACAAGATTCGACGCGGCTTACTTTCCAGTTTAACGCGCCGGCCGATTCCTTGCCGGTCTTGGAGTTCCCGGCATATCCGGACTTGGCCGGACAGCTTATAACGGAACATTCCCTGACCAACGATACCATCACTTTTTGGTTGCCAAGATGGGCGGCTTCTGTGGATTCTTTAGAGGTGGCTGCCTCTTTCCTTAGGCCGGATTCTACCGGGAATCTTGTACCGGGAATCGACATGCTGGATTTCAATTTCAAGCGTCCGGCTCCTCCGAAAGTGAAAAAGAAAAAGAAAACGGCCGAGGCCGATACCGTCTCTGCTCCGCCCATCATTCCGAAACCGCCGGTGTTGTCGGTGTCTGTCTCCGCGAGCGGCACTCAGGACGTGAACCGCCCACTCTTCGTAGAGTTCCAAGTGCCATTGGCAAGTTTGGATACCGCGGCTTTCCGTTTGGAACAGAAGAAGGATACCCTATGGATCCCGGTTGCCAATTCACCGGTGCTTGAAAGGGCAGATACGCTCAATCCTCGCCGTTTCCGAATAGACTACCCTTGGGACTACAAGACTACCTACAGGTTGGTAGCGGACTCGGCGGCCGCCATAGGTTTGTATGGCCAGGTCTCAGACCGGATTCAATCCGAGTTCACTACCAAAGATGAGGAGGATTATTCAACCTTAATGCTGGATATCAAGGGTTTGCTTCCGTCGGATCATGCTTTTGTGGAGTTGCTTACGCCAAGCGATACGCCCCTGCGCCGCGAGACTGTAGTAAACGGGAAGGTTGATTTCCGGTTCTTAAATCCGGGTACTTACTACCTGCGTCTTGTCGAGGATTTCAATGGTGACGGGAAATACACTCCGGGAGATCCCTACGCTCCGGATGGCGGGATGATACCTGACCAGGCGTTCTACTTCCCTCAGAAAATAGTTTTGAAGAAAAACTGGGATGTCGACCAGACCTGGAACCTTTTCGAGACTCCGGTAGACCTGCAGAAGCCGATGGCTATAATGAAGAACAAGCCGAAGCCTAAGAAGGGAGAGACTCAGAATTATCAGGATGAAGGGGATGAGGAGGAGTATTTCGATCCATCGGCCAATCCTTTCGACCCCAAGGATGTGAAGCGCCGTCAGGAACAGGCGCGTCAACGTGCCAACGGTGGAGTATATTAAGCCACGTCTAATACTATTAGAAGAGGAGATTATGAGTAGAAAAAAAGCTGAGAAGATTGTCAATAGCCTCGGGTTATTTGTCCGCGGCTTAGGTACTTTAGGGAAGTGCATGATGATGTCGGGGAAGGCTTTCGAGGGAGCCAAGACACCCCCTTCACGCCCCTTGCTCATAATGGGGAATGGTCCTTCGCTGAGGGATGCGGTGAGCCGCAACCCTCGTTCGTTGACCGATTCAGATCTGATGGCTGTGAATTTCGCACCTAATTCTCAGCTATTCTTTGATCTCAAACCGAGGATGTTGGTCTTGGCGGATCCCCACTTCTTTTACGGCTCTGAGAAGGATGAGAATGTCGCGAAACTCTGGGATCGTCTTAGCTCAGTGAATTGGCCTCTGACTCTGTATGTGCCGGCGGATCATACGGGTAGGGTGAATCGTCTGATTATGCGAGGCGATGGGCAACCCAACCCGAAGATCACGGTCAAGCCTTTCAACCTCACTCCGGCCGAAGGTTGGCGGGGTTTGCGTCATTCCCTGTATAGTAAGGGGTTAGCAATGCCGCGGCCGCGCAATGTGATGATCCCGGCCCTTATGATCGGGTTGCGCGAGGGTTACAAGCATATCCGTCTGATTGGGGCCGACCATTCTTGGAGCAAGACGTTATGGGTGGATGATCAGAACCGCGTTGTCTCCATCCAGCCCCACTTTTATCCCGAGAGCCCCAAAGAACAGGAAAGGGTAGCAGCCGAATACGCCGGCTACCATCTTCATGACATTTATAATTCTCTCGCGATCGCCTTCCGTTCCTACTTTGACATAGCCGCCTACGCCCAGAGCCTCGGCGTCAAGATCGAGAACTGTACCCCCGGCTCCTTCATCGACGCCTTCCCCCGCTCCCCCCTCCCCTAACCGAGAGAGGTTATCTTAGTGTTTTTTAACGCGGAGGGATTTGGTGATGGCACGGTTTATGACTATTTTTGTAAGTTACATGTTTTAAGAGCTTACCTCTTGGCTATGCCTACATTTTTGACATTCATACTTAGACCGGTTATATTTTTTGTAGTTACAGTGCTGATGTTCGTAATCCAGCGCTACTGCTTCATTCTTTTCTATCCCGAATTATACGCGGGGCTCGATGCTTCTGATTACTGGGAGGCCATTTGGCACGGTCTTAGCATGGATGCCTCAATGGCCGGATACCTCACCATCATCCCTTTCCTCATCTCCATGATTTGCGTCTGGCTTCCCGAACGCAAGAATTCAGTCCGGATTCAAATGGCGCATACTCACGATGCCTATCTGGAAATGGCTGATACCCAATCTCTCTTAGGGCATAAGGCTATCCGAATCATTATCGTATCATACTCTATCCTGGTCGCCCTCGCAATGAGCTTCATCGCCATTCTCGATGGTGCCCTTTACCCGATATGGGGTTACAAGCTCGACCTTAACCCCTTCTTCTATTTCATAACCTCTCCTAAGACTGTATGGGAATCCATATCCGGCACACAGTTAGGTTGGGGAATAGTCGGAGTATTAGGGTGCGCAGCCCTATGGTCCACAGCCTACCTCATTACCTGGAACCTTCTTTACTTCAAGCCGATCCCGAAATTCATAAACCGCGTATATACTTTCTGCGGATTGATTCTGATGGGAGGACTGCTATTTATTGTCATCCGAGGCGGGGTAACGGTTTCCACAATGAACCTCAGCAGGGCCTATTTCTCGCCTGACCAGAGATTGAACCATGCGGCCATAAACCCCGCTTTCAGCCTGCTGAGCGCCTCAACCCGCAACATGAGCGGTACCGACAAGTACAACTTCTTCCCCGCCGCACAGCTGCCGGAACTCCTCTCAATGGTAGCTACCCCCGATATGGATGCCCGCGAAGAGAACCTCACTGAAACTTATCTTACTACCTCTCGCCCCGATATTGTCCTGATAATTCTGGAAAGTTTCTCTTCTCACCTTCTTCCAATACAAGGTGGTGAGGCGATTGCCGTAAATATCGACCGCGAAGCCCGGGATGGTCTCCTTTTCACCAACGCATACGCCAACGGCTTCCGTACAGACCGAGGGCTGCCAGCGATACTTAACGGATTCCCAGGTCTGCCTGACATGGGGATCACTCGCACTACGGATGCAATAGAACGTCTCCCCTCTCTTACCGGCAGTCTGAAGAAGGAGGGTTACGCTACCAACTTCTATTATGGCGGCGACCTCAATTTCACCAATATGAACGCGCTTTTGGTCGCCGGCGGCTTCGATCATATCGTAGGTGATAAAGATTTTCCACACTCCCTGCGGTCAGCCAAATGGGGTGTCCTGGACCATCATCTATTCGATAAAGTAAAGAAGGAGATGAGCCAGAAATCCGGGGCTGCCAAACCGTCGTTTACTGTGATCCAAACCTCCAGCAGCCACGAGCCATTCAATGTGCCGTTCAAGAAACTGGAGAACCCGGCGGCCAACGCATTCGCATACACAGACTCCGTTGTCGGCGATTTCCTCAAAGAACTGAGACGTATGCCAAACTGGGACAACACATTAGTGGTGATGGTTCCTGACCATTACGGAGCCTATCCGGAGAACCTTACCGATATGAAAGAGCGTCATCATATACCCATCATCTTTACCGGCGGAGCTCTCAAGGTCCACGGTACCGACGACACCTTGATGAGTCAGTCAGATATTGCTCCAACCCTGCTGACCTTGATGGATATCGATGCCCATCAGTTCTTCTTCGGCCGCAATATCCTGGACCTGCGCAATCCTCCTATGGTATATATGTATGATAAGGAATGGGCATTCCTACAAAGCTCTGAAGGAGAGGCGGTATTGAACACCGCGACTATGGAGGCCAAGACAACCGTAGTCGGCACTAACGGAATCATAAACCTTATCTCACCCTTCAACCCGCGCACTCAGCTCAAAGCCTGGATGCAGGCTGTAGCCGACGCCTACACACCTAACTAATTTATTTTAGAAAGAATTACTTTATGATAGAATTACTCAACTCCATAGATACCGCAGTACTGTTGTTCTTCAACAGTCTACATACCTCTTGGCTGGACTCCTTTATGTGGATGGCCACCGGAAGGTTCGTCTGGGTACCGATGTACGCTACGATCCTGTTCATCCTTTTCAAAACCTTCCCTCGCCGAGAGGCTTGCATCTATACTTTGGCTATCATAGCCGCGATAGTATTCGCAGACCAGATCTGCGCGTCGGTGCTACGCCCCGTGTTCGAACGTCTTCGTCCATCTAATATCGAGAATCCCATCTCATCCTCACTCTCCATTGTCAACGACTATCGCGGGGGACGCTACGGTTTTCCCTCTTGCCACGGCTCCAATTCTTTCGCCTTGGCTACCATCCTTGCCCTGATCATGCGGACTCCGCGCTTCACCCGTTTCATATTCTTCTGGGCAGTCTTGAACGCATACACGCGCCTATATCTCGGGGTACATTATCCAGGAGACCTTCTCTGTGGAGCCATAATTGGATCCGCAGGAGCAGCCGCCATATATGCTGCCGTACAATTCTGCTCCCGTATCTACAATAGACACAATCCCGGGGCAGCTTTGCAATTGACTACAAACAAAGAAGTCAGCCAGGTGCTGTTCGCTTACCCGGCCGGCTTCCTTACTTCTGTGGTCCGTCTCGAAGTGGTCAAAGTCCGTGTTCTCGACGTTCTCCCGATGGTAGGAGCAACCACTATGTTAATCCTGTTCTTTATCGCCCTCTTTTAGGCTTCCCAAGACCCTGGTTTCATAAAATTCAGAACCACTGGGACTATCGTTGGCGTATCTCACCGCTATGATAGGCTTTCAGCAGCTCGCGCAACTCGTCTATCTGGCCTTGAAGTTCGCGACCTATGTCGGTATCGCGCACCCGTGTGCGGTTCACGGTATGCTCTACTATCTGCGTCGTAGACCGGATATCGCTTCCCAATCTTACAGCTTCCTCGGCTGAAGAGAAGGGCTCATGCTGAACTAATTCGAAACCTCGGCTATGATAAACCAAGGTGTATCCCGCGATACCGGTCTCGCTATGATAAGCCTTTGAGAAACCACCGTCTATAACCATCAGCTTACCATTAGCTTTCAGCGGGCTTTCACCTTTACCGACCTTTACCGGTACGTGGCCGTTTATAACATGGCGATGTTCCCCTTTTACTCCGAAATCATCCAGGATCATATCTACGGTAGCCTCATCATTGCGCAAACGGTAATAATGTCCTTTCTCCTCGTGGCGTACTTCCTTATCGGTCAGGAAGTAGCGTTCGAAGGTGGCCATCTTGGCCTTGTCGAACAATGGTGAGTCGGGTCCGCACCATAAATAGAAGTAATAATCTATGGCATCCCGGCGATCCTCAATGGGGAGGTTGCGGTCGAACGCGCGGCGCATCACCATCGAAGTCTGATCCAACAATGCTTTACCCTTATATTTCTTGCCATCCGGCAAACGGACTTCCTTCAGTTTCCCATCCTCGGTAAGGGGTACAGAAGCGTGGAACATCAGATTGGAGTTGCAGATACAGTACATGTCGCCGTGAGAGAGCATGATATCCATATGGCGCGCTAATGGCTCCGAGTTGATAAAGGATGATACGAGCTTCTCTACCAGCTCGCTCTCTTCCTCGGTAAGGCGGTAGGGATCTGCCGGATCAATGGTCGGGAAATTGGTGTCGGGCAATTCGAACTCCCGTCCGTCTATCTCTATGACACCCCTCTCCCAGTCGATGTGATGAAGCAGGTTACGCCCCTCCATTTTCCATTCCGGATGCCGAGCTATGATTGCGGCTTCCAGTTTCCACTGGATTACGCTTATAGCCTTGTGCATACGCGCGGTGAGTTGCTGACCTTTCATTGCGAAAGTGGTACCTTCGCGCGGCACTTTGGGCTGGAAATACTCGCAGGGATCCTCACCATATACCTCCATGGCGAAGGAAGCGAGCGGCACAAGATTTATACCATATCCGTCCTCCAGCGTACCCATATTGTCATATCTCAAAGAGATACGGAGTACATTGGCCATGGAACATTCATTTCCTACGGCCGCGCCCATCCATAAAGCGTCATGGTTACCCCATTGTATATCATATCCATTATAGTCAGCTAAGGTAGTCAGTATCGTGTGCGCTCCCGGTCCGCGGTCATAGATATCACCTAAGATATGCAGGCGGTCGATACTCAGACGCTGGATCACATTGCAGATCGCGATGATGAACGCATCGGCCTGACCAGTAGAGATGATGGTCTCAACGATTCCCTGGTAATAATGTTGCTTGTTCTCATCCGAGGGAGCCTCATGTAGCAGCTCCTCTATGATATAGGCGAATTCGGGGGGAAGAGCCTTGCGGACTTTCGAGCGGGTGTACTTGGTCGAGACCCGCTGGAGCACCCGGATCAGCTTATGCAGCGTTACCCGGTAGAATCCGATAAGGTCTGTCTCCTCCTGACGTATCAGTTGGAGCTTGTGTTTGGGATAATAGATCAGCGAACAGAGTTGGCGTATCTCCTCCTCGCGCATCTGGCTGCCGAAGAGTTCTACTACCTTCATCTTGATACGTCCCGAGGCGTTCTTCAGGATATGATGGAAGGCCTCATGCTCACCGTGAATGTCGGCCACGAAATGCTCCGTGCCTTTTGGCAGGTTCATTATGGCCTCAAGGTTAATGATCTCCGTGGCGGCTGCCTGGACCGACCCGAAGTTCTGAGCTAAAAGCTCAAGTACTCGCATGTCTTTTTTCATGGTATAGGATTCGCACGTTAGAGTGTTATTTCAAAATTTGGAGTATGCACTTCTATCTTTGAAACGTCTGCTTTTCAAAGATATTTTTCGCCGTAGAGGGTCTTCAGCGATTTAACCATCGCCCTCAGGGCCTTCTCCTCCCCGCGCGGACATATCATAAGGGAATTTCCTGAATCCGCAACGATATAGTCCCTCAGACCCGAGGCAAGGATAAGCTTATCACGGTCAGTGATAAACAATGTATCGCGGCAATCCTGGGAATAGACCAGGGTATTCTGGGTCACATTACCCTCCGCGGTCTTGGGCGACATTTCATACAATGCGTTCCAGGATCCGAGATCGCTCCATCCGATATCAGCTTTGTAGACATAGACCTCCTCTAAATTCTCGAGTATGGCATCATCTACGGTTACCGATCGGGAACGGGCATAGATTTTCTCCAAGGTTTCCTGCTTGGCCGGAGTCCGATACATTTTCAATCCTACTTCCGACAATTCCCACAGATCAGGAGCCAATTTACGGTATGCCGCTTCCATGACCTCAACCGGAAAGATAAGGATACCGGTGTTCCATAGGAACTCCCCGGATTCGTAGAATATACGGGCCATCTCGGAATCCGGTTTGCCTGTAAAGGCCGCGACATGATGAATCCCCGGGATATCAGTCGGTGCACCTTCCTGGATATAGCGATGGGCGATGCTTGCGGACTTCGGGGCCGTTGCGATACATAATATCTTCCGGTTTTCCCTCACGAATCTGAAACCGGCTTCGATAACCCTGGAGAACTCGCGCTGACGCATTACGATATGGTCGGACGGGAGCATGGCTATGACTCCTTTCGGATTCCGGGCAGCTATCTTGCGTAATGCCATCAGCACCGCCGGAGCGGTGTTCCGTTTCGAAGGCTCTACAAGCAGATTCTCCGCCGGCAAGTCTGGTAATTGCTCCCGCACCAAGTCCTCATAGACAGCGGTTGTTACCGCATAGACATGAGTCGGATCTACCACCCCCTCTGCCCGCTCGGCTGTAAGCTGCAGCAAGGTCCGCCCGCATCCCATCAGGTCCAGGAATTGCTTAGGACGCGCCATACGGCTCACCGGCCATAGCCGGCTGCCGTCTCCTCCGCATAATATGGCTATATAATCCATTTTACCGGTTCATTTCGTTCAAGCCGCCCCCTCCTTGAACTGATGTTTCACACCCTCAACTACATTCAGGGCAAAGTCCCCGAGCTTCTCGGCTTCTCCTATCAGGTCCATGTAGAAGATACCTTCCTGATACCCGTACTCCTTGTTGTTGATATTGGTGATATTGGAATCGCGTAGCTGGTTGCGGAAGTTGTTGATCTCGCGTTCCTTATTGTAGGCTTTGATAATCTTGGAATCTTCCGGTGTCTCCATCTCACGCAGTATGTCAAGCATATTGTTGACTGCTTCCGTAACCATAGCCCACATCCGGTCAATCTCCTTCAGCTGGGCGTCAGCGAAGGTTACATTGTTCTGGTTCTTACGGGTCAGGGTCTTGGCTACATTGAAACAGCTGTCAGCAATTGATTCTATCTCTGAGATTACGCGCAGCATACCGGCTATACGCTTCTTACCTTCAGGCGACAGACGTCCCTCGGCTACCTTGTTCAGGTAATTGCCGATCTCTATCTCCATACGGTCTGAGATATCCTCGTATTTCTCCAGACGGGAATAGATCTGTGAGAAATTATCATCCTTGGCATCTGTATGTATCAGTTCCTTGGCCATATCTACCATCCTCTTGACTCTTTCACCATAAACCACAATCTCTTTCTGAGCCTGGGCTATATTCAGCTCGGAGGCGGAGAGAAGGCCGCGATTGATGAATTTGAGGGAGAAGTCCTCTTCGGCATCTTTATGGCGCGCCGGCATAATCCAGCATACGATCTTCACATACAGCTGGGTAAACCATATCATCACCAGCAAGTTCAGGGCATTGAATACCGTCGGATACATTGCCAATCCGAATGCCACAGCGCTTTGAGCCTTGGCGGTCATGGTGCCATGCTGGGGATCTATCAGAGTAGCGTCAGCCATCTTGCCTTCCATAGCGGCGGTAATATCCAAGGGGTTGGTACCGTTCAGCCAGAGGGTTATATCGGCAACAAGGTTGGTAAAGGGATGGAAGACAAGCAATACTATTATTGATCCTAAGACATTGAACAGGACATGGCCCATGGCTGTGCGCCGAGCGGCCAGGTTACCTGACAACGAAGCCAAGATCGGCGTGATGGTGGTTCCGATATTTCCACCCAAGATGATGGCACAGCCCAATTCAAATGAGAGCCATCCCTGAGAACACATTATCAAGGTTATGGCGAATGTGGCGGCCGAACTCTGGACTACCATCGTCAGGATGATACCGATTACGAAGAAGATCAATACCGAGCCGTAACCCATCGAAGTATAGTTCTTCAGGAACTCCAGCATCTCCGGGTTATCCTTGACATTGGGGACGTAGGCGGAAATCAAGTCCAGGCCCATGAACAGGAAGCAGAATCCTATCAGGAACTCGCCCAAGGATTTATAGAAGCTCTTCTTCATAAAGAGCATCGGGACGGCTACGGCCATCAGCAATATAGAGTAGTCCGAGATGCTGACTTCGAAGGAGAAGGCCGATATAATCCAGGTCGTTACCGTAGTACCGACATTGGCACCGAAAATCACGGCCATAGCCTGGCCGAGACTCATCAAGCCTGCGTTCACGAAGCTGACTACCATCACCGTCGAAGCTGACGATGACTGGATGAGGGCCGTAATCAAGATGCCCGTAACCACGCCCATGACGCGGTTTCTTGTCATTGCCCCTAAGATAGTTCGCAGGCGGTCGCCCGCTACCTTCTGGAGCCCTTCACTCATCACTTTCATTCCGTAAAGGAAAAGGCAGACGGCTCCAAGCAGACTGATAAAGTCTATGATTGTATAGTTCATATTATTTATAGTGTACGGTTTATAGTGTACGTTGTAGAGGTTCTGATGTGTTTCTCGTTTACTGGTGATTATAGATAGAGGAATAGTATGAAGTTTTGAGGTATCCTTTAGGGATCATATTGCCGCAGGGCTTCCCTTAACCGCGTAGTTACCATTGCCTTCAGTTCCAGCGGCTCTATGACTTTGACTTCCGGTCCTAACGATAGGATTTCAGAGACCAACTCATAGTTAAGTTTCAGGTGATAAGTGAAAATCGAATAATGGTCATGGATGATCTCGGTCTGGGATTTATGGAGGGGGAGCGCACGCAGATATTTCGCCTGACTGTAAGTCGCCTGAAGGCGCACTGTCTTAGCATCGGCCTTAGAGGAGGTCACTCCGACGATCGAACCGAACTCCGCTTCGGCCTCGGCCCGCGTCGGCAATTCAAAGGTAGTATGGTCTATCTTCACATCGCTCATACGGTCGAGAGCGTATGTACGCAGGCCGCCACTTTTGACTTTCAGCCCGAACACATACCATCTCTGCTTATACCTCTTCAGGAAATAAGGACAAAATTCTATCCCCTTGTCCGGACGCGAGCGCGAAAAGCTATGGTAATTGAATACTAAGCGGTGGTTCTCTTTCATGGCGTCCAAAACCGTTGAAAGATACTCCCTGGCCGACGGCACATCCTCCACTTCCAATCGTCCGGCCTCCAGGCCTGAATCCTTAACCAGATTGTTGACCGCCATGGAATCTACCAGCCAACCGGAAAGCTTCGAGGTATCCTCGTCAATAAAGTAATCTCCCTGGCGGGTGCATTGTATCTCGATATGGAAATTCTCCTCTATAGCACGCCGGTAATTATAAAAAGTGCGCTCTGGCATCGGCTCACCTCCCGAGAGGTGAGACCGTTGCCAGAGCTCATTGATTTCACTACGTGTCAGCCGTCGGTACCTTACCAAGGTATCAACCAGCCATACGTAACGTGCTATAAGGTCCTTGCCCACGATTTTTTACATCATTTGGTCAGCACTACATACTGCCAGGGCTGAAGCGCCACGGGAGCCTCATCGTCCCCGGGATGGAAATAATTGGTAAGCCCTGCTGTGTCGGGGCCTGCGCCCAAGAATTTCACCGGCTCTTCCTTGCCGCTGAGGTTTACATAAACCACCACCCGGTCATCCCCCTTGTCGCGTGAGAACACCAATACGTCAGGTGAGGTGGTAGCATATTCGGTCATTGTCTCTTCACCCCCGATTGCTCCCAATGCCTTATGACCATGTTTCAAGGAATTCAGCATCTTATAGAAGGCCGTTACCTCGTTGGCACTGTAATTAGGTTGCACTTCATCTATCTCGAAGAACTCGAATGGATGGTTGAAACCTACTTCCTGACCGGTATACATCATCGGCATTCCGGGTAAGGTGTAGCTTAACACCGCGAAAGCACCCAATCCTTCTCCGTAGCGCTCGAACTCGGTTCCTTCCCAGGAGTTTAGGTCATGGTTGGTGACCATATTCATGTGGACGGCTCCCTTCGGGTATTCCTTTCCGAGTTTGGCGATAAGTTTCGGAATATCGGCAGCGCGCTTCTTGTCGAGGTTCTGACCTTTTTCCTTGGCGTATGCATTAACACCGTTTGTAGCGGCTATCGCATTGAAGAGGTCTTTCATCGGCCACGCATAGTCGGCATCGAAGGCCTTCTCGAGAAGTTCCGGCTTAGATGCCTCAGCCAACATGAAGATCGGCTTTATGGCCTCCAACTGCGGCCTTACCTCTTCCCAGAAATCGGTCTGAACCTCTCCGGCTACATCGCAGCGGTATCCGTCGATATCCATCTCGGCTACCCAGAACTTCAGGGCATCTGCCATAGCTTTTCTTGTCTCGGGATTGGTATAATCGAGTTTATAGGTATCGGTCCAATCGAATGGTCCATACATCTTCCCGTCCTTATCCTTGGCATAATAAGCGCTCTGCTCTTCAACCCAGGCGTTGTCGCAGCCGGTATGGTTGCATACCTCATCGAGGATAACTTTCATGCCTAAGTTATGGGCGGTCGTTACGAGTTCCTTGAAATCCTGCATCGTACCGAACTCAGGATTCACCGCCTTATAATCCTTGACAGCATAATAGGAGCCCAAGGTTCCTTTGCGGTTTACTTCGCTGATAGGATGTATTGGCATCAGCCATACTATGTCGACTCCTAAGTCTTTCAGACGCGGCAATTCGCGCTGGAGTCCTTTGAAGTCCCGGGTAGCAGTGCCCTGACGGAGATTAGCCTCGTAAATTACGGCCTGATCCATCCATTCCGGCGCTGGCGAAGCAACTTTTTTCTGCTCTACCTTACTCTTATCACCCTTCTTGGGCGTCTTGGCGGTAGCTACTGCTACCCCTCCTATAGTCAATCCGGCGAGCAACAAGGCTGCCGCAAGCAATCTTCTGCTATTCATCTCTCTATCTATTAGACGTTTAGAATTTCTATCAACCTGTTTAATACCCGACTTTAAAAATTTTGAGGTCGCTCCCAAAATTCTTTCTTTCGGTTTCCCCTACGAAAATAATGCAAATTTATTAATTTTGCAATCAATTCCACTTAATTAAACAAAATGCGCTCTTTTTTAGCCTTCATCATAGTAGCCTTTTTGGCTATTTTACCCTCCGGACAGGCCGCAGCCCAGCTACTGGATTCGGAAACGACCCCCGAAAGGGAGGATTCCATAAATCAGGAGTTGTTCCATGGGGCCTACTTCGGCCTCTATAAGGACAACTACTTCTCTGTCGGGACAACCTTCCCCGGGAAACCTACAAAATATAATTCAGATGCCAAATTCCAGGTATCCATTGCCCAGCGAATCACTGACAGTGTCCTTCCCTGGCAGACATATCTCTTCCTGATGTACACTCAGAAGGTATTCTGGAATATCTTCGAGAACTCGATGCCGATGAGGGATCTGAATTTCAATCCGGGTATCGGTCTTACCAAGGCTTTCTTCGTCAAGGGACGTTATTCAGGTAAGATGACCCTGATGGTGGAACATGAATCTAACGGCAGGGATGGTGATGCTTCCCGTTCATGGAACAAGATCTCTCTTTCCGGATCTGCCCTCGTTACCCCCTGGCTCATGGTTCATGCCAAATTCTTCTACCCGATCGTAGACGGCATGAACAATAAGGATATACTCTATTATTCGGGTATCTACCAACATGGCTTCGAGGTCTCGGCCCATGACCGCCGTTTTATCTGGGCCGCGACGTTCATAAAGCGCAAGGGGTGGAATCTCAATTACAATGTGGACCTCCAGTTTGCGATGCGTATCTTCAAGCGCGACAACCAGTATCTCTTTGTGCAATATTATAATGGATACGGCGAGTCCCTGCTGGATTACAATCAGTATCGCTCTCGCCTCAGGGTCGGCATTGCCATCAAACCCCGTTTCTTCTCGGAGTTCTAAGGCCTTTGACGCGGATAACACTCCGAGTAATTCTGAATTATTACTGACATGATTTCTATCGGATCTATTATATTGCTCTTGGTAGCCTTAGCGGCCGCCGCCTGGGCTCTTATCTGCGGATGGAGCGCAGCGCGAGCCGTGGCCCACGCCCCTCTCCCTCTCACTCCGGAAAACTTAGAGGATTGTTATTTCTCCTTGGAGACTGATAATGCCGAGACTACAGCTGATCCTAAGCTATCTGTTGTAGTATACGTCTCCGATCCCACAACCGGCTTAGAAGAGCACATCCGCCGGCTTATGGCCCAGCGGACTCTTTGGCCCTATGAGTTGATAATCGTATGCAATGCCTCTGCGCGCGAGACCGCTGCCATGTCTGAGCGTATGTCAGCGTTGAAAGGTGTCCGGTTTACTTTCGTTCCTCCTGAGGCTCTAAACCTGAGCCGGCGCAAGCTCGCATTTACGGTCGGTATAAAGGCTGCCCGGGGAGAGGCGGTGTTGCTTACGGCTCCTGAAATGGCCCCCTCTTCCGAAGGTTGGTTCCAGCTCATGGGGAATCCCATATTGGAAAATCCTTACACTGACTTAGTAATTGGCTCCACCCGTTTCGATTTCTCTGTCATGGGGCATTTCAAAGGGCTCTACCGCGGTTTCTTATGGGTTACAGATAAATGCCAGAGCTTAGCCGGTGCACTCGCCTCAAAACCTTACCGTGGCGACTGGGGCAACTTGGCTATGCGCCGTTCTTTCTTCTTCGACAGCAAAGGTTATGGCTCGACCTTGAATATCGAGACCGGGGATGACGATGTATTCATCTCCCGTATGGCGGATGGAGACCGGACTGAGGTTGTCTTGGCTCCGGCGGCTATGCCGTTGGCGGATTGGGGGGAATGGACCGACCGCATTTGGACTGAACAGAGGGTGGCTTACGATTTTACAAGCCGTCTTATCCCTAACCGGCCTTTCCTGATCAAAGGAGCTACCTCTTTCTGTAATTGGATTGTGCTGTTATGCTGTCTGACCGTGCCGGCTTGTTCGGCGCTCTCTCTGCTGCTCAGGGAGTCCCCCCTTTTTGAGACTGGGTTCTTCCCTTCCCCTACGGAGGCTTTCCTTTTCTGGCTCCCCTCTATAATAGCTGGACTCCTTCTGATCTGTTTCGGTATCATACAGATTATCCTCTACGGTAAGGCGGCGCGACGCCTTATGGCCCCCAATGCGGGCCTTCTATTGCCGCTCTTCATGCTTTGGAGACCTTTCGGCAACCTTCTGTTCCGCCAGCGTCATTCCGAGGCTCTGAAACGCAACTATACCTGGCAACATTGATTGTCAGTCTTTGATTTTCAGGTTACTCAGTCCTGCATCACTTGTCAGGATTAAAGTTTCATACGCCGACGCGCATAATTGGCTGCTGTCAGTGCGCAGGCAGCTCCGATAATTATGATGGGAATCATGGTCAGGAGCAGGTCCGGCCATTCGAGTCTCACAGGATAAGTTGCCATTAATAGGGTCTCCGGATCGGCATTGAGTTTGATAAACCCGAAATGCTGTTGAAGTAGGCATAGCACACTGCCCAAAATCAATCCCGCTACCCCTCCCGCGAGCGTCACCAACCAGCTTTCCCAAGCGAAGATTCCGGCGATACGTCTATTGGACATTCCCAATGCACGGAGCGTCCGTATGCTCTCATCCTTTTCAATGACCAGCATACAGAGCGTAGAGACTACGTTGAAGGAGGCTATAACCAAGATAAAGACCAACAACAGGAAGGTGATATACTTCTCTATCTTTACCATCCGGAAGCTGACCTCATGTAGGCTCATGCGGTCTTTGGCGCGGAATCGGGGTCCGAGGGCCTTCTCTACTGCTGCCAGACCGGCTGAGGGAGAGACACCCTCTTTGAGCTTGACCTCAACACCGGAGGCCGCTCCCGCGGTATGCTGTAGAAGCTGACGCACCCGCTCTATATCCGTTATGATAATATTGTCATCGAATTCTTTCTGACCGCTGCGATATATAGAGGTTATTTCGACGGAATCGGTGAGGAACGAGGCTGCCGGGTTAGCGAGATTGATTCGTCCCTGCCTACGCGGCGCAAAGATAGTGATATGCTCCCCTACACGTCCAACCTGAAGCTGCATGGCGGTGCCGATCGCCAACGAGGCGGGGGCGGCCTGAAGGTCAAACCGAGGTGATACCAAGGGTTCGCTTCCCTCAAAGAATAGCGTGTCAAAATGAGTGGATTTCCTATAGAGTTCCGGTTTCACTCCGCGTAAAACCACCGGCAGCTCCCGGGAGTCATAGAGAGCCAAGGCCTGCTCGGTCAAGACCGGCTGGGCGAGTTCCACCTCCTTCAACCTCCCCAGCACCTGCGCAAGGGAATCTCCGCCTGCGAAGACCTTTCCGTTTACTTCCGAAACCTCTATGTCAGGGGTAAAGGAGTCAAGTTTATCTCCCAAGACGCTTTGGAAACCGTTGAAGACGGAGAGCACGCAGACAATGGCCGCGGTAGCCACCGCGATCCCGCACAACGACACCAGCGCGATAGCATTAACCGCGCTATGGCTCTTCCGCCCGAACAGGTACCGCCACGCGATCCTTCCCGCCAAACCAAGACCTTGCCTCATATAATCAGTGATTATGAAGTCCAAATAATATAGTTCTACTGCCCATATTCTATTTAATCTTCAGGCGCGAGACCTGTGATGCCGATATTATCCAGGAACTCCTTGTCGTATTCTACATGCATGTTCTCGCTATCATACCTCTCCTTCATCAAGGCATATTCGGCGGGCGATACTCCTACATAGGATGCTATCAGATACCCCGGTACCCTCCGCATGAAACTTTTCGGCTTGAACTTGATAAAGTTGATCAACCTCATATAGGGATCATCGCTGTTATGATAGGTAAATCTTACCTCCAAATGTGCCAACTGGAGCAATGACAATTCCATCAGCCAACGACAGAAGATAGTGTTTGTCTGATACAGATTCCTGATTTTGTCTGCCGGGATCTTGAATACCTTGACCGGAGTCACTGCGCTTACCCCAAATACAGCGGGCAGCCCCAACATGAAATTGCTCAAAGATGTCGCTATATTGCCGGCCTCGCCGAAAAGGATCGTCACCTCGCGCGGATTGTCTGAGGTCGGGGGGCAATAGATACGGGCAAGACCTGCGGAGATGAAATATAAGGGCACATCGGTTTCTCCCGGGGCGACGATCACCGCGTTCTTGCGGAAAATCAACATCTCGGAATGATCCTGGAGATAGCGCAGAATTTCATCTGGCAGTTCAAAGGGTGTCTTGGTAATGTTCTTTAAGGTCATAAGAGTATTGTCTCTCCGACGGGTCCTTCTCAAAGAGTGTCCCCGAGCGAACCAATCTCTTATTAAACGCAGATAAATACTTTTTATTCCATATTGAACTACCTACATGATTACCCTACCGTATTCGATATCAGATGGCCTCTACGCAGACCATCTTTATAGTTAACACATGTTAAATATAAACCCATATAGTTAAATCAACATGATATTAACCTTTATTAACTTGTATGAACGTCAGATTTAATTTCGAATCTTCTACTTTTGCATTGTCGCCTCAAGATGCTATCTCAGCAGAACCTCGACTCTTAAATATTGGGGGAGGGATGTTTAGAGCGCAACTTGGGACGTGTTAAAATAATGCTCACTTACACAATCATTCTTATGAATAAACACCTACTTATGACTGCCGCCATATGCTGCTCTTTGGGCACCCTGGCGATGACTCCCGCAAAAACCGGAGAAATCTTGAACCCGCAAATTTCAACGGCTCAAATCTCCGCTCAGACCTACAAGCCCTCTCTGCCGGAGGAAGCAAAGGCTAAACTGGCCCCCTTCAACACTATCCAGGACTTAGCCGGCGAGTATGAATGGTCCAACACCTCTCTGCTCTCCTATTCACGTCCCAACAGTGTGGAGATGGTGGCCTCGGATGCACTCGTAGTGGATGATAAAATACAGATCAATCTCTACCTTCCCTACGTTACGATCACCAGTCCTCTGATTGCAACGGTTGACCTCGAGGCCGGCACTTTCACCATAGAGAACATGCAGGAGTTAGGTTATGACAAGGATGGTCAGGTATTCTTCTACCTCAAAGATGCTATCTGGAACGATGAGACCGGAGAAGGTGAAGTCTTACCCGGAGCGTCAGATCAGGCTTCCGTTACAGGCATTATCCAGGATAACACCATCACTTTCCCGGAGAAAAGTATCTGGGCTGTTGGTGATCCTGAGACCGAGGAGACAGTAGGAGCATGGATTATGACCAATAATAACGTCTTTATCGGAGGGACTCAGCCGGTGGGAGATCCAAATGAAGGTTGGACTTCGATCGGAATGGCTACGCTTCAAGACGGTTGGGTATTACCACGCTTCAAGATAGACCAGACGGATCCCGCAAACTGGTATCAGGTAGAATTACAGCAGAATGATGAGGATCCGAATACCTACCGCCTTGTAGACCCTTATCACGGAGACTTCCCGGCTAAGGAGTATAATATGTGTGATCAGATCGGATATATCCAGTTCAATGTGGCCGATCCGGAGAATGTAGTTTTCGACGCAGTCGAAGCCGGGTTCGCCAATTACGGTTTGTTGGGAATATCCAAGTTCTATTGCATCAACCAGCTTCGTCTCTGGGCTAATGTGATGGAGATGGAGCCTTCCGTAGTTGCCGAATGGGGTTTATCCTATACTCGTTTCGAAGACGGGATAGTTATCCTGCCTACCGGCAATATAGATGAAGACGGATGGGCAAATGATGCTTGCTTCGGTATTCAAGGTGACCCATGCGGTGGTATGGGTTGGCTGAACGGTCTGGAGCCGGCTAACATGGCAGCCAAGATCTTCTTCCCGGGAGCTTTAAACGGCGTTGATGAGATCTCCAAATCGGATTCCGCTAAGACTGAATACTTCGATTTGCAAGGCATGCCACTCTCTTCTCCCTCTAAAGGCCAGCTTATAATTCGCAAGCAAGGAAATAAAACCTCCAAGATACTGTTCCGTTAATCAGATATCCAAAAACAATACACCATAAGACAAAATTACCCGGCCTCCACGGTCGGGTAATTTTGTCTTATCCTTTTTAGTAATTTATTCTTTTATAAGAGAGCCTTTCCATTATTTTGCTAACAGGCGGTCGATGTTCTCTACATAGTCGAGGGAGTCGTCGAGGTAGAACTGCAGGTCGGGGCATTTGCGCAGCACTTCCTTCACTGCCTGAGCCAATTCGTAACGCACCGTCTTGCTCTGCTTCTGGATATTACCTAATATCTCCTGGGATTTCTCCGGCGGGAAGATGCTGAGGTAGGCCTTCGCTATGCTCAGATCGGGGCTGACGCGCACGGCACTCACCGATACCAACACCCCTCCCAACATAGCCGTCTGACGACGGAATATCTCACTGAGCTCTTTCTGAATCAAACGTGATATCTTTGCTTGTCTTTTTCCTTCCATAATCTTGTCTGTTTTCTTGAATTTCGGTTTTTTACCCCCCTCCTTAGCTCACAGCGACTCTATCTCTCTGATCGCCTACTTCAAAAACATCCTTACCCCTCCTTTTGTTCCCTAAGCCCTCCCCCTCTCCATTTTCCATTCTCCATTCTCCATTCTCCATTCATCATTCTCCATTTTCCATTCTCCATTCTCCATTCTCCATTCACTCTAATAACCGTCAGCCCATCGCGCAGCGGGAGTATCACCTGCTCTACCCCCGGGTCCTCGGCAACCAGATCATTGAATTTGCGGATCGCGGCCGTCTGCGGATCGTTCTCGTAAGCCGGCTCGACAACATGTCCATCCCACAGTGTATTGTCCGCCAAAATCAGTCCACCACGCCTTACCAATCTCCTCGCCTCCTTATAATACTCCGGATAGGATCGCTTATCGGCATCCATAAACAGCAGATCCACCGATCCAGTCTCCATCCCGGCCATCAACTCCAGCGCATCCCCGAATCTGACCTCCACCTTATCCTCTACTCCGGCCTCATGTAAAGACTGACGGATAAAATCCTCTAATTCCTCCTCATGCTCGATCGTAATCAGCTTTCCATCCTCCGGCAACCCTTCGGCAAGACAGACAGAGGCATACCCGCTGAAGGTACCTAACTCTAAGACCCTCTTCGCACCCGCGATTTGGACCATCATCTTCAGCAACCGTCCCTGGATATGACCCGAGCACATCCGTCCCCCCACCAGATGAAGGTTCGAGCGGCGCCAGATACGGTTCACCGCCACCGGCTCCGCCGTAGTATGCGAATCTATATATTCCTCTAACAACTCATCCCGCTCCATCATACCTCATCACTAATCACTGATACCTTATACTTCACGATACCTCATAACTAATACTTCATACCCCATACTTCGCTATCCCTCCTCACTCTGACTTAATACCTGAACCACCCCCAACCGGTATCCGGCCAATCCGAAACCGGAGATCACTCCTTGACAAGCAGGCGCGGTAACAGAGACGCGGCGGAACTCCTCGCGTCCGAAGATATTGCTGATATGAATCTCGATGACCGGCCGCAAGCAATCCCGGATAGCATCCGCTACAGCGTATGAGTAATGCGCCAAAGCTCCGGGATTGATCAGAATACCCTTGACCATCTCATCGCGACCATATTTCTGGAGCCAACCAATCAGCTCCCCCTCGTAATTGGACTGGAGATCAAGGATGACCACTTGCGGGAACTCATCGCGCAACTTCGAGAAACAGGACTCCAAGGTCTCGGCTCCATAAATTTCCGGTGCCCGCGTCCCGGTAAGATTCAGATTCGGGCCATTAAGAACAACAATCATGATAAAAGAACTTTTATCCCCCTCTGAGAACTCTGAAAAACAAAGCCCACCCTCGCGCCGAGCCTTGACTGGGGAGGAGGGGCGTCCCCGCCCCGTAAGCCGAGAGCCGGGCCTTGAGGTGTCATCTTGACATAATGACATAATGACAAAATGACCCCATGTCAATTTGTCATCTTGACATCTTGACCCCAGGCCCGGCTCTCGGTTCTCTGGTACTCCCCCCGCGCCCTCCTATAACGAAAATGAGCAGCTGGAAACCGAAGTTTACCAACTGCTCATCCTCTCTCCTCGGCGGTGCGGACGGGACTCGAACCCGCGACCCCAGGCGTGACA
>CAZKJP010000015.1:21256-38311 GCA_964553075.1 uncultured Sangeribacter sp. | reverse complement strand
TTGAAACTCATATGGATTACAAAGATTTTAGCACCCATTTTGAGCTATACGCCAAAATATATCGTGAGAGTCAAGCCATTGGAGAAGTATGGCTTTATCGGTGTCGACAAACACAAGGGTAGCTCCGTTGGCGTATGCTTCCAGAAGAGCATTTTCCTGAGCCGACAATTCCGGTGTCGATGCGAATACTACTTTGGTGGAGGAGTCTATCGATCCGCTTAACGCTACGAACCTGGACTCTATTTGTTCTTTCACATATTCAGGGAGTGACGAAGTGATATTGGCAGCATTCAGGCTGCACACCTCGCCGTTGGATTCCACTTCCGGAGGAGCTTCGACTTCGGTGCAATCATCTGTGATGTCAGTTGGACTTTCGACTGTATCATTGGAACAAGAAGCAATCAACGCGGAGACAGCTAATCCAAGAATGTTCAGTCTCCAGTTCCAAGCTTTCGGTTTCGTTTTCATATGTTCATTAATTTTAAAGAGGAACTTATGATTTTAAGAGGTCAGATGGTGGTGCATCCGGGTAGATGCGCTTTTTGAATTGCAAAATTAACGACCTACTCCTTACATGGCAAGTCTACTGGACGATGGTTTGTACTCTTTAAGGCCGATGTTGCCGTACAAGAGCTCATAACTTTGTACTCTTTTTTGTACGCATTGTGGCTACTGGCTCAAACATAGCAGTTTATCCAATGATAATAACCCTAATTCAAGGGATTGCTACCTATATCGGACAATCCTCTGTACTATCTAAACTGCCAATAAGATGATGGAAGATTTGCAATTCGCGAATTGCAAATCTTCCATCTTATAAATCTATAACTGAATCCGTTTTGAAGGTTAGATGTTCCAATGCTTTTATATAGCCCAACTGGTTACACACGAATTGAGTATTACCTATTAACTTTGTAATGTTGCGATGAGAGTGGCCGTAAATCCAATAGTTAACTCTGCTATCAGTGATAAGGTCTCCTAACTCCGATGTGAAAGCTCCATTTATCGGACTACCGTTAAATTCCGGCGCCATTAAAGCAAATGACGGTACATGGTGAGTGGCTACGATTATTTTTTCTGCCCGACTGTTGCTGACGGCTTTTTCAATAAATATCCTGCATTTTCGATGTTCCTCATTGAAGCGTTCCCAGGTCAGTGTTTTTTCTCCGTCTTTTATAAGATGGAAGTCGCTAATGGTACGCTGAGTAATATATCCATTCTCCGGCGATATTTCTGACCATAGGGTTGATGCTATCAAATCAGTAGTGTCATCAAGATGTATTACCTTGTTATATACATATCTAACATTATGCCTAAGATACAATTCCCAACCTTCACCCAAAGTATTTATATCGAAGTGCCTATACAGTTCATGGTTACCGGGAATGACTATAACCTCCTGAAAGTTGTCTGATGCCCAATCCCAGAACGGATGTCTTGTCGTAGCCTCATCTCCCAAGTATCCAATGTCACCAACAAGTACAAGGACTTCCCCTACAGGAATTAAGGGGTATTCCCGCATAAGAACTGAATTTACACCGAATTCAAGATGCAGATCAGATGCGTATTGAATTTTCATTGTTTAAAATGGGTTATAATCTCAATTATATAGTCAACCCGCTCATAGTCGCCATAAGGAAGCATACATTCTATTTCTTCACGACAATTCTGGCGATTCAGTATTTCAGAAGCCCAAGATGAAATGTACTCGACAAGCGTTTCATCAGTTTCCTTATCAAACAGGAATATGATGTCCTGACGGTTATTAAGAACATAAATCAGATCTTCAAAGTCCTGGGAGAATCTCAGGTCAGCCCCACCTCTACCTCTAATTGCCTCAATCTTTGTAGCGATATAGAATAGCGGTGGCAGGATATAAACTGCCAAACCGTCCGGAAGTTCATAAACAATACGGCGTTGAAAACCGGGGCGATACCATTGGTTGGTGAATCCAAGAATACTATCCCGGTCAGGCATAATATCCACTATCTCCCCATTATACTTCCAACGGCATATCACGCCGGACTCTATGTCATTCTCAAAGCCATGCTTGCGCAACTGACCCTCAAATTCTTGCAGACTCCCGTATGTGGCCAGCTCTATAACGCAGTCGACATCCATCGTCGGACGAATATCTGTTGCCGCCGGATCATCGGCATAGAGTTCGGCGACTGATCCACCAACAAAGACAACGTCATGCCGCAGCTCTCCAAGTCCTTCTGCTATGACTCTCAGCCGGATGAGATTATTTGACATCATAGGTATTGAAGATTGCGTCCAGTTCCACTTTTGCCAGTTCCACTTCTCTTGTGCGTCCTATCCGGAAAATATCGGCGATAGCTAAAAGACTGTGCAGCATAGGATCGATTCTTGCTGCTTCCGGAACTGTCCGATAAAGCGGGATAATAGCCTCTCCACGTATATTCCCCTTTGCATAAGGCCATACATACGCGTCCTTATCCGAAAGAATTTTCTCATTCATTGGAGGAGCGGAGATTGCGGTAGCAATTCCTCTGACTTTAGCCTGCGGTTGAACAGGAAAGACATACTTAAGTCCGTAAATCAAAAATTCTTTTAGCGCAAGAATGTTTACACGTTGTTTAAGATTGTCAATCAGGCGTGCTATGCGACAACGCTCCAGAGCCTCGGACACCTCTGACGCGCTTATGCAAAGTTCCTTTGCAATCTGAGCGTTAGTCATGCTTCGGCCGGTAAAAGTGACTTTTTTTAAGAGAATAAGGATATCCTGAGGCCTCATACCATTATGTGATTTAGTCATTTACATTTATTTATTTGCAATTCGCGAATTGCAAATTTAGCAATAGATGTTGGAGTACACAAATCTTTCAGGATGTTTTTTGCTTTTGTCCTTGCAGGTCTTTAGCGTCAAATCTGAGATTGTTGACAGAGGCGGAGGATTCGGTTGATGAAAACTGTCTTGGCTGATGTATAGCCATCTCGGTTATGTCTAAAGTCTGGTAGGAGACTTATTTTAAGTTTTTCGTATTCCTTAGCCGCATCAGGATGAGCAAGCAGGTAATCACGGAAAAGCACTTCGGCATTGTCTCCAAGTTGATGTATATGGATATGAAATACCCTTTCAGCGTAACCCGACGGCGTGTAGCCTTTATTGAAACTCATACGGTTTCCAGTTTGAGACATACAAATATAACCGGAGGATTCAAGAACGTTATGTATTTTATTCCAATCCAATTCATTAGCAACTTCTACCAAGATGTCTACAATAGGTTTAGCTTGAATATCAGGAATGGCAGTACTTCCAATTTGAGTGATCACTGGTTTATACTCGCCAAGAATAGTATGTAACAAGTTTATCTCCTCCTCTGCCCATTCTTTCCAGCAGGAATTATGGGGAGTAAGAACTATGGGAAACAATTGCCATAGTTCTTCGAGTGTCATATCTTTTAGCTCCTTCCTCATTCGGTCAATTCTAACACTAAATTGCCAATACCCTGAACGCAACTTTCGTAATACCCATCTCCTGTGACTCTGGGGCCCGATAAGATCTTATAGCCATCGTTTGCCAAGCGGGCGGTCAATCGGTCTACTTCCTTACGACTGCCCAAAGAAAACGCAACATGCACGTACCCCACTCCATTACCATCAGAAGACATAGCAGATAAACCGGGACGGGTCATAATTTCTAATCTGGCACCGTTATCAAAAGTAAGAAAATAGGACCGCAGGCCGGACGTGGAATTATGATACAGTCGGTTGGGTGAGGCATTAAAATATTTAACAAAGAAATCCTTTGCTTTCTCTAAATCCTCTACGTAGGCTGCCACATGATCAATTCTCATTTTTCTCTTGGGGGTTAAATAGAGATTTTATCTCATATTCAAGGCCGCGGCTCTCTTTATTATCGTGGAAGTTGGCCGCGATTAGATAAACGGGGCGCCTATCCATAGCGAAACGACCTGCGTAGTCGCGTGACTTAATCTGATCCATGGCTTCCCTGACACTCTTGTTGTACTTAAATTCAAAAATATATATGTATCTGCCAGTGGAAACTTCTATGTCGCTACGTCCCTTGTAACCATGGTGCTCGGCTATGGCCTTTGTTCCGCAAAGAACCGCCATTAGATAGGTGATGGCTCGGTAAGCAGCCTCGTTATGATCCTCACCTGGGAGGTCCTTGAGCAGAGTAGCAAGACGTTTCATAAAGCTTTCAGGCCGACCTTCATAAAGATCAAGCTTGAAATCCGTGAAATTGAATTGGCTGTCGGGATCGCGGACCTCAGGTGCATAGATCGGTAGCAATTGTCGGTAGAACCCGATCTCCACCTCGTAGTTAGGAAACCGGAGCACATACATGTTTAACTCCTTGTTGTAGGAGCCAATAGTTAGATAACCGGTCTGGAACATCAAAGGGAGGGGATTCCTATCATACAGGCCAACGGAGAAAAGGTCTTCGCGGGTGCATCTTTTGCCATTGATGGAAGGGGGAAAGGTGCCGCGCGCCTTTATCCGTTTCACTAAAAATGTAGGAGTCCCGGTCTCAAACCAGTAAGGGTCGATTCTCTTTTTATCAAGCGCGCTCAATACGCTGTATGGGTTGTAAAGCCGCGACCCTTCTTCAGTAAAGAGGTAGCCGTCATAATAGTCCCGGAGAGCTTTGAGGGTAGTATCAAAATCTTCGCCACGTTTCTTTGCGACGGCTTCAATTCCTCGGCTGAAATTATCGATCAGCTCTTTTTCGGACCATCCGCAGATATTGGCGTAAGCATCTTCCATAGATATATCCTTAAGGTTATTAAGGTCGCTGAAGATACTGACCTTGCTGAAGCGCGCTACTCCGGTGATGAACGTGAACCTTATGTACTCATCCATTGACTTCAGGTTGCCGAAGAAGCTTTTAAGCAAACTTTGGTTTTTCTCAAACAGAGGTCTGTTATCCTCTATGTCCAACAGCGGCTTATCGTATTCATCAATGAGGATTACAACTCGGCGACCGGTTATCTGCGCCACTTCCCGGATTAATTGTGAGAATCTTCCCGCCAAGGTATCGGCAATCTCTGTCATCCCATATTGCTTCTCATATTCACTGAGAAGCCGATTGAGTAGTTTATAAAGCCCCTCATCCTCGGAAAAATCCTCTGAATTCAAATCGAAGCGCAACACGGGGTGCGGTTCCCAATCCAGGTCCATTTTATCGGCTGCGAGCCCTTTAAATAACTCACGTCTCCCTTCGAAATAAGATTTAAGGGTGGATAGCAGGAGGCTTTTGCCAAACCTTCGGGGTCGGCTTAGGAAGATGAACTGACCCTGAGTAATGAGGGGCTTTATGTAAGCCGTCTTATCTACATACGCATATCCCTCCTCGATAATTTTCGAGAAAGTCTGTATTCCAATAGGGTATCTCAACTCATCCATAGCCCAAAGTTTTTGCAAATATATTATTTTTTGAGAAGCTCCAAAAGTCCGACACTTCAAAATCCCTCAGTGAGGGATGAATTTCTGTATTTTTATCCCTCACTCAGGGAAGAAAAAAGGATTTTTATCCCTCTCTATCACTTCGGCCTCACTTATTGAGGGGTAGGTGTGTCGTGGGAGTCGGGGGATGGGGGCTCATGTTGGGAGAGCTTGCGGTATTCGCGGATGCCCATGCCGGTGTATTTCTTGAAATTGGTGCTGAAGGTGTTACGCTGGGTGTAACCTACCGATTCTGCTATCCCTTCTACGGACCAGTTGGCGTACGATGTCGAATCCATACGTCGGCATGCCTCGTAAATCCTAATCCGATTGACTACGGATGAGAAATTGGTGTTGAACACCTCGTTTATCACCTGCGAGACAGCCCTGGGACTGCGTCCTACCTTCTCAGCCAGCATCCCCAACGAAAACTCAGACGAGAAGACTGCATCCGAATCAAGCACTTCCTGGATCTTGGCGGCAATGTCCCCTTTCTCGTCCTCTGTCAGCGAAGAGCTGGTATATTTAGCCTTAGGCTCCGGCTCCTCCTTTGGCTTGGCACTGTTCTCGCGGAGCAGCTGCCGCAATATCCGCGCCCTCTCCGTAAGACTTACATTCTTATAGCGCAGAATAACCAAAAACGTGATCACGACGACAAGCAAGGAAGCGACAAAGGCCGTGCCCCACTGGTAAACACGGCTGCGGTATCTCGCCTCCGATATCTGTTGATGCAGAAACTTCTCCTCCTTAATATTATCCAGGGCATAAATATCCCCGGCAATGCCGAAACTGGATATAGAATCTTTGAGGTGCTTCTGCCGTTGGTCGTATTGTTCAGAAAGTTCAGTTTTGCCCATTCTCTTATACAGAGACTGTAACCATCTGTATGCTATCAGTCTATACTCCAACCTGCCGATAGAATCTCCTAAATTAATAGCCTCGAACAGATACTTTTCAGCTTGCTGGTATTGGCGACTCAACATTTTCGGCACTGCGGCATAAATCAAAAAGGTTGCCCGTTTGCTATTGAAGCTCCGGGTATGAGGAAGAGCAGCCAGTAAGCTGTCATATTCTAATGAAGAACGACTCGGATCCTTATCCTTATGCAGGTATTCGGCAGCTTTGTAATAATGAAGGAAAATATCTCTGCTCTGCTGGTCTGCCTGTTGCCGATACACACGACTCAAGGAATCCAGTATGCTGTAACCTGTCTCAGGAATTAGATTATCGGAATAGGAGATAAGATGGGTGTAGCCAATAAGGTGGAAAAAAGAAAGATCGAGCTGCTTGCTGTTCCGCGTCTTCACAGCGTAGTCGAAAGCTTTCAGAGCATGTGGGTATCCCCTGGCCATCATATTGGCGTTGCCCGATTGGCTGGCCATCGTCTGATAGAGGCAAGAATAATATACCTCTAATCCATCATCCTCGATACCCTGAGAGTCCCTTGCCTCTTCTGCCAGCACCAAATAGCGCCCTGCCGATATGTAATCTGACAAACCAATGGCATCATCTATGCAACTGTACATGGCCTCCAGACATACCATCTTGTCCTCCTTAGACATATCAGCCCGATATTGACCGGCTATTTCTTTATGGAGCTCGAAAGCCTTATGGTACTCTGAGTTATCACGTAACCGCTCAGCCTCCTGGAGCCGTTGGCTAAGAGTAGTACTCTTTCCTGCTAAAGCATACAGCGACCCCGAAACCATTATCATCAGTAGTGAGAATAATGTACGTAAAATAATATGATGCGAAGAGGAACTGAATCTCATTGGATTACCATGAAACTTGAGGGTTGTTAGATCGATAGTAAATGCCGGAAATAGCAAAGGCCCTTTTCTACTAACGCCCGGCTAAAATTCTATATTGTCTTAGACCCCAGTGTCTCTTCAATTTTATGAGGCGAGGTCTTAGGATTAATTCTTGTTACCTGTCTCGGGGTCTTAGCGAACAGAAACATTAAAACTCCCGGAAGCCCAATTGCCTCCGGGAGTTGTGATTTTCCTGCTTGTCCTTACTTGACAAGGATCTTAAGTGTAGTTTTACCTACGGTAACCATATACAGATCAGGGTTTACAGGCACTGTTGCATCACCGTTTCCGGTATATATCACCTTGCCGTCGAGTGAGGAGATACATACCTCTTGATTTTCTGCGCCTCGGATATGTATCGCCTGGTTGAGACCCATTACGCTTACCATCATGTCTCGGGCAACGATTATACCGCTGACAAGAACGGAGACAGGCTCCGAAAGTTCTGAAACACCCTTATCATACAGGGCATTAACTCTGTAGACATGGACTCCATTATCTACATCAAGATGACGGAATTCAGTAGCCGGTACGGGAGCATCATTCAGTTTAACGCCATCGCAATATACATTGTAACCAACCAAATCAGGGGCAGCCGGAATAAAGGTAGCATCATCAAGCAACAGACAGTAGCCATCATTACCCGTACTATTAATAGCGAAATATTTTGCTCCGCTCGGGATGGTCGCTGTGAATTGAGTCCATTCATCAGAATCCATTAGTTTGTGCTGCTGATATTCATCGCATCTTACAAAAGATGTAACATTTTCAGGACTGTCTTCCATTGAGTAGTAAATCGCCATCCTGCCTCTCTGATAAGGCTCCAGGATTCGGGCCCAAATAGATATTGTCTGCTCCTCGCCCGAGAGCTTAGGAGATACAGCCCAGTCACTGGTCTGATCCCAGTAAGCGCTGTAGATGGTAGTGAGAAGTTTATTACCCGAGTGGGCAGTATAAACATCCTCGATGTTTAATAAAGATGTATCCCATACAAGGAATGCCAAAGGATCCTGACCAACATTGAGGCCAGGTATAGGGATATCATCGTATCCGTCATTGAATCCACCTATCGGACGCTGGTCCATATCTACAAAGGTCCATTCGAAGGCCTCTTTAGCCCAAGGTTCGCAATCTTCGAAATCCTCTGTAACCGGAGCTATATTCTCCTGAGCAACTTCAGCCGGAAGCCAGCTTAAGGAAACACCATTGTCTACGAATTCACCGCGGAGTCCCTGAACGACAGGAATATCAAATACTCGGCGTTCGACTGTAATGTGTTCTGATAAGGCCTCAAGGTTCTGAGCGTTGGCATCCTTGTAGGATACAGCGGCGTAATATTCATTAGACTCATTGGTATCGGCTCCAAGGGTCTGATCAAAGGTAATTACCTTGCGCTCGCCGGCATTGAGAGGATCTGATAGCTCATTGACCTCTACTACCTCTCCATTCCGGTAAAGGGTAACGGTATAAGGATTTAGCTGGTCTTTCTCTCCATCGTTAAGGACTTTTACATTTACCTCAAACGGAATTCCGGGAGATACTTTAGTAGGAGCCATAACATCGGTGACCATCTGGTAATCCACTCTATCCCTAACCTGCAGGTTATCCCAGATACTTACCGAAGTGTTGACACTTTGAGCGCACAGCTCTATACGGATTACCTTGCCCACATAAGGCGAAAGGTCGCAAGAAATGCGATTCCATTGCTGGGGTTTTAACTTTGAGGTGTCTACGGTATAAATATGCTCTACCTCGCCATCTACTTCAATAAAAACATAAGTCTTGTTAAGGTCTACTACATCATCTGTAAAACAGTACTCGAAGAATGAAAGGACAGGCTTAACTGCGTCTTCAAGAGAAATCTTGCCTGTAATAATTGAACCGGTAGTATTGGGCATCTGAAAATATGCTCCAACCCAAGCACCGTCGTCATCCTGAGATTCTATTCCCTGTAAGAAAGACCAAGCCAAATCTACACTGCTGTCAGAAGCGGTTCCTTGATAGAAGTACTTCTCCTCTCCTCTATTTGTAGAGAATTTGAAAGGAAGGGAATAAGGGGTGCCAAGAAGATAAGCATTATACTGAATATAGGGTGATTCTGTTTCGAGGTTTACAGATTGCACACCATAATATACCATCTCCTGTTTTTCGGTTTCTTCAGGATAGACTTGGTAACGAGTCTCGGCAATGGGTTCCGGAGTCAAGAATTCTTTCACTTGCAAGCCATTCCATTTATTCTCGATGGAGCATACCTTATACTTGATATTGGAAGGAAGGATATCTGTGCCATCGGTAGCGGTCGTTACCGGACTCCAGGTAGTGAAGTACTCATTATTCTCTTTAATTATACTAAAGCTGGTAGGATTAGCCGGGGCTTTCGGACCAACAAACTCACGATAGCGGAGAGGAAGGGAGATACCATCCTCATTTTCGCAAATGAAATAGAAGTCATAATAACCCATTTCAGGGAATAACTCCGTAGGCAGGTCAAGAGTGAAACTCTGGCCGGGTTGTGCTCCGGTTAAGGTTTCTATTACCTCTTCACCGAGTTTTACAGTAATATCCACATTCTTGGTAAGCGGATTTCCGGTGATATCAGATGACGGAGCTTTGAAAGTAGCAGTAGCTTCTAATGTCCCATCCCAAGCTCCAAGCACTCTGAGATCATCAACCGTAGTCGGTGTGGTAGTATTAACAGGTGCGCCAATAGACCAGGAATGGAGAGTAATGATTCTTTGCTTTTCAGGGGAAATTGCATGGAAACCAACATAATAAATACCGCTTTCCTCAGGTATCAGATAGGTAGTAAAGTCTACAACATCTATTAGGTCAGTTGGCCCGGCAATGACATCGGTCATCCCAGCCACTGTGTTTTGAGATCCCCATTTGATTTCCATCCTTTCTTCAGAGCCCGCATTATTCTCAGCTATGGCTTTGAACGGATATATCTTCCCGGCTTCCAGCTCAAATTCAGGAGAGATCAGCCAGTCATCACCCGGGATCATGCCATAGAGGAAAACTGTCTGATATTCAGGATCGAATATCCATGTGCGTTCATCATTATTAGCATCAATTACCGTATGACGACCGAAGTTATGGATATCCATAGTAAGATCGAATGGAGGACAGAGCGTACCAATATATATCATTGAGGTACTGATCGGTTCGGAATATTTACCGTCATAATAAGCACGTACGGTGTACATTAATTCTACGCACCCTCTTTCAGGAGAGGAGAAGGGTATCTGGTAGTTAGTTTCGACTAAATCAGTTGCTACTATCTGGCCTTCTTTATCGGTAATCTCATACTGTACTAAAGACGGATCCATATATCCGGCGTCGGTGGAAAGGGTAACAGGTTCCCAAGAAAGGTGGATTGACTCTCCGTCATGATAAGCATTAACGTATGACGGAGCAACGGGAGAGCCGGTGCCTACGAAACATACGATGCGTGCGATCGGAGAATCCCCTTCGTCATTGGAAACTTTCAGTACGAAAGTTACATAACCATTGACATCTACAGGCAGATTCCCTTCGATTACCTGACCCGGATTGGCATTGCCGGATAAGACTTCCTCACCATCTGCTGTCAAAACATAGGAGATAGAACCCGATAGGGATTCTCCGCTTCCGAGTGTAGTAGGCATCGTAAGAACGTAATCAACATTTTGCGCTCCCTCCGTACAGCTGATTTCCAGGCCTGGTTGAGCGGGCGCAAGAGCTTTCCCTTCCGGTACATAGTATGGTACCAGTAGCAAACTCAGATTAGGGGCTTGGAATAGTAAAGAGCTTTCGCCCGTAGATGGGTTTATTTCAACCAAGAAGGGAGAACTGGTTCCAGGACAAGCAGAGGCAATAATGGTTCCATTATCCTCATTATAACATCCTCCGGTAAAGTATTCGTACTCCAGCTTTACATCTGAGATTGCCTCCATATCACCTGTGCGCTTGTTGATCTTGTAGATCTTGCCCTCGGTGTCGATACCGTAATATTGGCCGTTGTTATCGCAAGCTACAACTTCCAGTCTCATCCCCGGGCCGAATTGCTTGATTATGGAGCGTGTATCAGCTTCAAAATTACCCAATCCCCAGCAATATGTATCGCTTGAAGGGACATAATAGCAACCGTAAACATCCCCTGTAGTAGGATCGAAAGCTATATCTGTGAATGAAAGCCCAGGATTACAGGACCCCTGCCGAATTAGTGTCCAGTCGGTAGTGTCATATTCGTATAGTTTTGCAGTCCTTTCTTCTTCGAAACCATCATAAGAAACCCCGAAATAATGACCACTCTCATTTTCATAACCTCGCAGGAAGTCAGTCATTGGTGAAAGAAGTTCGGGTTCCGCTCCTTCCTCAAAAGAGAAAGAATACAAACCGATAGGATTCGGGCTCATCATGGACCAATAAAAAGCCCTTACCGGTTTGGGAAGATTTCCTTCCCGGGTATTGTTTTTGCGGGGAGCCATGATGGTCCCTTTTTTACGGCTGAAGGTTAGGGAGGGATCGAGCTGCTTTGGGCGGCGTGACCAGTCGAAGGTTGTCGGGTCTCGAGGGTCGATCCGCTTTTTTAGGTCAAAGGGATTTCCGAGCTCAACCTTGGTGGCAGACTTGGATGTAGGAGCCTTGGTAATGCTCTCTTGAGCCAGGACCGTTATACCCGTAGCTAACATCACACCTGCCAAAATTGCAAGTAGGTTTCTCTTCATAGGTTAATTAAGCAGACGCCCAGGTTAACGGATCCGGACGGCGGCGTCTGATAAACTGCCCGGACTCTTTTCAATATCTAATTCCAAAATTAGCCATGAAAGGTCCCAGACGATACCCAAAAACATGAATTATAGCAAAATTTTCCCGCCCAAAAACCGGTTTTAGGGCAATTAATCAGAGAAATCAGGGAGCTCAGAGAGCTCAGAGGACCTAAATCAGGGGAATTTTTTTGTCAGTTGGGATTTTTAAACTATATTTGCATATTAATTGCCACTCTTGAAGAACTATTAAATGACTTCTGAGAAAAATTTATAGCAAAAAGAAAGCGAATTTGAAAATAATTAAATAAAATCGGATGTGTCCGGGGAGTTCAGACGGTTTCAACGCCCCGGTCGCTTAATAAATGAAACCGATCCATAATTACTTATGAAGAAAGCCTTAACTATCATTTCTTCAGCAGTATTGGCCGCAGCGGCTGTTTTGCCAGCTTACGGTGCTACGGATCTGGCTAAAAAAGTAGTCAGCCCCGAAGTTGCCCAGCGTACCAGCATGGCTAAAGCTGTAGCCAAGAAAGCCCCTGCAAAAGGTGGCTTCCATATTGCGGCTAACCGCAAGGCCCCAAAGACCAATCCCCTGAAGATGGCGCGCAAAACCGCTACTCTGAAGACAGCCAACAAATTGCAAGCTCCCCAGAGAGTGGCTGCTAACTTCCCGGAGATGTATGGTCTGGTTACTTATGCTGATGACTGGACAGCCGACAATATGCCGGCTCTCTGCAAATTCAACAATGACGGTACCTATGAGACCCTTTTCAACCTTGACGACAATGCTTGGAGCGGTGTCGCTTGTGATGGCATCTATTGGGTATCCAATTATGCTGATTTCTGGTTATGGCAGATGCCGACCATGAAGGGTTACGATATCGAGACCGGCGAGCAGGTCGCTTCCTTCTATCCGGAGGTGGACAACCTGATTTATGCTTTCGCCTCGGACCCATCTTCCGGTAATATCTATAGCATTGGCTATAACGCTGACGGTAATGGTCTTCAGCTTGCAACCGTAGAGTTCGATTTAGAGACAGGTATGACTGTGAATGCGATTGCTCCTATCGAAGGTAATTGGAATTCATTGGTTTGCTCACCTGAAGGTCAGCTTTATGGCGTACGTTATTTTGTAGAGAATGAAGCTGTTACGAAAGCCTCCCTTTACAAGATCGACAAGACCAATGCCTCACTGACTGAGGTTGGTGATACTGGTTTTGTTACCCCGTATTTCAGCTCCGCAGCTATCGACCCGCGCTCCGGCGTTATGTATTGGGCAGTATCCGATGATTTCGAGGGCTTCCTTACTGAGGTGAACCTTACTACAGGGGCTGCTACCAAACTTTTCAACTTTAATGAAAACGCTGAGGTCCAGGGCATGTATATCGCTGCCCCTGCAGCTGAGGATGGCGCTCCTGCTATCGTAAACGATTTGGCGGCAGACTTCTCCGATGGTTCTCTGAGCGGAAACATCAACTTTACCGCACCGACCTCTAATTACGATGGCAGCGCAGCCTCCGGTTCCCTTACCTACAATGTATCTGTAAACGGCGAATCTTATGCTACAGGCACTACCCAGTATGGAGCAGAGGTAAGCGTACCCGTAACCGTTGAGACACCCGGGCATTATACTTTCTCCGTAACTGTTGCAAACAGTGTAGGAAACAGCCCTATCGCAAAGGTTTCAATGTTTGTAGGTAACGGTACTCCCGCCGGAACTACTGCTACTTTAGTATATGAGAACGGTGAGATGAAACTGACTTGGACTCCGGTAACCGAGACTATCGACGGCGGTTATATGGATCCGGCAGCTGTTACCTATAAAGTAACCCGTTTCCCGGATGATGTTGAGGTTTACAATGGTAGCGCAACCAGCTTCACTGAAGCTATTGCCGTACCTAATAACCTGACGACCTACTACTATACCGTAGAGGCTCAGTTTGACGGAGTAAGCGGTGCTATCGCTACTTCCAACTCTATCTCCTTGGGTGACATCGTACCTCCGTACAGCAATGACTTCTCTTCTGAAAACAGTATCGCCGGCTTTACTGTAATTGATGCCAATGAGGACGGTGATTACTGGAGATACAATGAAGGAGCAGTACGTATCCAGTACAACCGATACAATGCTATGGATGACTGGTTTGTAACCCCGGGTATCAAGATGGAGGCCGGTAAGATGTATAGGGTCTCTTTCTCATCAAAAGCATACAGCGCAAATTATCTTGAACGCATCGAGGTTAAATGGGGCGATGCTCCTACCGCCGAGGCTATGACTGGTGTGGTTATGGATCCCACTGACATCCTGACTACTGACTATGTAGAATTCGAAAATTACATCACTCCGACAGCCGATGGTGTTTACTATATCGGTTTCCATGGTATAAGCGATGCTGATACATACTATCTCTACATCGATGATCTGGCTATCAGCGCACCGATGACCGCTAATGCCCCCGCTGAAGTAACCTCCCTGCAGGGTATCCCGAGCCCGGACGGTGACCTGACAATGAAGATCGTATTCGATACTCCGACCGTTACCATGGTAGGAGAGGCTCTGGAATCACTCACAGAAGTAACCGTAAGCCGCGATGGCGAGGTTGTAAAGACCTTCGAGAACCCTGGTGTAGGCGTAAGACTCGTATTTAACGATACCTTGGAAGAGGGTGGTAACTATAACTATACAGTTGTAGCATCCAACGAAGAGGGCGCCGGCAAATCTGCTACCATCGCAGTATTCGTAGGTGTCAACCAGCCTGGTGAGCCTCAGGGCATCATCCTTTCTGAGGTAGGCAATACCGGTACAGTTGTATTGACTTGGGATGAGGTAACTAAGGATATCAACGGTTATCCTCTGAATCCTGAAATGGTAAAATATATCGTAGCTGAACAGACCAATTCCGGTTGGGCAGCAATCTCCGAGGAATTGAGCGCCAATACCTTCACATACGATGCCGTACCGGCAGGTGAGCAGGATTTCGTACAGTTAGCAGTATTCGCCGTTACCGAAGGTGGCCAGACCGGCGCTGTATCTGACTTGGTAGCTGTAGGTACTCCGTATAACGGAATGGAAGAAAGCTTTGCTGATGGTTCTCTGCATTATATCTGGGGTACAGGTTACGCCCAGTATGGCGGTGCTTGGTCAATTTTTGACGATGACCCATCCAATGATATCACAAGTTCCGATGGAGATAATGGCTACGCAGCCATGAAGGGCGAGTATCTTGAGTCTTCAGCAGGCCTCTTTACCGGTAAGATCTCATTGGCTAATTTCGCTACTCCGGGTGTAAGCTTCTACACTTATAATATCAATGCCGGAAATCCTGACATCAACCAGATCCAGGTTTATGTAAGGGAAGAAGGAACTACTGAATGGGTTCCGGCAGGTTTGCCTATTGTAATAGACGCACTCGCTCCGGGTCAGCCGGGATGGTACCGCGCCGCAGTCTCTCTTGATGAATACAAAGGCAAGACCGTTCAGGTTCGCTTCCAGGCTACCACATACCAGTATGTTTACACTATGCTCGATCAGATCGTAGTAGGTGATCTGCTCAACTATGATGTAGCTATCAAGAATATTTCAGCTCCGGCTGAGGTAGTTAAGGGTGCTGTTTACAGCGTGAATGTAGATATCGTAAACAATGGTCTTAAGAATGCTGACAACTTCAAAGTTGATCTCTACGGCAACGGCGAGTTGGTACAGACTCATGAGATCACATCTCTCTATGCAAATAATTCCGCTACAGTATCCTTCCAGTTGGGTATGCCGATTGAGGATGCTCAGGCAGTAACTTACTACGCAGAGGTAGTTTACGCTGATGACCAGGAGGATTCCAACAACACTTCCAAGTCTATAACCGTACAGCCTAAGGAAGTAGTTCTGCCGGCAGTAAATGACCTCGCTGGTACGATCGAGGATAACGGTATCAAGCTGACTTGGACCGCTCCGAGCGCTGGTGGTGATGGCGGCTCCGTATCCGATGACTTCGAAGATGCAGACAGCTGGGCTCACGAGTATGGCGATTGGACCTTCATCGATAAGGATAATGCAGAAGTAGGCGGATTCCAGGGCATTGATATCCCGGGTGTCGAAGCTGGTGCGGACAAGGCTTCCTTCTTCATCTTCGATTCCAGTGAAGATGGCTTCAATACAACTTTCGCCGGCCATAGCGGCGACAAGTACCTGGCAGCTCTGTTCCGTGCTGACGATGGTACTACCGATGACTGGGCTATCTCACCGATGCTCTCCGGCAATGCTCAGACTATCAGCTTCTTTGCTAAGAGCTATAGCGAACAGTATCCGGAAAAGATCGAGATGTACTATACTCTTGAGGATGATCCTGAGACTACCAACTATGTATTGGTTAAGACTGTAAATTCAGTTCCGGCCGACTGGACAGAGTACACCTTCGAGGTACCGGTAGGTGCTAAGCATTTCGCTATCCGCAGTTGCGCTACCGGCTCCTTCATGCTGATGATGGATGACTTCACTTATGAAGGCGGCAGTGGCGCCGGTTCGCTGGATATCTTGGGTTACAATGTTTACCGTAATGGTGTTAAGATCAATGAGGAACTCGTAACCGAGTGCGAATACTTGGATGAGAACGCTCTTGATATCACTTACACTTACACTGTAGTGACTGTTTACGCCAATGGTGTTTCCGCTCCTTCTAACGAGTGCGTAATCGAATTCGTAGGAGTAGAAGGCGCTTTGGCCGGTAAGCTGATGATCGCTGGCGGTAAGGGTCAGGTAATGGTAGCCGGTGCTGCTGGCGAGGTTCTGAATATCTGCGCTGCCGATGGTAAGGTTATCTTCAATGGCGTAGCTGCTGACCGCGAGGCAGTAGCAGCTCCGGCAGGTGTTTACGTTGTAACAGTAGCCGGTAAGACTGTAAAGGTAGCTGTAAAGTAATCAAACTTTTATAGATAAAAAAAGCATCCCGAGGGAATTCCTCGGGATGTTTTTTTATCTCAAAACCTAAAGGTTTTGCACAGAACCAGGACTCGGGCTGCCACTTCAGCAAATTCAGCTTTCAGAACCAGGACTCGGGCTGCCACTT
>CAZKJP010000015.1:0-21156 GCA_964553075.1 uncultured Sangeribacter sp. | reverse complement strand
AGCAAATTCAGCTTTCAGAACCAGGACTCGGGCTGCCACTTTTGCAATCTGCTTTTAGAACCAGGACCTGGGCTGCCACTTCAGTAAATTCAGCTTTCAGAACCAGAACTCGGGCTGCCTCTTCAGCAAATTCAGCTTTTCAAGACTTTGATGCCCATTTCCTGGAGGAGGGGCGGGTCGAGGGGGATCGAGGCGGAGTATTGGGTCAGGATGAGGCGGGGTGGTTTGGAGTCGGAGGGATGGTAGATAAAGGCCTGATTGATATTCTCCGCATCCTCTAATATCTTGGCCAATTTCTCCATAGCCGGATCATTATAGAAACTCTTATTCCTCTTAAGGGGGAAGGCGTAGAGGGGATGCTGAGGCGTTATCTTCAGATCAAACAGGGACTGAGGTGGTAAGCCTCCATTCTTGGGTGGCAGGTACTTGAACACTTCGGGAGCGGTCTCGCGGATTACGAATCGGCGCGGCAATCGGTCGTAGACGTAAAGGTACTTACGGTCGCGCCCTTGGAGTTGATTTTGATAATCAATAAGTTCCGGGTAGAGGGTTTGGAAGATACGTGAAAGAGCATCATTGGGATTATATATAGCATCGAGGATCTCGCGGAAATGTTTATATTCCTCCGAGGTGGGGCTGAGGCGTTCCCAGGTTCTCCAATCGAGCCATTCGGGAAGGATCCCGGGCCCATCATACAACATTACTCGTGTCAGTTCATCCGTGGTTTCATCATACTCCACCTCGAAAGAACCCTGGGCAATCAAATCAACCGGGATCGGTTCCTCCGGGTTTTCGATATATCTCTTATTCCCCTCAGGACGGAGCATCAGGAACGCATCGGCATACTTATCGCTATCAGCCAGTCGGACATGCAATTCGTAAGGTCTCAATATCCATTCCTTATCATCAAAGGACTGATAGCAAAATGCGTAAATACAATTATCGGGAAAAATCCAGAAACGGGTGCGACCTTTGTCGGCATCATCTATCCATATTCCATCCATTGGGATGCCACCTAATTTCTCCACGTCCCCTCGCAGGAGGGATGGTATACAGAGGTTTCGGCAGGCATTGGTGATTTCAGTAAGGGCGTTGAAAAAGGTCAAGGGTGCCACCTCCTGCAATAATTCTGTATGCTCCAGGTAATAATCAATAGCTGAGAGCCAGTTGTCGAAGGCCATCGGCTTCTCCGTGGAGCCTATCTGGGGCATGTCCTCTTTCAGGACCGCTATCAGCTCGCGCAGTTTTCTCAGGGCGTTGATTATATCCTTGTCATTAAGATCATGCCCGCGTGTATTCTCGCCTCCCCAAGGGCGGATTACGCCATAAGCAAACAGCAGTATGAAGACCAAATTGACCGCCGGTTCCCCTTGCTCGCCATCCGGGAAGAAAACCTTCAGCAGGCGCGGATCCGCATCCCGGTGGCCGAACTTTGCATCCTCCGGATCTGAGATACGCTTGCCCGCTGTCGAATAAAGACGGAATAGCTTGCGGCAGAATTTCTTGCGTGACGCCATCTGCGTGCGGTCGCCCCAATCGAGAGTCCGGTAAAGTTCCGAAGCATTGACGTAATCCTCCACTACATCATAGAGGTATAGCCCCAAAGCGATCTCGCAACTCCGGCTCAGGGAGAGATAGAAATTCTCCATCATCCTTTCGGAATCGCGGTTATTGACCACCGTCTCGAACGACGCACCCATCTTCCGGCGGTATTCCGCGTCTGTCCGGAAAATCAACCGCGACCGGTAAGCCACCGACATCACATCAAACAAAGTCATACTTCCTAATTTTAATGAGGAACTTAAAGAAGAGGTTAAAAATCCTACTGTTTCGATTCTCTTCCCCGAGGTCCTCCCCTGATCCGGATGCAAAATTACGAAACTTCGGGAAAAAATCCCCCTTGACCCCAACTTTTGGAAATCAATCATCCAAAATCAGAAAAAAGACTTGCGCCAATTCCACCATCCTCTTAACTTTGCGCCCGGAAGCGGATATCCCTCCGGGAATCAAAAGAAAACACTTCCGCGAGAGAAAAATTGCCTAAAAAGAGCGTCTGATCGAAAATATTGTGTAACTTTGCAACATCGGCAGAGGAGACATACTGCCGGTGAAGAAAAGTCTCAAACTTTCTTTCTCAGCTATAACGAACCGCCAAATTTCAACTCAGACTGGGATAAGGATAGATTAGACGTTCTTTCTCTGATTGATGTATCTAAAACGCGGCATCCGCCCGAATGAGAATACATGACTCAGAGGGGCTATTATTCTACCCTCCAATCATGCAGTCTGTAGGCCTTGGCGGGCCGGTTATAGCGGTGATTGAGGTGCGATGAGAACCCCTCTTTTCTTTTGCCGGGACATCCGCTGGACTGAAACTTAGATAACATGATCAGAAAATGAAAAAGACACCGACATATCTGATACCACTGGTGGTAACTCTGCTTTTTGCCTCCTGTGGCGGAAAGAATAAGATCGCCGCTCCGGAAGACGACTCCGCAGTAGTGGTAGAGGAGGTATATTCCGGGGATGAAGGCTACGGGTATGCATCTCAATCAGACACCATCTCATACT
The DNA here is from genome assembly GCA_964553075.1 of uncultured Sangeribacter sp. Lineage (GTDB taxonomy): Bacteria > Bacteroidota > Bacteroidia > Bacteroidales > Muribaculaceae > Lepagella. The sequence continues at coordinate 18,585 of CAZKJP010000015.1, read as the reverse complement.
ATGATGAGATACCTACCACAGTCGAGGAGCCCTATCAGTCAGAAGCCGAAGATCCGGCCGGACAGCGTTACCGCGATAAATGCGCGCAGGTGTATAACGCCGACACCCATCGGCTATATGACGACGGTCGTATCCTTTGCTATAATTACTGGCGTCAGCCGTCAGGATTTGATAACAAATTGTACATTTACGACAGCCGCACCGGCCGCGAGACGACAGTCAGCCTGAACAAGACCAGCCTCGAAGACGAAGCCATGGCCGTCAACGACATAGTAGAACGCAACGGCGTCTTGACCATCATAATGGAAGAGAACCGCAACAGCAACGGTTGGGTAGAAGGCACCTACGTCTGGCAATATAACATCCTGACCGGCAGCTGGAAACCCTTGGCCAAAGCCTGTTCCGGAGCCGAGTTCACCGACGGCGGTCGCGCCGTCAAGGTAAACTACGCCGAATGTCTGAATCCCGAGGAACCAACCTACCTCCAGAAATACCGCAACCATTTCCAAACAATAAAACTATAACAGCCCATGAAAAAGAGCGTCTAATCAAAAATTTTGATTAACTTTGCATTATCCGGTGGAGGAGAAATACCGCCGGCAAAGAAAAGTGTCAAGCTTTCTTTCTCAGACAAACAAATCGCCAATTTTGTAACAGACTGAGATTAAGTGAGATTAGACGCTCTTTCTGTATTTGTCGCATTTTTTAATACGACCCGACAGGTCGTTTTCAGCATAGGCAAATCCAGAGTGGGAGTTTATACTATCCTCATATCAATCAGTCTGTAGGCTTTGGCGAGCCTGTTTGTCTTTGATTGAGGCAAGATAAATTCCCCTCTTTTCTTTTACCCATATATAACCCGCCTACTTAGGGAATTGGTTGGCAATATATCAATAGGACTATTGATGAACAAACTTCTGGTATTCCTTACCTGCCTTTTCTCTTTCATACTTGCCTATCCCTCTTCATCCCAAGAGACTCCTCCCTGGGTAAAAGGGAATTATCCTCCCAAAAATGGGACTTTCCATTATATGGTGGCTGACGGCAGTGGCGCGACACTGAAGGAGGCTCAGCATGATGCGGATCTTTCGTTAATCACAGATTTGATGAGAGCTTCCGGAGTAACTGTGTCTGGTAAACAGATAGAGAAGATCCTTGTGAATATAAAGGATGGACAACCAGAGGAGAAGAATGAATTTTCGTCCCAGTATGATTTTACATACGATAATGTGAAGATGTCCTTTAAGGCTGTCGATAGATATGTAAAGCAAAAAGGGAAGGTAATAGAATGTAAGACCTTATACGAGGTAGCTAATGATCCCTCTAAAGTCTCCTATTTGCCAGTTGAGTATACTAATTCGTACGGCGCAAGAGGATTATGGCGATCCGCTCTCATTCCCGGATGGGGGCAGATGTATAAACAGAGCTATTTTAAGGGTGCGTTGTTCTTAGCTGCTGAGATCGGGTGTGTCGCAACTGCTTTGGCATTCGAAAATCAAAGGTCTTCTTATGTGAATAAAGCTCGGGCGGCCTATTCTGCTGATGCAATCAGCTTTTATCAGAAAAAAGCGAATAATGCCAGGAATATCCGTAACGGTCTTATTATTGGAGCCAGTGGTGTTTATATAGTGAATCTCGTAGATGCCCTGGTTGCAAAAGGAAAACTCAGATACAAGAAATCCAAAGGCAAAGAATTAGCTATTAATCCATATTTTGATGGGGCCGTGAATGTTTCTTTGGCCTATACCTTTTAATTCTTATCTATTCTCAGATTATCCATAAGATCATGAAATCGGTAATAACAATTATACTAAGTGGTTTGCTTCTGTTGACTTCAGGTTGTTCAACAGAAGATTTCGCTCCTACTTTAGGCACCATAACCGGTATTGTAAAGAATGGAAATACCCAGGAAGTGATAGAAGGGTGTGAGGTTAAAAATCCTACGCTCGGCACGGAGCGCACGGATGGCAACGGGCATTTCCAGTACAAAGACGTTCAAGCCGGGACTTATACGCTTACATTCCGCAAAGATGGCTTCGAACCGATGTCGGAGGATGTAAATGTTTCAGCAGGCAATACTACACCGGCCAATGTTAACCTAAAGCCTATCGTAGATACAAACATCTTTTCTGTGACTCCACAATTGCTTGATTTCGGCCACAGGGAAAGTGTACTTAAACTGTTCCTTAAGAATCCAACCAATACTTCTATCAGTTACACTATCAAAAGCGAGGCTGACTGGATTATGGCCGATCCGAAAGACGGGGTAGTCTTGAAGGATCAAGAAAAAATTGTGAACATTACTGTAAACAGAGATGAGATCAGCGATGGCCACTACGAGAAAATGATCTATGTTGAGACCATGAATTCACGGGATGAAATCGTGGTGATGGTAGACAAGGGCGCAGAAAACTTGCCTACTGTAAATACTATCTCAGTAGAACAGAATGGGACAGGTACTTCCTTCATAGTTAAAGGAAGTATTGTCAGTGTAGGAAGTTCTGCCGTAAGTCAACATGGTATTGTATACTCTACCTCGGAAATGCCGACACTCGAGGAGAATATAGGTCTTACGAAACTCGGCAACACTAATTCCCCTCTTGATTTCGAAAGTACGGTTTCGGGATTAGAATATGAGGTAGAATATAAGGTAAGGGCATACGCTACGAATAGTGTTGGTACTAATTACGGGAGTGTCAAGACGATTACGCTCCAAAAGCCCCAAGGTTCTTTAGTGTTGTCAACCGATCCGGCTACCAATGTAACTGAAAATGGAGCTACCCTGAACGGTCGTCTCATAGTGGAGGATAACGTTAAGCTAAAGGAGTATGGCTTTTATTATGGAACCACTCAGAATCCATCTGTAAAAAAGACTGTAAAAGCATTTACTTCCGCTACCGATGTTACCAGTTGCGATGTTACTTACGATCTGACGGAATTGGAAAGTCAGACCACCTATTATTATCAGTTATATGCAATTGATGAAAGGAATGGCCTGGTGAAAGGTGATATTGTCTCCTTTACTACTAAAACCGGTGGTACTTTAACTTTGCAGACGGAGCCGGCTACCAATATTAAGGAAACCAGTGCTTCCTTGAATGGTAAAATGGAAGTAGAAGGGAATGTAAAACTCAAGGAGTATGGTTTCTATTACGGCACCAACTCTACACCGGAGGTGAAGAAGTCGGTAAAAACATTTACCTCCGCTACGGCTGTGACAAGCAGTGAAGTTAGCTGCGATCTCTCCAATCTCTCTGAAACTACGACATATTATTATCAGCTATACGCCATAGATGAAAAGAATAATATGGTGAAAGGTTCGGTTGTCTCCTTCAGTACTGGAACCGGCGGATCATTCGCATTGGTAACAGAGACAGCTTCTGAGATCACTGAGACAAGCGCGAAGTTTAACGGCAAGATCACAGTGGAGGGCCAAGTTAAGCTTAAAGAATATGGCTTCTACTACGGGACCAGCCAGAATCCGACAAGTCGTAAGTCCGTCAGAACTTTCACTTCCCCAACTACCGTTGCGTCGACCCCAGTAAACTGGAATTGCACAGGCCTATCAAACGGGACAACCTACTATTATCAAGTGTATGCTATTGATGAGGATGGTAATGAGGTCAAGGGTAACATTATTTCATTTGATACCTTAGAAGAGGCTGGATCTTTCTCTCTGGATACAGAGGGGGCTTCCGATATTGCCGAAACGAGTGCCACTCTAAACGGTAAGATTACGGTTGATGGGAATGTCAAGCTTAAAGAATACGGCTTCTACTACGGTCCAAGCCAAAATCCGACCAATCGGAAGTCTGTTAAGACGTTCACTACAGCCACGACAGTATCCACTACTCCAGTAAACTGGAATTGCACTGGCCTATCAAGCGGGACTACATATTATTATCAAGTGTATGCCATAGACGAGAGTGGAAATGAAGTAAAAGGTAATGTTATATCATTTCAGACCAAGACATCCGGCACATTTACATTGATTACGGAGGATGCTATTGATGTTACTGGTGAAAGTGCGGTACTAAATGGAAAGATTACGGTTCAGGGTGAGGTAAAACTTAAAGAGTATGGCTTTTATTACGGTACAAGCCAAAATCCGACAAGTCGTAAGTCCGTCAGAACTTTCACTTCCCCAACTACCGTTGCGTCGACCCCAGTAAACTGGAATTGCACAGGCCTATCAAACGGGACAACCTACTATTATCAAGTGTATGCTATAGATGAGAATGGTAATGAGGTTAGGGGCAACATTATTTCATTTGACACCTTAGAAGAGGTGGGATCTTTCTCTCTGGATACAGAGGGGGCTTCAGATATAGCTGAGACAAGTGCGACTCTGAACGGTAAGATTACGGTGGATGGAAATGTCAAGCTTAAAGAATACGGCTTCTACTACGGCACAAGCCAAAATCCGACCACTCGAAAGTCTGTCAAGACGTTCACTACAGCTACGACAGTGTCCACTACTCCGGTAAATTGGAATTGCACAGGTCTTTCCAGCGGTACTACATATTATTATCAAGTGTATGCTATAGACGAGAGTGGAAATGAAGTAAAAGGTAATGTTATATCATTTCAGACCAAGACATCGGGCACATTTACATTAACTACGGAGGCGGCAACTGATGTTACTTGTGATAGTGCGGTACTAAATGGAAAGATTACAGTTCAGGGTGAAGTAAAACTTAAAGAGTATGGCTTTTATTATGGACGAAGTCAAACTCCAACAATCCGTAAGTCGGTCAAGACTTATACAACCCCTACAACTGTATCCACAACTCAGGTTACTTGGACTTATCCGGCCCTTTCTAATAGTACAACATACTATTATCAATTATATGCAATTGATGAAAGCGGCAACGAAATAAAGGGTAACTTGGTTTCATTTACTACTCCTGATGAAGTAGGTACATTTACTGTTAGTACGGAGGCGGCGACTAATATAACTGAAACAAGCGCAACTCTTAACGGAAAGATCGTAATTAACGGAAAAGTTAAAGTAAAGGAATATGGATTCTTTTACGGGTCAAGCCAGAATCCAAATGAGAAAAAGGCGGTCCGTACCTTCACATCTCCAACGCAGATTCCAACAACAACCGTTACTTGGAATTGGACAGGGTTAAATGCCGGTTCTACGTATTACTATCAGCTATATATAATAGACGAGAACAATAATGTGGTAAGAGGTAATTTGGTAACGTTCAATACTAAACTAAGCATTACTGTGGATTGGCTAAAAGTTACGGAGATCAAGGGTAGAACTTATAATGATTATTATCTTTCAGGACAGGCAACTATTATGGGAAACATGGATAATGTTCAAGAAGCAGGTTTCATATATAGATCTTATAAGTACAGTACCAGTGAAGATTTTAATATTAACTCTTCTCATGTATCGAAAATCTCATGTGAAATCCAGTCAAATGAAATTTCTGTTTCTGATCTTTTCATGGAGTCCACCTACACTTATACAGGTACGCATGTAAGGGCTTACGCAATTCTATTTAGCGGAGAAGTCATATATAGTGAGTCTACGATTTATGTTACCCCCAATATGTCTTATCCACGTTGATCATTATCCGCTTTGAATAATTATAAGAAATGAAAACACTATCAATAATGTTATTTAGCCTAGTTGGCTGCTTGATGATAGGATGTTCCTCCTCTCATGGGGATAAAGGAGATAAGCTCCGAGCTGACCATAAATGGAATGAAGCTGTTGAGGAGTATAAGGCTGGGGCTGAAAAGGGAGAGGCGTATTCTATGTGGCGACTCTCTAAGGCGTATGCTAAAGGCGAGGGAATTGAATTTGACAATTCCCTTGCTCAAAGCTGGCTCAACAAAGCAGTAGAGGCTCAGTCTCCGGAAGCTCAGATAGACTTAGCACGTCTGAAAATACTTAGTAGTAATGCTTCTGAACATTCTAATGGCGTACAGGAGGTAAAGGCCATGGAAGGTTCATCTGATAATCCGTATGTGATAGCTCAGATAGCAAGGCTCTATTGGGATGGGGTCGAGCCTGATTTCCCGGCTAATGAAGGTAAGGCAGTAGAATTATTAAATTCAATAGCTGTCAAAGAAGAACCTATGTACTTCTGGCTGATGGGATTTGTAAAATGCTATGGCGGATCAACTCTTGAAGTTTATGAGCCGGAAGCCATCAGAAACTGGCAAAAGTCATACGAATTAGGAGGATTAGGAGCACCCCAGTTGGCCAATTTGTATTGGTGGGGAGGCAATACTACACCCAAAGACTGGGATAAAGCTGTAGATTGGTATAAGAAAGGAGTAGAAGCGAATAACGCCGAGTCCATGTATCAATTAGCAGTGATTTATGCCAACCAATCCGGAGAGTATACAAAATACGAGGATAGGAATAAAGCCTTGGATTTAGTTCAAAAGGCGGTCAAACACGGCAGCCGGTCGGCAGCCGACCTCCTATCCCGCTGGTATGAAGAAGGCTTCATTGTAACCCAAGACGAAGCCAAATCCACCGAATACAAAATCCTCTCCTCCCACCTCTCCATCTCATACGAGTAAATTATCAAAGTATAAATACATTAATATCGAATTATGGCAGAAACTCAGAAGTTGCTAAATGAGCTTACAATAAATCTCCATCTCCCAAAGGAAGAGACAATTGAAATCCCAATCTTATTAAGTCTAATTGACTTAGATTTAGATGAAACAGACCTCCGAACAACCAGTATTATGGATGTCCTTCAGGATGTCTCCTACATTACATGGTGGAAAGAAATTAGAACTGGCAAGTGTGAGAATACTTTATCGGAATTGGACAAAAAAGATGAATGTTGGGATATAATAACACAAATTTTTAATCAGATTGCAACCTTATATGTCAATAAGTATAACGAGATAAATAATCAAGATAATCTGGATGTTGGCTCGTTTGAGAATCGAAACGGTAAACAATTTGTAAATTTTGTCAATTCTCAAGGAGAGCCATATATAACGAGATATAAGATATTTAAGTTATTAAGCTTACTAAAAAAGTTATTAGGTAAAACCATACAAGATCACTATATGAATACATTTTCATGTAAAATGGTTGTCTCAAATTATTCTTACTTCTTGCAGTATTGGAATAAAGGAATTCCGTTATTTGGGATAATCATAGATCAGTTATTTAAGAAAGATATAGATGAATGGATGAAAAAGTTCAAGGAAATTGTGACTGGAAAAGCGGGTGCCGGAAAATTTAAAGATAAGTTTGAAAAGAAATCAGGATGCTTTTCTATTACTACTGTAATGCATAAGGAGAAGGTAATCCAAGATGTCCTGTGTTTTAGTGGTAATTATGATGGTCAATCATTATACGATAAAACCGATATTAAACAAGTTATTGAGAATAAGATTTATCAAGAGGCTTTGGAAAGAATATCTTCATCTTCTTATTTTATCAATTCTTATTTAATTAAATTTGATGGAAATGTAAAATATTATACTTCTTCTGGTAAAGTCATTCCTTTTGATAAGTATTATACATACTTGACTTCAACAGGCCAAGTTTTAGATGATAGTGGTAGAAGGATGTTCTCATGTTGTGAGCGGAAAACTATTGATTGTTATCCTGACTGGGATAAGTGCAATAGTTATATAATGTTAGTCCGGTTTCCCCCGTGCGATTTTTGTTTGGACATAGTTCAACAACATAATTCAGATAAACATGGAGTCACTATTTCTCCTCCGAGAATTAGTAAGAATCCAGATAGACATGAGGCAGATGAGCGTACATTGACCGCGTTAGATTGGTGCAATAAACAACAGAAACCTTAGCAAGTCTTTTGTGATATAAATAAAGGGAGAGTAGGAGGGTTCTTTGGGAATAATTTTAATGATGATTATTTAAATTACAGATTGAATATGAGTAAGAAAATTAGATGTCCTCATTGTGGACATAGATTCGAAGAGTCTGGCTGGTCAAAAGCCGGTAGATACGGTATTTATACCGTTGAAGGGGTAATAAAGATAGGCGCGCGATTAGGAATGGCTATTCTCACTCAAGGAAGGGGGCCTATTGTGGGTAACGCAGCGGACAAGGCAGCTCAAGCGGCTACTGGTGGTACATCAAACGAATTTACCTGGGGTGATCTTGTATGTCCTGTATGCAAAAAGAGTCTAGGAAATCCTTGAGGTTTATGGGAGGCGAATGTTATTCGATTGCTTATTTGTAACAAAATATTTTTTATAACACGCTTATCATGGCAATGAATAAAGAGAATAAGATGCAGGATCCAAATAGAGTACAGGATCCAAATAGAGTACAGGATCCAAATGGGACGTATCATGGTACGTTAGCTGATGCCTTTTTCCTATGTCATAGATTACTGAATTATCCAACTGAATGGTTGCATAAGGAAGAGATTCAACTATCAGGATTAACTTTCTGGCCATTTAGAGAAACTTATAAGGGTGAAGATCGTGTTTTGGTATTTATTCCAGATCAAAATAGCACATATACAAGAAGAGCGATAAAGAAAGCTATTTTTAACTTATTGGATGCTACTGGCAATAAGTATATATTAGGAGCTTTTGTCGAAAATGATCAAGTAACATTTTTTGATCGAATGGGTGCCGACAACAAGTGGCAAACTAAATCCATAGACGATTTTCTTGATTATCTGAATACCAAATTCAATTCCTGATATATGATACTGGTTGTTGGATGAACCAATTTCCTATTGATTTAAGAAGAACATAAGTTCCTATAATGCTGAACGCGTTATAGGAACTTATGTTCTTCTGTCTTGGAAAAAGAGAATTACGTGGAGACAGAAGAACAAAAGGACAAAAAAAGAAATGGAGAATGGGAAAGAAAGTCAGAAGTCAGAGTTATGAGTGAAGAAGTAAGGCTTATGGTCTTATGTTCTTATGTCTGAGAGAAAAAGAATTCTGGGGTGTTCCGTGGGGTTCTGCGGGAAGGCCCCGGGAGCAAGCGATAGCGGGCGACCATAGCAACCCGGCAGAAAACCTGGCTGAGGATCAGGAGAGATAGGAATACCCGATGGGCATTCCCGGGGTGAGGGAGGAGGGGCGATGACCCACGACGGCGGAAAACCCGTTGGGCTTTCCTTGTCGAGGGTTACGAGGAAACCGAAGTCCCCGACAGGGACTTCTCCCTGCTTCGCAGGGGGCTACGCGATGGAAAAGTAAGTATGAGAGCTGAGTTATGAGTTATGAGGTAAGGTGTATGTACTTATATTCTTATGGCTCAAAGAAATAGAGTTCTGTGGGGTTCTGGGGAGTTCTGCGGGAAAACCCTGGGAGCAAGCGATAGCGGGCAACCATAGCATCCCGGCAATCCGGTGAAAGCCGGAATGGAAAATGGAGAATGGAAAATGGAGGGAGGGAAAGTAAGTATATAGTTAGAGTGATGAGAGAAGAAGCAAGGCTTTTGATCTTATGTTCTTCTGTCTGAGGAGAAAGAGTTCTTCTGGTTGAAGTAAATAAATATGTTTGTATTATGACTGTTGATGAATTTATTGATTTTTGTGAAGTGCAGGCGAAAGCACTTCAGTCGCGGATGCTGGAGCTCTCGCCGAGGCGTCCTAAGGAGTTCATGTATCAAACTCCAGATGGGAGCACCTACACTATCTTCTTCCAAGGGTGTCCCTACAAGCTGAAAAGCGAGGGGATGGTCTGGTGGCTACAGATGCTGTTTATCTGGAGCGCCTTCAATGAGATGTATAAGGAGGTACGCCCATCGTTGAGGGAGCGGGTCGAGATGGCTCTGCATGTGTTTATTGAAGAATTGGAGAGAAACGTATGGGTTTTTGATCCCTATGGCTCAATCACGCGTATCCAGGAGGTGCTGGAGGAGTTGGAGGATTGGGAGTTTGCCACAGAGGCTATGCTAGCTGTCTGGATGAAAATTGATGAAGTTCTCTCAGAAGGAAAGTTCCCTGAGAAATTAGAAGGGGATTATTATCTTACTATGCTTCTCTGCAACGTGTTCATGGTCAAGAATGCAATAAAGATGGAGTCTGAGGCGGTGGCTCTTAATTTACTTGCTCCTCTTCGGGAGTTGCTTGCGAGTAAACTGGAGGAGGCGAGAGTGGAGGATGAGCGGCCCGATTTGGAATATGAGTGGGATAGATTTGAGATGCTGATTGGATTGTTGCCGGAGATCGAGGTGCGCGGCAAGATGGAGGTCTATAAGCAGGTATTGGAGTTCGCGCGGGATTTCTATGGCGCGACCGACCGTCGGGAACTATCCCAGCGCTACGCTGACAAGCTCCGCGATCTGGAAAAGTAGCTTCGCTCGCAGCGCTTGCTCTTTCTTCTTTTCCCGCTTTATTTCTTTTGACGCTCGCAGGCTCGCTCTTTTTAGCTTTCCCACAGAACCCCGCAGAACCCCGCAGAACCCCGCAGAACTATCATAGAATCAATGGATTATAAGATAAATAAACATCTTGAATGAGTTTCTGGACGTTCTGTTAATTCCGGTAGTTTTATAAGTAAAAAAGTTCTGTGGGGTTCCCCGGGGTTCTGCGGGAAGAAGTAAAAAGGGAGCAAGCGGTATCGAGCGAGCCGGCAAAAGCCGGAATGGAAAATGGAAAATGGAAAATGGAAAATTGAGAATGGAGAATGGGAAAGGTAAGGAGGATGGGAGGACTGTTATTGAGTTGGTGAAATACCTGTCCTTTGGGTCATTAGCTACTTATACAGACCCCTGTGTGTTGTATGAAGATTATTATGCCTTTGCAGATGGTAAATATGTTGGGAGGGTATCGTACAATCCCTATTCATACCGCTTTTCATCAAAAGATCTTGGGCGTCTCCACAGATTAGGTATCGGGAAATGCAGGATCAAAGAGGAATTGTTCGGGTTCCCTTGTGAGGAGTATAAGCAACAGATCATTGAGGCTGAGAAGTTGCCGGAGGACTATAATTTCCGGATTTGTGACAAAGATATGGCGGACGACAAGGGGAATCAGGCTGATGAGGATAAAGACAAGGAGCAGGAGGAGAAGGGGAGTAAGTTCTCTAAGTTTGTAAAGAAGGCTTGTGACCGTATAGGAGAAGGAGTAATGTGTGTGGCCGCGTGTGGCTTGATGGTATATGAATTGGGGGAGATGGCATGGGACGGAATAAAGGATAAGTTCCGTAAAGATCCCACGAAGGATTATCAACGGGACCCACTTTACTCCTCGGAAACTGATATTCAGGAGATGTGGAGACGAGAAAAGGAATGGGAGAAAGCCCGCAAGCAACGACAATGATCTTCGCTCGCTGTCCTTGCTCATTTGGCTTTTCCCGCTTTATTTCTTTTGACGCTCGCAGGCTCGGTCTTTTGGGCTTTCCCACAGATATTTCGCAGAACCCCGCAGAACTATCAGAGAATCAAATGTTTACTATGTATTTCGGTCTTCTAACTATTTCGGTTGAATGTTCTGGTTCCTTCCCTATGTTCACGTGATTTTTAATAATTAAGTTCTGAGGTTGTTCTGTGGAACATCTGTGGGAAGGCCTCCGGGAGCAAGGGATAGCGATAGCGACCATAGCATCCCGGCCGAAAACATGGTTGAGGATCTGGAGATAGGAATACCCGATGGGCATTCCTGGAGGTGAGAGAGGGGCGATGACCCACGACGGCGGAAAACCCGTTGGGCTTTCCTTGTCGGGGGTTACGCGGAAACCGAAGTCCCCGACAGGGACTTCTCCCTGCTTCGCAGGGGGGGGAGTAAGTTATAGGTAATAGTGATGAAGTAATAAGTAATGTTTTTGGTCTTATATTCTTCTGTCTCAGGGAAAAAGTTCTGCGATGTTCTGTGGGGTTCTGCGGGAAAACCCTCGGGAGCAAGCGACAGCGAGCGACCATGATGACGGAGATCATAAGTCATATGCGGAGAGGGAAGGTAAGGCTTTTGGACTTATGTTCTTCTGTCTCAGTGAAAAAGAGTTCTGAGGGGTTCTGGGAAGTTCTGGGGGAAAGCCTCGGGAGCAAGCGTAGCGGGCGACTATGATAACGGCGCGAGGGCGCGCCTCGTCCCAGTTACTTACGGCGCGGGGCCGGATTGATGCGGACGCGAAGAATCGCGTCCCTACGGTTAATTTAAGGCGCGGGGACGCGCCTCATCCCCAGTCATTCTGCGGGGGGGATTTTGCTGCCGCTGCCGTCGCGGGTCGAGATGTAGTGGGGCGCTATCATCTCTATGCCGGCGGCGTGGAATCGGTCCTGGATGTTCTGCAATAGGTCCGATTTGATGTCGGGCATACGGTCGGCATCCGTTATATACGCGTTGATCTGATAACACATGTAGTTGTCGTCCAAGCTGGTCTCCAATACAAACGGTTCGGGTTCGGAGAGGATGCCGGGAGTGGATAATGCGGACTCGATTAGCAAGCGGTGCACCTTCCTCCAGGGCACATCATACCCCATAGTCATAGCCGTATGGATTATCAACCCGTAACGCCGCGCGGAGGCACTATAATTGACTACGTTGGCCGACATTATAAAGGAGTTCGGGATGGTGATTACCTCATTCTTGATCGTGCGCAAGCGCGTCACAAAAGGTGTCTTCTCGATAACGTTTCCGGTCGTATCCTTGACCTGAATAAAATCGCCGGTCTTGAACGGGCGCATATAGGTGATCACAAATCCGGAGATGAAGTTGGAGATAACCCCGCTGGAACCCAAAGAGACTATCAGACCTACAAAGACTGATATACCTTGGAACACACCTGACTCCGACCCCGGCAGGTATGGGTAGATCATGGCGATCATAAAGGCGTAGAGCAGAAACCGGACAATATTGAAGGTAGGCATTCCCCATTCGGGGTAGAATCCCGAGATATGGAGCTTCCCACTCTGAATCTCGTTGGCTATATAATGGAGACCCTTTACGATATAACGCACGCAATACCAGATGATCGCGATAATGAAAAGGTTCGGGATGTATTCAATAACTGATTTGCCGATCATCACAATCGGGTCGAGCATATAGGAGAAAATGCGCAACGCCAGGTTCTCAGTCTGCGGGAAGATCGCGAACAGGATCGGGATAGCCAGGATAAATAGCTGGAGCAAGACCGCATAGCGTAAGATATTACTTCCGTAGACCAGCATCCGGCATAGGCGGCGCGTATTCAGCAATTCATAATCCCGAATTACCCACGGATGCAATTTCTGCGGCCCTTTCTTTACAATCTGGCGTCTCAGCTTGCGGAAGAGATAGTTTACCAACTTGATGGCCAAATAAAGGCAAACTAACACCAAGACAAAAAGACCCGCGCGCTTCAGTATCATTGCGAAGCTATTCTCATTCCTCAGGTAGCGTATCTTGCCGTCAAGGAGAGGTATGTAGAGACGTGCGAGTTCCTGACGGGTGGTGCCATGCCAGAGAGCGTCCGTATCGGTGATGCTCACGATTACTTTCTCGCCATACATGATGTCGATGTAGTTGTCGTTTTCGAGCATGTAGACCGAATCGCGGCGCAAGCGGCGGTCCTTGCCTATCTTGCGGATGGTCTCGCTGATCATGTCGGCACGGTCGCGTGCTGAGTAACCGCCGCGGGCCGCGTAGATCTTGAAGAGGGTGTCGTCATAGACTACGACCGGAACTCCGGGAGTGATTGCCTTAAGGGAGTCGATGCGGTGCATTTGCTGGGCGTGGCGCACCGAATCCGCGCGATGCGAACCATTCACGGCGTTGTCTAACTGAGAGCGAAGCAGGACCTCGTTGAGGCGCATCTCCTGCAGCTCCAGCTCGAGTTCGCGCAAACGGATCGAGTCCCCGAGAAGGCGCTCGCGCTCAGCGGGAGAAATGGAATCGGTGGTTGCATCCTCAAAGGCAGATTGAATCATCTGGCCTGCCTTGCGTATAAGCTGCCCTTCGGCCTCGGAGGGAGCCAATGTAAGTAGTATAAGTGAGAATATGAAAAGCAATATACGTCTCATGTGTAATATCCCCTCCCTTTATGAATCAAAATTAGCTATTTTCTCCGATTCTATCAAGTGATAGGGCGGAATATCGGCTTAAAAGTGTGAGTATAAGAATAGGGATATGAAAAAAGCTCCGGGGCAGGGAATGCCTCGGAGCCTTTGTCGATATTGGGGATTAAAATCCCGGTTTAGTGCTTCAGTTTCAGGGTCTGGTTGCGGAGGTTGACCAGATAGATATCAGATGGAAGCGGGAGGGTGCAATCCCCTTTGCCGCGGTAAATCGTCTGACCTTTCAGGTCATAGATGTTCACTTCCTCATCAGCTTTCAGACCGCGTATTGTTAGCTCTCCGCCGATGGATGCTACCATCACTCCGTCGATAGGAGTCATGGATACTCCGATCGTGGCGAAATCTGGAACAACGCTAACATTGTCGATCGCCACGCTGCAGGAGGTGTCTCCCTTAATGGCAGTGAAACGCAATTGCATCTTCTTGGCACCGGCCGGTACCTCAATCGGCAATGAAACCTGCTGCCAACCCTCTAATTCGAGGTTCTCGTAATCATGGTAATTCACTTCAGTGAACTCACCTCCATCGAAAGAAACCTCGACTCTCAGGGCGGTATTGTATCCGTAAACCGGATAGAAGTTATAGATAAGACCCGGGGTCGTTGTCAGACCTTCCACATTGATATTACCCGAAGTCAGATAATCCTCGCGGTTCAGAGTCGAATAGGGACCGTAGAAACAGTAAGCCAGGCCACCATCCTTATCGACAGGCACCACCTGACCCTCCATTACGAAGTAAGCCATCTCAGCGAAAGACCAGTCAGAAGCGGGTTCGGTGCTCGATGTGAGCCAAGAGGTGTGGTTCGGCTGGATCTCATTCCCTACGGGAGTGTTAAACTTCTCTTCGTAGGGCAGCTCAGACGGATCACCAACCACTACCAGATTCGAGATAGCGGAATAACCGGTAAAGGGGCCGGAAGTAGCCTTGACGAAATACTTCACTACCTCCTCGTCTCCGAAGGTTGTCGGATCCATGAATGAAGTCTCATGAATATCAGACATCAGCAGCTCAGCATTGTAATCTGAGTATGCGTTACCGCGCTGTACGGTGTATGTGAGATGCTCGGTATCGATATATCCGTGATTGTTGCCGGCTTTCGGGGCTTCCCAAGTGAGGTGTACAAAACCATCCTCATCTACGGTAGCAACAAAATTGAGCGGACGTTCAGGTTCATCCATACCGACATATACATAATCCGAAACACCGTATGAAGTACCGGCGGTACCTACGCACTGGATACGGTACTCGTATGACTCACCGGGCTGGACGCGGGTGTCGGTCCAGGACGCCATCTCGCCCGGTTGCAGGTTCTCAGTCAGAACACCTACCAACTCCCATTCGAAGCTGTCGGTGTTGTACCAGGTGATATTGACCGCATTGAGCTTCTGGAGCGGCTCACCCTGCCAGTCTGTTGCGGGGAGACGGAAAGAGATGGTAACAGGAGCCTGTCCGCGGTTTGAGGTCATGGTCAGCTCTGTTACCTCAGCCGGAATCTGTCCGAGGGTCAGGGGCTGGTCGGTATAGTTGCCGTAGTCGCAGCGGTCGCCTACGTATACAAGGGCCTTGTAATAATATTCTCCACCCTGCTCAATGTCGGTATCAACGAAGGTAAGGGCCTCGCCCGGAGTGGGATTGGTGAACTCATGAATCTCCGTATATCCCGCGTAACCTATTTGACGCTGGAGCGAGATACGCGAGATCATAGTGAGCGGCTCGTTATTGACATCTCCTAAAGAAGGATGGGTCATAGTAGGCGCGGTCAGTTTCACCTCCACCCCGGAGAAGTCCGGAAGAAGGGCAGCCGTAAAGTCGCTTACGGAAGCCGGATATACGTCAGGGATAGCATCGCCGGCGCGGAGACGGATATCATCGATGATAACCGCGATAGCTTCAGGTGAGTTGTGGGCTATGATTCTCAGGGTAGCAGAGGTGGCATCAGAGGGCACGTTGATCTCTGCCTCACCAATTGTCCAACCCTCCTGAGGGTAGTCATTATAGCGCGCCTTATGGAGGGGGAGGAAGTTGGCGCCGTCGAAGCTGATTTCAGCCGCAACGGAGGTGGTGCCAGCGGCAATTCCGGGAGCGTAGAACTTATAAGAGAAGGAGAGACCGGTGTTGGGCTCCACAGAAATCTTCGGTGAAGTCAGCATGAAATCCGATTCCTGAGTATATGTATAGGGATTTACATAGACCAAACCGCCCTCTTCAGCCGGGGGATAGACCTTTGTATTGCCTAAGTAGCAATATCCGGCCACGCGCCAGGATGGAGGATAGCTGTCTGTGCAAGTTGTAGAGGTCGCCCAGAGATGGTCATACCCGTAATTCCAATCATCAACCTGGGTATCGAAACTCTCCGAGAATGGCAGGGAGAGCTCGGGACCAAGGATCATATAAGGGGTGAAAGCCTCCTTACCGAATCCGGCGTCGGTACGCGGATAGATTCCAAAGCGTAGGTTGGTGGGATCCGTGAAAGTCGGAGTGTAGAGATAGGAGGTTTCAGTGATGTTAGTCGCGAGGTCTTCGCGATTGTCGCCATAGCTGCCGGGAGTCAGCAGGGATATGTCATAGCGAAGCTGTGAAGCATCAAACCATCCGCCGCGTGATCCTGATATTGGAGCATCCCAGGAGATGGTGATGGTGCCGTCCGCGTTCTCTATAGCTTTCAAGTTCTGGACAGCACCCGGGGTGTCAGTTCCGATATAGAAAGGAGCCTCGGCTTTCTCTGAGGGGCCATCCTGGCTGTAGAGGGTCAAGGTCCATTCTTGGCTACCGGTCAATGACGGGTCATTGATTACAAACTCAACCTCCTCGCCCGGGATCATTGCTGGAAGGGTATATTTCAGTTCGGGATCGGAATACCATCCCTGACCCTTTGTCCAAAGCTCACCCTTTACGATCTGGTCGAGAGGTGTCTCGTTATCAGAGCAGAGGGTTGGAGCGGTAAAGTGAAGTACGAATGGCATAGCGCCCTGTTCGGAGGTGTAGTGGATATCGGTAGGGAGCGCGGGAACTACTCCTGCCAAGACATTGCCGGTATAGGCATTGTCTGACTCTTCGCCGTTTGCGAAAACAGTTACGGCGAAGTTGTAGGAACCACCGCGTTCGACTCCTGTTTCAAGATAGCTGAGATTCTGGCCGGGAGCCGGATTCTCGAAGGTCTTGAGAAGGGTCATATCCTGGCCGTAGCCGTTAAAGATAGCAACTTCTATACGAGTAATCTCAGTGAGATCCCCGGAAATGTAGTCATACTCATCCCAGTCGAAATATGAGCCGCGGGTTGGAGCGGTAAAAGAGATCTGGAAACCGTTCTCAGCCGGTTTCCAAACGGCTGACAGCCCCGATACCTTTTCCGGTTCGAGGGGTTCGTCGCTCCGCGTTACAGACTTTTTCAGAGTCAGAGGCTTTGAAGCCTTCTGAGCTTCCCCTGTAGGATTATCCGAAGGGGAGAGACCCGCCGCGAGGGGAGTCAGGACACCGGCCACCACAGCAGCCGAAGCCAAAAAGTAGGTCAGTTTTTTCATTATGGTAATATAGGTGAATACTTAGGGATTCTACAAGCCCCGTTCCCCATAAATTTTAAGGATCCGTTACTATAGGGCTGCAATTACCTCGGGTGAGAGTCCAGAAGATTTTTGGATTATGTCTAAGTCGATTCCTGCTTCTTTAAGAGCTTTGGCCATCTGGGTCATCCCTTTAATGAATCCTTCTTTTATGCCTTTTTTGATTCCTCTCTGTTCTCCTACGCGCTCCATCTCCTGGCCATATTCAAGACGAGACATCTCTTCGTCATACAGCCTTTGCTCCGATTGGCTGTAAGGCACCACGTCCTCGTTGGCCAAAGAGGCAGTCTCGGCAGCCTCAAACAGGTCATTCAACTCATCGTATCCTTTTGGTTTCTCCTTGAACTTCTCCATATTCTTAATACAATAAATAAGACGTTCCAGTTTATTCTCACATTCTTCCAAGTTCCCTTTGTGCATCTGGCTTAGGTCGATAAAGAACCATCGTTCGGCATCAGTCAGCTTCTCATGGGGCTCAAGATCCGACACGCCGGCTCTGCGCACCATCTTTGGCTTCAACCCCGATAGACTGAAATTCATTATGAATACACCGAAAACGGGTCTGGTCTTATAGTTCCATTTACCTCTCTTTGCCTGATGTACCATTCCCATGCCGGTGTAGATGAGAGCGCGGTTCATGAAATATGCTTGTGGGGCCTGCTGCATCTCTACCACTATCTTACGTCCGTCCTCGGTATTGGCGTAGACATCATACACAACCCTCCTTCCTTTTTCTTGAAATGGCAGGATTTCCTGTTTCTTGAAAGTGAGGTCCTTGATTGTAATCTCCGGTTCAAACAGGATGTTGAGGAAATTGAGAAGAATGTGCTTGTTCTTCTCCTCGCCGAATATTTTCTTGAATGCGAAATCAGTCCGCAGATTCATGAATCTGGGCAGAGTTTCCCTTATCTCTTCGATAGACCTGTTGTCGGGTTGGTCAGGAGCCTGCATAAAATAGAAAGTTATCAGTACTTGGATATACAAAGATACAATTATTTTTGTATAAATACAAGAGGTTTTGAAAATTAGGGAGCTGTC
>CAZKJP010000014.1:0-38788 GCA_964553075.1 uncultured Sangeribacter sp. | reverse complement strand
AAAACGTATATTCATTGGGAGCCTATCAACTTCAGAAAAAGAACTTCAAGCTCAATATCAAATACCTTAGCGATGAGGCTGGAACTGAAATATCATTCCTTCCGGTAGGCCCGATAGCTGACAAGCCGTTACTCCAGGTGATGAATCTGGACCGCATCGACTCGAATCAGGAATCAAATTCAGATGGTTTCTTCGACTATATTGAAGGTTATACCGTATTATCCAGTTCCGGAAAGATTATATTCCCGGTAGCAGAACCATTTGGTGAGAACCTCGAACGAAAAATCGGCAACAAGGATCTCGCCGCTCCCTATGTCTATAAGGAATTGTATGATTCGACGTTGGTAGTTGCACGCCAGTTTGCCGACAAGAATAAATTCTCGCTTACAGGAGAATATCAGGCCTCGAATGGAGCCCAGATACGACTGAACGCGATGAATGTCCCGAGAGGGTCCGTGGTTGTTATGGCCGGAGGCGTGGTGTTGACTGAGAATAGTGACTATACTGTGGATTACTCTATGGGTATAGTTACAATCACCAATCAGAGTATAATAGACTCTGGCACAAATGTAAGTGTAACACTTGAAAACCAATCCCTTTTCTCCATGCAGAGAAAGACCTTGTTGGGATTGGATGCTCAATATCGGTTCAATAAGGACTTTACTTTAGGTGCTACTCTAATGCACTTCTCTGAAAAAGCTTTGACAGAGAAAGTAGCAATTGGGGATGAGGTCATCAATAATACTATGTGGGGCCTGAATCTCAGTTATAATAAGGAATTCATGTGGCTCACCAACCTGTTAAACAAGGTTCCGACCATTAATGCGACTGCCCCCTCGACGTTCAGCTTAAATGCGGAATTTGCGCAATTGGTTCCCCATAAACAGAAGAGCGGCTCCAATAAAGGTTCCAGTTACATAGATGACTTCGAGACAACTCAGACCGGAGTTGATTTGAGGTCTCCTTACTCCTGGTCGTTAGCATCCACTCCGTATGACGGAGGGGCCGATCCTTTGTTTCCGGAAGCTGGGCTATCAGATAATGTTGATTACGGAAAGAACCGCGCACTTCTGGCCTGGAACTATGTCGACCGTCTGTTTACAGAAAAAAATTCATCATCCTTGCCCGGTTATCTTAAAAATGACCCGCATCAGCTATCAAATCCCTATGTTCGAGAAGTAACTGTAAACGAGATCTTCCCTAACAGAGACTTAGCCTACGGTGAGGCG
Organism: uncultured Sangeribacter sp.; assembly: GCA_964553075.1. Classification (GTDB taxonomy): domain Bacteria; phylum Bacteroidota; class Bacteroidia; order Bacteroidales; family Muribaculaceae; genus Lepagella. The sequence goes on along the minus strand of CAZKJP010000014.1, from coordinate 37,559 downwards.
AATTATATCCAGACCCTCAACCTTAGTTTCTATCCGAAAGAGAGAGGTCCCTATAATCTGGATGCCACCGATATCGACCAGGAAGGTAACCTTCTCTTCCCGGAACGTCGTTGGGGTGGTATCATGAGAAAGATGGACAATACCAACTTTGAGAACTCGAATGTAGAGTATGTTCAGTTCTGGATGATGGATCCCTTCCTTGACCCAGAAAATCCGAATACTGAAGGAGGAGACCTCTATTTCAACTTTGGTGAGATTTCTGAGGATATACTTAAGGATGGCATGAAGAGCTATGAGAACGGCTTGCCGGTAGATGGAAACGAGGAATTCATCACCTCTACTAATTGGGGCCGGGTATCGCGACAGAACTCACTGACATACGCCTTCGAGAATGCACCCGATGCACGCCTAATGCAAGACGTAGGTCTTGATGGCCTTCCTAACGATGATGAGTACGAGTTCTCTTCATATAAAGAGTATCTTGATCAATTGCGATCTAAGCTTCCGGCATCGACAATAGCAGCTATGCAGGAGGATCCCTTCTCACCTATGAACGACCCGGCAGGTGACAATTATCACTTCTACCGTTCGAACTATTATGACGATACCAAGGCATCGATTCTTGAACGCTATAAACGCTATAACGGAGTCGAAGGGAACTCCCTATCTCCGGATCAAAGCCCGAATCCTCAGTATCAGTCCGCTAAGACTACTCCGGATGTAGAGGATATAAACCAGGATAATACACTGAACGAGTACGAGAGATACTTTGAATACAAGGTTTCGATCCGCCCGGAAGACCTTGAGGTAGGACGTAACTATATAACCGACCGTCAGGTATCTCAAGTTACTACTCCGGAAGGGAAGCAGGAAGTCATCTGGTATCAGTTTAAGATACCCTTGTCTTCACCCGACAAGGTAGTTGGAGGTATCAATGATTTCTCTACAATCCGTTTTGCACGTATATTCATGACCGGATTTAAGGAGACTACCCACCTGCGTTTCGCTACCTTGGAACTGGTTAGAGGTGAATGGCGCGACTATGCTTTCAATCTTAACTCCCGTAATGACGCGCCGGCAGAAGGTGAATTGGACATGTCGGTAGTAAATATTGAGGAGAATGCAGGACAGACCCCTGTAAACTATGTACTTCCTCCAGGAGTAGACCGTATTCAGGATCCCGGACAAAGTCAGGCAACCCAGTTGAATGAGCAGTCCCTTTCTTTGAAAGTAACCGGACTTCAGCCGGGGGATGCTCGTGGGGTTTACAAGAATACCCAGCTCGACCTGCGCATATACCGTCGACTTCAGATGTGGGTACACGCTGAGGCTTTGACAGGGGATGTCACTAACCTTGCGAACGGAGATCTGGCACTATTCCTGCGTCTCGGGTCAGACGTTAAGAATAACTATTATGAGTATGAGGTGCCATTGGAACTGACTCCGGCTGGGAATTATAATAATTTCTCATCCGCAGACCGTGCTATAGTATGGCCAATTCAGAATTTCTTCAATGTCGAATTCGAGAAATTCACAGACTTGAAGACTGAACGCAACCGACGCAAAAGCGACAAGGAAGAGGGTATAGGATTCACCACTTTATACACCTCCCGTGACCCCGATAATGCCAGGAATACTATCGCTGTGCTCGGTAATCCGTCTTTATCGGATGTCCGGGTAATGTTGATAGGCATACGAAATAAATCCAATACCACCAAGGAGGGAACTATTTGGGTTAACGAGCTTAAAGTAACTGACTTCAATGAAGATGGAGGATGGGCAGCCCGGGCGAACGCTAATTTGGGTCTGTCAGATGTAGCCATGGTGAACTTCGGTCTACATAAGGAGACCTCCGGATTCGGAGCGGTAGACCAAGGTCTGTCAGCGCGTAGGATGGAGGATTACGAGCAATACAACTTAGCTGTACAGGGAGACTTAGGTAAGGTCATTCCCGAAAAGGCAAAGTTGTCAGCTCCCATTTATTATTCCCGTTCTTCTGAAAAGACCACACCGAAATATAATCCATTGGATCAGGACATCCTCTTAAAAGATGCCCTCGACGCGGCACGTACCAAGCAGGAACGTGACTCCATAAAGAATTATGCTGTGACCAAAAAAGTTACAGAGGCCTTCTCCGTATCCAATCTGAGATTCAACATTCAGAGTAAGAATCCGATGCCATGGGATCCCGCTAACTTCCAGTTAGCATTCTCCTTCAATAAACAGCATGAACTGGATCCTACAACCGAATATGAAAATACCTCGGATTATCGCGGCTCATTCCAATATTCATATTCTCCATATTTCAAACCTTGGAAACCATTCTCCAAAGTCAAGGGAAAGGGTAAATTCGCGAAGTTCCTCAAGGATTGGCAGGTCAACTGGCTCTTTAATAATATAACGTTCTATACTTCGATGAACCGCCATTATTATGAGCAACAGACAAGGACTGAGATTGACGTAGACTTCACTATGCCTGTTCAGGTGAGCAAGAACTTCCTCTGGGATCGACAGCTGACTTTGAACTGGCAACTGCTCCAAAGCCTTAACTTCTCCTATTCCAGTAATACAACGGCCAGGATTGAGGAAACGATAGGAGCGGTTAATAAACGTCTCTTCCCCGATAAATACCGGGATTGGAAGGATACTGTTTGGAGTTCCATAAAAGGGCTCGGTACACCTTGGAACTTCAATCAGACATTCACCGGTTCTTGGAAAGCCCCCTTCTCCAAGATTCCATTCCTTGACTATCTTACCGGCTCGGTGAATTATAATTCCACTTATCGGTGGGATAGGGGAGCGACAGTTGATGACCTATTCTTAGGCAACTCCATTAACAACCAGAGTTCATGGAGCGCGGATGCACGCCTTAATTTCGAAACTCTGTATAATAAGTCTTCTTTACTGAAGACCATTAATCAGCGTTTCTCTTCCAGTTCCGGATCAAGAAACAATAACCGGAACAACAACCGAAATAACAGGCTTGGAAAAGATAATAAACCCGAAGGGGCAAAACGGTTTGAGAGAGCGTTTACTCTCAATCCTGATACTACTACTTTGGTCAAGCATAACCTTAAGTCAAAAGATGTTAAGGTAACGGCGACCAAGGATGGGAAACCATTCAAGATAGAGACAAAGACAATTGACGAGAACTCTCTTGAGATCCTAACCAAAGGTACCGGTAGCGTAAAGATAACGGTAAGGGAAAATAAGAAGGAAGTGAAAAAGAATCCATGGAACGAAGTGCGCGACTATGCCTTGCGGTTCTTGATGATGCCCCGTAACTTCTCCTTCCGTTGGAGAGCTTCCCATTCACTGAATCTACCTCAATTCTCACCCTCCATAGGAGATGTGTTCGGTCAGTCTACCAAATATGGCCCTATGGCTCCGGGGCTTGATTTCGCATTCGGCTTCTATGATGAGAACTATGTGAATACTGCTCTTGAACGTGGGTGGCTTATGACCTCGGCTGACATGACCTCTCCGGCAATATGGAATCAGGGAAAAGAGTTTAATTTCGAGATTACCTTGGAACCAATCCGCGGATTGAAAATAACATTGACAAACAATCTTACTGATAACCGTTCGCGTCAGGTCCAGTTCATGTTCGCAGATATGCCGACGACCCTATCCGGGTCATACACCCGTACCCATGTCGCCATATCTTCAGCCTTGAAGAGTTATAAAGCTGAGGACGGTTACAGTTCGGAAGCATTCTCACGGTTCCTGGAATATATTCCGAGGATAGCCGGAAGATATGAGGCAAAATATATAGGTACCAGATATCCTTCGACAGGTTTTATGGAAGGAAATCCGCTTGGAGGCACCCCATATGACCGTTCACAGTCAGCTCCAAGTCAAACTTCCGGAGATGTCTTGATTCCAGCCTTTATAGCTGCTTATTCCGGCACTAATCCGGATAAACAGACCCTGGATCTTTTCCCTGGATTGGGGGCAATGCGTCCTAATTGGAAAGTTACTTACGACGGTCTGATCCAGCTCGGAAATCTGAAGGATATCTTCAAGAGTTTCACCATTAACCACGCCTACCAATGTACCTATTCAATAGGTTCCTACTCTTCCTATTTGAATTGGTTACCGGTGGATGGAGATTATGGATATACAATGAAAGAAGGGTCGGATTATCCGATTCCCTCTTCCCCTTACAATATCTCGTCAGTGGCAATAACTGAGAAATTTGCTCCCCTGATAGGTGTTACAGCTACCTTGAAAAATGAACTGACCTTCAATGCCGAGTATAGGGATTCGCGTACATTGAACCTCAATACATCAGCAGGCCAGATCGTAGAGGCTACCAGTCGGCAGATAACCATCGGAGCCGGTTATAAGATAGTAAACTTCAGTTCAATCCTGAAATTGGGTTCGAGACAGGGTGGAATCAGTAATGACCTTTCAATCAACGCTGACTTCTCTATTGCTAATAACCAGAGTCTGATAAGAAGGATCGAGACTGCCTTTACTCAGGCAACCCAAGGGACGCGTACGATGTCTATCAACGTGATGGCAAGTTACGTGATGAGCCGTCGTATTACCTTGTCGGCCTTCTTTGATCATCAGGTTAATACACCTCTTGTCTCAAGTACTTCCTATCCCACTTCGAACTCAAATTATGGGATAGCTGTCAACATTAATCTGGCCAGATAGCAAGTCTCCATACGGTTATTGAGAAATACCGGGCAGAGACCGGCATAACAGCTCCCTCCGAACCGTCGGGGGGAGCTTGGCGTTATAAGAGAAACAAAAGCAATTGAAAAACATAAAAACGCTATAAACTATGAGACCATATACCGCACCCGCATATGTTCCAGTCAGGACTCTTTTACGTCAAAGGAATGCAATCCCTACAAGATTGGAGAATTTCAAACCGATTACTCAGGCAGATATGTCAATTATCTGGAAATATCTTCAGCAGGAAGAGGGTCGTACTACAGATTTCTCTTATGGAGGCTTACTGATGTGGGTACATTACTTTAACTATGAATACGCAATAGTCAAGGATACCTTGTTCATACGTGGCGTTCTGGAGAATCACAGGGAAGTTCCTGCCTTCTCTCTTCCTATAGGTAAATTGCCATTGGCTGATTCAATAGAGTTGATTAAAGATTATTGTCGCAGACATGGTCTGTTAGCCGAACTATCCGCAGTTCCTGAATATGCAATGGATGAATTAGCATTGATGAGTCCACGCAAAATGGAGGAACTTACTGACTGGGCCGATTATCTCTATGATGCCGAGATGCTCTCTACATTGAGAGGCAAAAAGATGAGCAAGAAACGCAATCATGTCAATAAATTTAATTCCCTTTATCCTGAATGGACTCTTGAAGAATTAACCTCCGCGAACGCACGGGAAGCGATAGAGTTTATGGATAAATTTGATTTGGAAGGGGATTCCACCCAAATGGCAATTGATGAAAGGAAACTGACCCGTGAGTTATTGGCGTTTGTAGAGAGAGGAGATAATAGGGAAGAGGGGGCGATTCTGAAAGTGAATGGTAAGATTGCCGGTTTCACTTTAGGGGATGTAAAGGGAGATACGCTTTTCGTTCACGTTGAAAAATGCACCCGAGATTTCGAAGGCAGTTACGAGAAGATCAATCAGGAGTTCGCCGCTATGATGATGAAACGTCATCCCGAGATTAAGTTTATCAATCGTGAGGATGATGCCGGTGATGAGGGACTGAGATATGCTAAGCAGAGTTATCATCCAGTTGAGATGCTGAAGAAATATAATGTAATTCTATGATCCTTGCGTCCATCTACGTCCTTTAATATATTAGGGAGGAAGTGTGGATAAAGGAGATAAATAAAAATTTTCCTTGCTCCGGAGATAGAGGGCAAGGAAAATTTGTTGTATATTTGAATAAAATTTTGAATAGACTACTCTATGGCAGACGTACTGGTAATCATTCCGACTTATAATGAGATAGAAAACATCGAGAAAATGCTTCAGACAGTAATGGCGCTTCCCGATGGGTTCGATGTGCTGGTGATCGATGATGGATCCCCTGACGGCACGGCAGACGCGGTACGTCGTCAGGCAGAGAATTTTCCCGGACGTATACACTTGGAATGTAGAAGCGGCAAGTTGGGACTTGGTACAGCATATATACATGGCTTCCGTTGGGCATTGGCTCGGGATTACCAGTTCATAATCGAGATGGATGCGGATTTTTCCCATAATCCGAACGATCTTACCCGATTATATCATGAATGTAAAGACCGCGGAGCAGATATGGCGGTCGGCTCAAGATATATTTCGGGGGTTAATGTTGTCAACTGGCCGATGGGCCGCGTATTGATGTCCTATTTCGCCTCCGCCTATGTCAGGTTTATCACAGGCATGGAATTAAGGGATTCAACTGCCGGTTTTGTATGCTACCGACGCCGGGTATTGGAAAACATCGGACTGGACCATATTAAATTCAAGGGATATGCATTCCAGATAGAGATGAAGTTCAAGGCATGGTGTCGTAAATATAAGATTGTAGAGGTCCCGATTATTTTCATTAACCGGCAATTGGGAACAAGCAAGATGGATTCCTCTATATTTGGTGAGGCGGTTATGGGTGTAATCAAGCTTCGGCTTAACCGCGGTAAGTATCGTAAGGGGAAGTATTAAAATTGTATGGGCAGATATAAAGACCCCGTTTCCGAATATTTAGGAGACGGGGTCTTGATATATTCAGAGAGGGTCTAAATTTAAAGTGAACCCCGGAGGGGGGTTGGGCGTTAATAATTTGTAATAAAACGTAAAACCAACCCTCCCGTGAGGAAGGACCGATAAAGATGATAAATCTTCTCGGTACAATTCCGGAAGGCTTTATAAAGATACTATGAATTTCAACAATTTCACTATTAAATCTCAGGAGATTGTCCAGAAGGCGATCGAGCTGTGTCAGCAGAATGGCCAGCAGCAGATTGAGCCTGTTCACATCCTGAAGGCCTTGATAGGCGAGAGCGAAAGCATAGTCAACTTCATCTTCCAGAAGTTGGGTGCCAGCGTTCAGGCTGTATTGATGGCCATAGATAAGGATATCGCAAAATTGCCGAAAGTATCCGGTGGAGATGTCCATCTGTCACGTGAGAGCAATGATGCCCTACTTAAGGCCGTAGACTTTTCTAAGTCCATGGGAGATGAGTATGTATCGGTCGAGGCTATTCTGATGGGTATACTTAAGACCAATTGCTCAGCATCCCGTATATTGAAGGATAATGGATTTACAGAAGATGGCTTGAAAGCAGCCATTCTCGAATTGCGTAAGGGTAGCAAGGTTACAGGCCAGAGCGCAGAGGAATCTTATCAGTCTCTCAGCAAATATGCCATTAACCTTAACGACCGCGCCCGCGAAGGAAAACTTGACCCGGTAATAGGACGTGATGAAGAAATACGTAGAGTACTTCAGATCCTTTCACGTCGTACCAAAAATAACCCAATGCTCGTAGGCGAGCCGGGTACAGGTAAGACAGCTATTGCAGAAGGTCTTGCTCAGCGTATAGTCCGCGGAGATGTTCCCGAGAATTTGAAAAACAAACAGATTTACTCTCTTGATATGGGTGCCCTCGTAGCAGGTGCTAAATATAAAGGAGAATTTGAGGAGCGTCTGAAAGCGATAGTAAATGAGGTAACCAAATCAGATGGTGAGATAATCCTCTTCATTGATGAGATCCATACCTTAGTGGGAGCCGGAAAGGGCGAAGGCGCGATGGATGCCGCAAATATCCTGAAGCCAGCCTTAGCTCGTGGTGAACTTCGTTCGATAGGTGCTACTACTCTCGATGAATACCAGAAGTATTTTGAGAAGGATAAGGCTCTGGAACGCCGTTTCCAGAAAGTAATGGTAGACGAGCCGGACGAGATGAGTGCCATTTCCATTATGCGTGGTCTGAAAGAAAGATATGAGAACCACCATAAGGTACGTATCAAAGATGAGGCTATCATCGCATCTGTACAGTTATCAGTAAGATATATTACTGACCGTTTCCTCCCGGATAAAGCAATTGACCTTGTAGATGAGGCCGCCTCTAAACTCCGTTTGGAAATGGACTCCATGCCTCAGGCGTTGGATGACGCTGCGCGTAAGATCAAGCAATTGGAGATCGAGCGTGAGGCTATCAAGCGTGAAGGTGATGATTATAAACTTAAGCAGATAGATGAGGATCTTGCAAATCTCCGTGATGAGGAGAAGGCTCTGAAGGCTAAATGGAAAGCCGAAAAGACCGAGATTGACAAGATCCAGCAGAATAAGATCGATATTGAGCAACTGAATCACGAAGCAGAGGTTGCCGAGCGTGAAGGTAATTATGCTAAGGTAGCTGAGATACGTTACTCCAAGATCAAACAGAAAGAGGAGGAGAATGCTCAGATTCAGGCTAAGCTCCATGAGCTGCAAGGTGAAGGGGCTATGATTAAGGAGGAAGTTGACGCAGAGGATATTGCTGAGGTCGTTTCCCGTTGGACCGGAATACCGGTAAAGAAGATGGCCCAGAGCGAAAAGGAAAAACTTCTGCATCTTGAAGAAGAACTCCACAAGAGAGTAGTAGGTCAGGATGCTGCCATTAAAGCCGTAAGTGATGCCGTACGTCGTTCTCGCGCCGGTCTGAATGATCCTCGTCGTCCTATAGGTAGTTTCATTTTCTTAGGTACTACTGGTGTAGGTAAGACCGAGTTGGCTAAGGCATTGGCTGAATACCTCTTTGATGATGAGGACATGATGACACGTATCGACATGTCGGAATACATGGAGAAACACTCTGTCTCCCGACTTGTCGGAGCGCCTCCGGGATATGTCGGCTACGAAGAGGGTGGTCAGTTGACCGAGGCCGTTCGTCGTAAACCTTACAGTGTTGTGCTGTTTGATGAGATCGAGAAGGCAAATCCGGATGTTTTCAATATCCTTCTTCAGGTATTGGATGATGGTCGTCTGACTGATAATAAGGGTCGTTTCATCAACTTCAAGAACACTATCATCATCATGACTTCCAATGAAGGCTCGCCGTTGATCAGGGAAGCATTCCAGGGTATTGACAGCAAGACTGAGGAGGAGCGTGATAATATCATCTACAAGACCAAGCAGGATGTATTGGATCTCTTGAAGATGAAGATTCGTCCCGAATTCCTGAACCGTATCGATGAGATCGTGATGTTCACTCCTCTTAACAAGAAGGAAATTCAGGAGATCGTAGACATTCAGGTTAAGAGTGTTCAGAAGATGCTTGCATCTAATGGTGTTGAGCTTAAGATTACCAAGCCGGCTCTTGAATTGTTGGCTGAGGACGGTTATGATCCTGAATTCGGTGCTCGTCCCGTCAAGAGGACGATCCAGAGAATGGTTCTTAACCAACTCTCTAAAGATATCCTAAGTCAGAAAGTTGACCGTGAACACCCGATTGTTATCGATCGCGAAGGCGATGAATTAGTATTCAAAAACTGATTACTGTTTCAGGAATTCAAGAAGAGTAGAATCTCTCGATGAATAGATTGAGAATTAAAATAATGTAGTGTATTTATCAAAACCCTATTCCTAATTACTTAGGAGGATAAAGGTCTTCGGATCCTTGTCCTCCTTTTTTACTTCTGATTGGGAATTTCTCGATAAATCGCAAACGCAGGCCCATATAGGATGAACTTTGGCCACTTTCATTTCATTTTATAATAAAGAGATAAAATTAGTACTTATGAAAGAAAAAGCTTACGATGAACTGACTCATTGCTCTCCACGGGCATATCATTTTTTTCATGTATTATCTAATGTCAGACCGATGGTCTGGGTACTTTTTTACCTGGCATTGGTTCCGATATTCGCTGTTATTTATTGGGCATTGCCCGATGGCCAATTCAGGATTCCGGATGGATCGGGAACAGAGTTCGGTTCCTGGATCTATTATAGTATTGTTACGATCACCACTTTGGGATTCGGCGATTACACACCGGCACATGGATGGGCTCAGACTTTCACCGCGGTTGAAGTTGGTTTCGGATTGGTAGTCATGGGGCTATTCTTGAATTCAGTCGGTTCTATGAAATCTGAGATAGATGTTACCAGTGAGGTGGAAAAGCAGAAACGGGCACATTTTGAATTAGAAAAGGATAAATTGCAGAAGAGTTTACCGGTTCTTCTTCACAATATTAGCAAATTCTTAGCATACTGCTATGCAGTTACCACCCCAGTGAGCAAACGTCAGAAAGATGGAGGTGAATATAACCCCGATTTCACTATCCAGGACATGGCCGACATGTTCAAACCTTCCGGTCTTGATATAGATAAGACTAATATACCGGCCGTAGATCGATTGTTGAAGAAAGCAGCTCAGACTTCTCTCTGTCTTGATTCCTTGCAATCTCGGGTGGATTTGACCTTATGGCCGGATTTATTGGAAGATAGCTTCTCGTTTGTAGCCGACTATCAAATGTTCTCTTCAGCCGATGATTTGGCTGATCATCCCGGAATGTTGTTGACAGCTGAACAGCAGGCAGAAGCAGGAACAGTAGAAGAAAAAATCTCCAAGGCAATAGCATCCTGGGAAGGACCAGTGAATTTGGAAGCAGAGAGTCCCTTACGTCCGGTAGCAGAACTTTATTACTTCATCAAGGGCACAGCAGCGGCCGCCACCAAACTGGAGCAAGCCCTTGAAGCCACCCTCTCCTCCCAACCTCAATAATCTAAGTATACTTACTTCAGTAGGGCCATACCTATTGGAGGGATATACTTATTGGGGGGTTGGTTCGTTTCTTTAGTAATGAAGCTGAAGATTTTTGTTTTTGTTACTATATTGTTGGGGTTAGGAGGAGTGATTTCAGCCGCGGCGGAGAATGTTAAGATCTCCGGTAAGGTGATCGATGCTGAGGAGAAGCCGATTGAGTTCGCAACCGTAAGGATCGCGGGGAAGTCTATCGGCACTAACACTGACCTTCAAGGTAATTATACCTTGACTGTTGCTCAGGCAGATACTATCCCGGTGGTGTTCTCCTGCATAGGATTCAAGACCCAGACAAGGAATCTGATTGATGCCAAAGGTGATGTGACCCTAAACGTCAAGTTGCTCACTGAATCTACCGAACTTCAGGATGTGGAGGTCGTAGGTTTTCGTCAGAATATAAATGGTATGCAGACCTTCGATGCAGATCAACTGAAGACGTCCCCCGATGTTTCAGGAGGTTCCGTCGAAGCTATGCTGGCCACCATGCCCGGGGTAAACTCTAATAACGAGTTGAGTTCACAGTATTCTGTAAGGGGAGGGTCATTTGATGAAAACTCCGTTTATATAAATGGAGTAGAGATTTATCGTCCTCAGTTAGTCAGATCCGGTCAACAGGAAGGACTTTCCATCATCAACCCGGATATGGTAGGAAACATACGTTTCTCATCCGGTGGTTTTCCGGCACGTTATGCCGACAAAATGTCTTCGGCCCTCGACATTACGTATCGCCAACCCCAAGCATTGGAAGGGGGATTCTCAGCCAGTCTGATGGGAGGATCCGTATATTTCGGTCAGAGTTCCAATAAATTCTCTCAGCTTCACGGTGCCAGACTGAAGAAAAACAACTCCCTTCTCTCTTCCCAAGAGACGCGGGGAGAATATGATCCTTTGTATTTCGATTACCAGACAAATATCACTTATAAGCCAAGTGAGGAATGGGACTTCAACTTCTTGGGTAATATATCGTTGAATCATTTCAACTTCAAACCAACAACACGCGAGACTGCGTTTGGCACCTCCACCGACACCAAGCAATTTACCGTTTACTTCGATGGTGAGGAGAAAGATAAATTTGAAACTTATTTAGGAGCCCTCTCGGCTACTTACAAACACAATAAAGCAACCAGCTTTACCCTTGGTCTTTCCGGGTTCATGACCTCCGAGTATGTATCCTATGATATATCCGGGGAATATTGGTTGGATCAGGCTGGAACAGGAGGACCAGATGGTATAGGAGGTCAACTTGGGGTTGGAAAGTATATGGAACATTCCCGAAACCGGTTGAAAGCCTCCGTAATACAGACAATGCTTAAGGGTACGACCACTTTCCGCTCAAACCATATTAGCTATGGTCTGATCTGGCAACATGAGAACTTCCGCGACCGCACCAAAGAGTGGGAATGGAGAGACTCTGCCGGCTATTCATTGCCGCACCTCGCGGATGGTGTACACCTTATATATAACCTCTCTTCGCGACACGATATATCAGCCAACCGTATGGCAATCTTCGCTGAAGATGCATACTATTTGGAGAATGAAAAATTCTATTTGGCAATCAACGGTGGCCTGCGTTTTTCATATTGGGATTTCAATAAGGAGTTTCTGGTCTCTCCACGCGTAAACTTCTCGTTGACCCCGGTAGAGCATAACCGATGGAATTTCCGTATGGCAATGGGTCTCTATTATCAGCAACCATTCTATAAGGAATACCGTTTGGCACAGGTGGATCCATTAGGAAACTCGGTCATAGACCTGAACAAAGATATAAAATCGCCATCATCATTCCAGATATTGGGTGCAGTAGACTATACCTTCCGCGCAATGTCGCGCCCATTTAAGATAACTGCCGAGGCCTATTATAAAGCCTTGTCGAGGCTTATATCATACGAATACGATAACCTGAAGATTTCCTATTCCGGTCAGAACGACTCCAAAGGTCATATAGCCGGGTTGGACTTCAAATTGTTCGGACAATTCGTAGAGGGATCTGATTCCTGGGTAACGTTCTCGCTCATGAATACCTCCCAGACCCTGAACGGTGTTAAAACCCCGATGCCGTCTGACCAGAGATATGCCTTCACTCTCTACTTTACAGATTACGTGCCCAAATTCCCTAAGATACGGTTCTCATTGAGAGGAATCTTCAGCGATGGCCTTACGATGACTGCCCCGCATATATCGAGGGATCAGGCATGGTTTCGCGCGCCGGCTTATAAGCGCGTGGATGTAGGGATATCTTACCAGTTAGTAGGTGCTCCGGCTGATGGTGTGAGGCCTTATAACTTCTGGAGGCATTTTAAGGATATAACGGTGGCTCTCGATTGCTTCAACCTCTTCGATATATCCAATGTAAGTTCCTATTATTGGGTAACTGATGTGAACAATATCCAGTACGCGGTTCCGAATTACCTTACACGCCGACAGTTTAATTTAAGGCTCTCAGTGGAATTCTAAAGGTCTTAGGTTGGAGAATAGGGGGATAATTGTTAAATTTGTGGAAAATCGGAAGAAGCCTATCTCAGGCTATCTTCGGGGAACAATGATAGAGCAAGGGGGAGAACTCAATAGATAAAAAAGATGGCACAGAAACCAAGCATACCAAAAGGCACACGCGACTTCTCACCGATAGAGATGGCTCGCCGTAATTATATTTTCGATACCATACGCGAGGCGTTCCGGCTTCACGGTTTTCACCAGATCGAAACCCCAGCAATGGAGAATCTCTCAACCCTGTTAGGAAAATATGGCGAAGAGGGAGACCGGCTCCTGTTCAAGATTCTTAATTCAGGAGATTACCTAAAAGGAATTGCTCCCGAGGAGATGACGGAGGAGAATCTAAACCGTCTCGCTACCAAACTATGTGAGAAAGGGTTGAGGTATGACCTTACTGTACCGTTCGCACGTTATGTGGTACAGCATCGCCAGGATCTACAGATGCCTTTCAAGCGGTTCCAGATTCAGCCGGTGTGGCGTGCCGATCGTCCACAGAAAGGGCGTTATCGCGAGTTCTATCAGTGTGATGCAGATGTAGTGGGTTCCACATCCTTGCATAATGAGATAGAGTTATTAGGACTGATTGATTATGTAATGGGAAAACTTGGTATCCGCAGTCGGATAATGGTGAATAACCGGAAAGTATTATCCGGTATAGCCGAGGTAATCGGCGAACCAGATAAACTGATTGACATAACAGTCGCTATCGATAAGATCGATAAGATCGGTATCGAGAATGTGAAGAAAGAACTTGAGGAGAGAGGGGTCTCTCAGGAAGCAATTGCCAAACTCCAGCCTTTGTTGGAACTTCAAGGAACCAACGAAGAGAAATTAGCCGGACTTTCCGAACTGCTGAAAGATTCTGAAGAGGGCCGTAAAGGAGTAGAGGAACTGCGGGAAGTCTTGGAAAGCTTCGATCAGTTAGGCCATGACTGCGAACTCGAACTAAATGTAGCCTTAGCTCGCGGGCTCAACTATTATACCGGCACTATTATCGAAGTAAAGGCGTTGGATACCGAAATGGGTAGCATAACGGGCGGAGGACGCTACGATAATCTTACAGGTGTGTTCGGTGTTTCCGGTTTATCCGGAGTAGGTATCAGTTTCGGGGCTGACCGTATATATGACGTGTTGACCACACTTCAACTATATCCCGAGCAACTGAACTCAGCTGTCAAAGTGCTGTTTGTGAACTTTGGCAAGAAAGAAGCTATGCAGGCTGAGAAAATCGCGCGCATGCTACGAAAGGATGGTATTTCGACAATGGTTTATCCGGATGAGGCAAAGATGAAGAAGCAGATGGCATATGCTAATGCCGAGGGAATACCTTTCGTTGCCATAATAGGAGAAGAGGAACTTCAGAAAGGTACCGTTACACTGAAGAATATGGTAACCGGGGATCAGAAAGAAGTTAACGCCGAAGAATTATCCGCAGTTATCAAATAAATGGGGAGATGGAAAAGATTAGCTTACAGCAATTTCTGATCAATCAGCCCTCATTTCCAGCTGATACTTCTACCGATCCCTTCTACTTGGATATTGCCAACCGTCTTTTAACAGGCAAGGAGACGCAGAACGCATTGAATAGATGGCCTGAGGCAGTAATCAGAGCAGCAGTATTAGTCGCGGTAGGTTATTTTCAGGATGTGGTAGCTGATGCCGGGATTTGGCGCGGTTTTATAAATGAGAATCGGCGGCTCTACAACGGTAAAACCCTTCCCTTCTATCCGGTTTCTGAAGATTATATCGATTATGAACTGAATCCGGAAGATGTAAGATTCATGGTCTGGTACTCCTTGGCGATGCTATATGAGCACACTAGGGATCTTTCTCCTTTAGACCCGGAAGTGGAAAGGATAGCCAGGGAATGGTATGATATATTTGAGGCTGCGTACGATGAAGCACCAATCCCGGAAGACTTCCATTTGAGCCATGAGCTGGAAGTGCATGACCCGGAAGAGCAAGAGAGGGTAGCACGGTTAGCTCACTGGTTATATCTGCATTGCTGGTTACTCCGTCCGGCCAATGCCCTGACTATGGCAGAAGTTGCAACCGGTTTGTCAGAAGGAGAGGAAGGGCGTAAGGAACTTGCCGAAAGACTCGACAAAGCCATGAATGAACTGCCGACCGGCCCGTTAGCTCTTTATCTGCGCGAATGGCTATGGTTGGTTTGCGAGGATAGGATGCCACCTTTGAGCAGGGCTCAGAAAAAAGCGATTGAGGAGGCAGATCAGGCTCCTGAGAATCCATATTACACTAAATTTGTAGAGGCAACCGGAGGTAAGCCTATTGCCTATTTCCAAACCTATAACGAGCTGAACGAATTTTTCATCTCCGCATTAGGATGGGCTCAGGGAGAGGAGCATCTTGCCCAGATGAAGGAATATAAAGACTTCGTATTGCTGGTAAATCCCAAGAAAGGGATGTTATTGGCTAAAGAGGTCGCTCGCTGTATAGCTGATCCGGAAAACCAACTTTACGAAAAGGAATACGCAAAGGAACACTCATTAGAATTGCTGACTGTACGTGGACGATGTCCCATCGACTTGGTGAAGTTCGTATGCGAGCGAGGATGGCTTCCGGAAGCCCGCTTCCCCGGTTCTGAGGATAATGACCAAGTGGTTGCGGATAATTGGGATTTCATCGCCCGTTGTTACCTGGAGCAATATTATCGCGGAGACTAAAAAATTATCAGACCCTATCTCATTATTTTATGAGATGGGGTATTAACTGATACGGAACCAGATAAAATAGGCTAATAAAGGGAGCTTTAGATAAAAATTGTTATAAAAGATTTGCGATTTCAGCCTTTAATGGCTAAATTTGTTATCGATAGTAGAGAACCCGTTTAAATTGGAAAGTCCAGTTTGGGGAGTTCTCAGTAAAAAGAAGTTGATGAAGGGGGAAAGTTGACCAATTCAATCTTATTACCAATATGACAAAACCGTATGTATTGGGTGTCGATATAGGCGGCACCAACACAGTTTTCGGAATAGTGGATGCACGTGGCCATGTAGTAGCCAGCGGCTCCATTAAAACGAAAAAACATGCAGACTTCCAAGATTATGTCAATGAACTGCATACAGAAGTAATGCGTCTTTTGGCAGCAAACGATGCTGTAGATAAAATTCAGGGCATAGGTATCGGCGCACCTAATGCCAACTATTATACAGGCGAAATCGTAAACCCACCGAACTTGCCGTGGGGTCCCATCATCCCATTGGCTGAGAGCGTGAGCAAAGTTTTCGGAGGTCTGCCAGTAGCTGTTACCAACGATGCTAATGCGGCAGCCTTAGGTGAAATGACCTACGGAGCAGCTCGTGGTATGAAGGATTTCATCATGATCACTCTCGGAACCGGCGTAGGTTCCGGTATCGTGGTAAATGGCCAGATGGTTTACGGTCATGACGGTAACGCCGGTGAATTGGGACACCTCGTGGTAAAGCGAAATAATGGACGCATTTGCGGATGCGGCCGCACAGGTTGCTTGGAGGCTTATTGCTCAGCCACGGGAGTAGCGCGCACAGCTCGCGAGTTCCTCGAGATCCGCACTGAGCCTTCAGTATTACGTAATATTGATGTAGAGGACATCACCTCAAAGGATGTATATGATGCCGCAATGGCCGGCGATAAGCTTGCTAAGGAAATTTTTGATTACACCGGTAAGATCCTCGGTCAGGCAATGGCCGATATGGTAGCCTTCTCCTCACCTCAGGCTATTATCCTCTTCGGAGGTCTCTCCAAGAGTGGTGATTTGCTGATGAAACCATTGCGTGAAGCTTTTGAGCAGGGATTGATGCCTATCTTCCGCGGAAAGACCCAAATCATTCTTTCCGAACTTAAGGAAGCTGATGCAGCTGTCTTAGGTGCTTCCGCTTTAGGTTGGGAAGCTAAATTCCGCGCTGAGGTTCCCAGCTTCGAGCATCAGGTTAACGAAGCGACAGCATCACTAAATGCAAATGTCCCGACAGCTATCACCGTCAATCCGAACGCGAAACCATAAGGCTCTCAAAAATCCAAATATTATCGAGACGCTTCCCGGTCTAACGGCGGGGGAGCGTCTTTTTACATTATTAAGTTCCTCTTAAAAATTAATCGATATATGTTCCTCTTTTATCTTGAGCTATAAAACTTGTTCTCGCTTGCCTCTCCGGTCTTGTCGTTCAGTCGTTTAGCTCGCTAAACTCCTTCTCTTCGCAACCGGATAGCCGGCGCGATCTCCAAGTTTTATATGCTCATTAATTTTGAAGAGGAACTAAAAAATTTCTTATACATTTGCATACTGATTCATTTATAATACTTATATTTGCAGTCGGGGCGCATTATTGAGGGGTGAACGGGGAATTTCACCATATTTTTTAACCTAACTTTATAGAGAATGAAAAAAATTTACTCTGTAGTCTTGATTTTGTTGGCGTTCATCCTACCTATTCAGGCCGCCAATATAACACTTAATGTAGACGACCCCTCGAGAATTACTCTTGAGGTTAATGGCGAGCCATACGAAGGAACCCTTACCGCCGGAGATAATAGTATCGAAGGATGTTTTAAGGTTACTATTACCGCTACTCCTGGCAACACGCTCGTATCGGTAGATTGGGAAAATGGTTATTATGATATACCGGTTGAAAATAACTCAGCAACCTTCGGTACATTTTCTGATGGAGCGAAATACTACGTTATCACTAAATCAGCCAGCCAAGGACAATCCGCAATAGTCAAACTCGATGTAGATAAAGCCTCAGCCGTCAAAGCATCTTTTGAAGAGACTTCAAGGATGGTAGATCTGGTAGATGGCTTCAATGAAATCAATTATGATCCGGAACTGGAAAAAACGCTTAAGATATATTCATCTGTATCAGCGCAAATGCCCTTGTATTCCGTAACGATAGTTGATGGAGCCGGCAATTTGACCAAATCCGGCAATGTATATTTCCTGGATCTGCCGTGTAGTGGGATTGTAAATGTGGTAAGTCAGTTCCCCGCAACTGAATGTGATGTGGAATTTCACATTTCCCTGGGCGCAGAAGGTGTTCTGGATAAAGTTACGCTTGACAATATTCACGGAGAGGAACTTCCGATTGTCGATGGAAATATAACCGTAAACGCTGGAAGTGTGATATACCTGCATTTTAACGAGGAGGATTATGCAATTTCCAGTTATACCGTAAATGGAGATGCCCTCCCATTCTCCAATCCTCAGCGACTGATTGTTATCGAGGATATCTATGTTGTGGAAATAGAAGCCTCTAAATATCCTACATACGATATCACCATAGATATCGATAATCCTCAGGCGATCGAAGCCCGTTATGGGTCGAATCTCTATCCCGGCTCAATTTTTACTTTGGAAGCCGGATCTAATACTATCCCCGTCAATTCCAATAAGAACAGCATCTTGCTCACTCCTGTAGACACCCGTAATTACGTAGTGGTATCAGTAACCTGTAATGGTGAGGAGATCGAACCTAATTACCTTGGTCGTTTCCAGATTTCAGATCTCATGGCTGGAGATAAGATTATTATCACAACAGCAGAAATAGAACGAGATATTAAGGCCGTAGTTTATGTAAATGACGCAGAGATGAATCCCTGGGTATTAGAAGCAGCTACCGGTGAAATCATTGAATTGGCAACCGGATACAATCTCATTCAGGTAGCCAATGAGGAGAATCCCTTCCGTCTTAATGACGGTTACGGCATTCCATACATATATGTGAATGATGAAATGGTAGCAGCCTCTGGATCTGGACTCTCCAGATATTACCAGTTTACAATTACTGAAGGAACCGTAGTAAAAGTATTCGTGGATATGGATTCGGAACCTGAGTTTTACTCACTTTCTTTCTCCGAAGGGGCTGCAGAACTGGCCAATATCATAGCAGATCAGATTACCCCTATAACCCGGATGATAGGTTATGAAGTTCTGCAGAATACTGAAATCCAGATCATTCCCAAGGATTCAAAGACCCTGACTGTAGAAGTAAACGGCACATCCCTTTCAGCAGATGCAGACGGGACATTCCGTTTTAATGTAGAGGAGAACAGTAACATCGTTATTGAGGATAAGACTATCGGAGTAAAAGGAATTCAATCCGTAGATCTCTCTGAAACACTCATATTCAACCTTCAGGGAATGCGTGTAACTGTTAAGGATTTAAATCAGTTACCGAAAGGAGTGTACATTGTCAACGGAGAAAAACATCTCATAAAATAAGTTGATCACAAATTAAACAGAATGATTCGAAATATTATACTTACGGGTATCCTACTTGCAGGATACCCGTTGGCATCCAATGCCGGAATAACCCTAATAAGACCTCTTGCCAAAAAGCAGGCCCCAACAGTGGGGTTTGAGACTCCAGAGGCCACATACATATCCGATTATACGCTGGATGGGTTTACAGCCCATTGGAATCCGGTAAAAAATGCGGATAAATATCTGGTGAATGTCTATGAAAAAATGGTTGCCGATGCCATTACCATCCAAGATTTTGATAACCTGAATATTATTCCCGGCACAAATACTCTTGATAAGTCTACTCCCGGATTCACCGAGGGTTGGGAAGTAGTTTTCGGGACAGTCCGTAATGCAGACCATATAACTGCGGCTTATGAAGGAACCACAGGCATGATCTTCCGTGCAACCGGCGAAGGTTTCATCACACCTGAGTTTGAGCGTCCTATAAAGGACTTCTCGTTCTATGCGGCTCATCCCTCCGGTGAGGAATGTCTTAGCACCTTGGTGTTCAGTGTCCTGGTAGATGGAGAATGGGGAGCTATCGGTAATTATGACGTAGAACGTATCTCGCCGGAAGGGGAGATCATCAGGCTTTCCTCTAATCTGCCCGAAGGAGTTAAAGGAATCAAGGCCTATTTCAGAAAGAATGATCAATATGATGCAGGAAAAGATGTTAGCGTAGTGATAGATCATATACGCATCCTGACCGATCCCGAAACTTTACCGGTAGCTGAGTCCCTGGAGACTACTTCGACCTTATACAAGGTATCAGGACTTGATCCCCTGAAGGATTATTCTTTCACTGTAAGAGCATGTAAAGGAGAACAGACTTCCCCCGAGTCCAACGAGCTTACAGCATCCGGTCTTCCGGCTCCAAAATTGTTGGAGGCAGAAGGTGTAACTTCTGATTCCTATATTGCGAAATGGGCTTCTACCCCCAAAGCTGAGGGATATATGATTTCTAACTATAGGGTTTATACTGTACCTGAGGGTGGGGAATTGGTAAATATACTCTACGAGAATTTTGATAAGGTGACGGAGGGAACCGTAAGTGATCCGGTCGGACTATACAATGTAGTCCATCCCCGTTCTTTAGATGATTACACAATCAATCCGGGATGGATGGGGATTGCTACCTATCTGGCGGAAGGAATGGTAGGCACGAGATCCTATATGGGTATAACCGGCGTTATACAAACCCCTCTTATGGATCTTACCGGTGAGGACGGCGAGTTTGATGTGAAAGTACGTGTTATAGGCGATACAGATGCTACCAATGAATATTTGGTTGTTCAAGCCGGGTATGAAGATTACGACAAGCAACAGATAAGTCCGACAGAAGTTACTGAATTGACCTATCATTTTAATTGCGGTGAGCCTAATATGGCCCTTCTTCTATATTCCTATAATGGTTTCCCGTTATTTATTGATGAAATAACCGTAACCCAACATCTGCCGGAAGGTGCAATGGTTTTCACTGAGGTAAAGAATGTTTCATTGGAAGGCAATGATGCTGACTCATATCTTTTCTCAGACTTAGAGATGGGAGAAAGAGAGAATTACGCATACCGTGTTTTCGGTTATAGGGATTTCATGGGAGACAGACAATATTCAGTTTCCAATGAAGTGGCGTTTATGAATGAACCGAGTGGAATTGAGAAAGTTCCAGCTGACGCCAATGATGCCAAGGAAATCTATTACACTTTGGACGGGCGCATATTGACCGAAAAGCCAACTCAGTCCGGAATTTACATAGCCAAAACAGAGGGTAAGACTAAAAAAATTGTAATAAGATGAGATCTTTAATTTCTATGAGCCTTTTCGTTCTGATCCTCCTCTCATCTTGCGGAGGTAAAACGAAAAGCGATAGTGAAGCCACAAATGATTCATCAGCCGTTAAAGCGGATACGTTGATTACAGAGGAGGCGGCAGAAGATATAACCGATGCCATTATATTTAATGTCAAAGGGCAAATCTGGAGGATAGTAGAAAGGACCAAGGAGAATCTATACGAATCCGAGGATGTTTACGAATTCGACGGTGAGGGTCATCTTAAGTCCATTCAGGGTTTGGAAAACCTGAAAGTAGAAAGGGATGATAAGGGACGTCCCATAAAGTTAACCTATACAATCCTGGATGAAATCGAAGAACCTCAGGAATCCAGTATCAAGTACGAGTATAATGATAAGAACCAGCTGATAAAGGAGACTCAGAATTTGTATGATGGTGACTGGATTGTAGATTACACATACGATGATGAAGGTCGACAGGTATCGAAGCATATCCATAGCAGTATTGAGGATATACCAGTCATGACCTTTACATATCCCGATGATGGTTTCGACTCGAACGGTAACTGGATCGTCAGGATTCAGGGTGGAGAACAGAAAGCAACCGTCACCCGCACGATTACGTATGCTGAATGATAACAGGTAAAAATTAAATCCCGCGAGTTTTATCGCGGGGTTTATTTTATGTGGCCATCGGTGGCAATCAGGCGTTAAAAATCTATGACTTTGAGGGGATGGGGAGTTGAAGGTGATCCATCATTTCTCCGGCAAAGGCTCTTTCTCCCATGGGCTTGAAACCTAAGCGGTCATATAAGCCACGTGCACGATGATTGGTTTTATCTACCAATAGCCCTGCAGGCTTCTTACATTCTTCCCATCCCTTATTCGATGCCGCTTTTATGAGTTCCCCGGCAATCCCTTGTCCTCGATAATCAGGGAATACCGCTAAGGAGTCAAGATAGTATTCATCCGCAGTAGTCTCATCAGTCATGTATTGATCTATACGATAACCGTGCATATTCGCAAATTCGTCTAAGAACCGCTGCCGAAGCTGGTACAGCTTGGCACCATCGTAAGAAACTATCAAACCCAAAGGTATTTCCGTATCATCTGAAACAGCAACAAGGACATTCTTCCAGGAATACTGAGAATCATCGCTCTCAGCACAAATACGGAATAGTCTTTCGACATCTTCAAGGGAGTTGCCCTCGGAGGTGAAACTCTCACACATCTCTTCCCCCAATGCCGTCATAATTGCCTTAGCGATATATGGCGCATGTTCTTTCTTAGCCGCTATTATTCTCATACAGAAGTATAACGTCTCCAGCGGTCGAAAAGATTGGTCATATCCTCAGGCACCTCCGACTCAAAGAACATCTCTTTACCGGTATGGGGATGGACGAATCCTAATGTGCGTGCATGTAGAGCCTGCCGTGGACAGGTCTCAAAGCATCCTTCTATAAACTGTTTGTATTTTGCGAAAGTCGTTCCTCTCAGAATCTTGTCCCCGCCATATCGCTCATCATTGAAAAGAGGGTGTCCCTGTGATAGCATGTGTACGCGGATTTGATGAGTACGGCCTGTTTCAAGTACACATTTTACAACAGTTACATATCCGAAACGTTCTATAACTTCCCAATGAGTAACGGCATGTTTCCCTATATTCGGATCCTGAAAAACGGCCATACGGAGCTTATTTCGAGGGTCTCGGGCAATATTCCCAACAATTGTCCCGGAATCCTTATCGAAATCTCCCCAAACCAAGGCCACATATTCGCGTCGTGTGGTTTTATTGAAAAACTGGAGACCAAGGTGAGTCTTGGCTTCCGGTGTCTTGGCAATCACTAACAGACCACTTGTATCTTTATCGATACGATGGACCAGACCTAATCGAGGGTCATTCACATCATAATTCGGATTGTCGCGGAAATGATAGGCGAGGGCATTAACCAGCGTACCGCTATAATTCCCATGGCCGGGGTGGACCACTAACCCAGGTTGCTTATTGACGACCAATACCCAATCATCTTCATAGACTATGTCAAGTGGAATATCCTCAGGAATGATTTCGAACTCATACCGAGGACGATCCATCACTATGCTGACAGTGTCGAAAGGCTTGACGCGGTAGTTGGATTTTACCGGCTTGCCGTTTACGATTATACAACCAGCTTCCGCTGCCTGTTGGATTCGGTTACGCGACGTCTTTTCCATCCGGTCGGTAAGGAACTTATCGACACGCAGCAATTGTTGGCCTTTGTCCGCTACAAAACGGAAATGCTCGTAAAGTTCCCGGCCATCCTCCATTACGAATGTAGGTTCGGCTACTCCCTCAGTCTCTTCAGAGACTTCTTCTATTACTCCTTCCGGTTTGAGCAATGCTTCTTCCTCCTGTTTCTCAATAGTACTCATATTCCTCAGATTGTGAATTGGAGTTAGAACTGGAATTGGATGATGACGAAGAGGGCACATATTCTTCCTCCTCCTCGGAAGAATAGACCGGATAATCCGGGGTATAGCTTTCTTCGTCGGTATAGGGCACGCGGTTCTGATCATATTCCGCGTTTTGCAAAGAGTCTCTGAGATCTCCCAAACGTCCGTCGTAGACTTCAACTACAATCTGGGCATTTACCGGCACTTTCTGAGTCTTCTTTACAACCTTTCCATTGGCCAGGATTTTTACGATGCAATCGTTATCGCCCAATACCTTTACGATACGTATATTCTTAAATCCTAACTCTTCCAGACGGGCCATCCCCTGTCTGAAAGAAAAGCTCTTGAGGGCATCCTCGCGCGGATTGTTGTCATTATCTATAACTACCTCCTTTGGATGTACGGCATTAATATAAAGGAAAATCTTTCTTCCAGGCTTGACTACCGAGTTGGCTTTCGGGAACTGCTCGATGACATATCCCGGTTTCACATCCTCGCGGAACAAGGAATCTCTTATATCAACCCTGAACCCTTTTTCGTGAAGGATACGGATTGCTTCAGAATATGAGATATTTTCGATTTTAGGGACAACATCGCTTTCGCCATGTTTGGTAAATATGGCAATAGAGAAGTAGACTATGACAATGCCTAAGATGGCTACCGCGAGGATTATAAAGATATTCGCGATTATTGGATGCCGGCCAACGAAGCCGGATACTTTATTGTCGGAAGGTTTCATAGTGGAGTTACCAAAGAATTTCCAATATACTACCGGATTTCGGACCCTGAGCATTATTGACTTTTATGAGTCAGGGGCCAAGAAGAGGAGAAGCCGGAAAGGTCAAACACAAAATTAGTAAAAAAAATTGAAAAAAGGAGGATTTTCCCCGAAAGTCCTACATTATAAGAGGAGATAAGGGGAGACTACACTTGCATAGAAATGGATAATTTGTTAATTTTGCATGATAAATGGCCAAGTGCCTGAGCCTTGAACTTAGACAGAATGAAAAAGAGAATCGGAATATTTGTGTTTTCAGTGATTGGGATGCTCTCCCTGACAGGTTGCGGTGAGTACTCCAAGGTACTGAAAAGCCGTGATGCCAATGTCAGATTCCAATATGCCAAAAAAGCGTATGAACAGGGGAAATATGTCCAGGCTACCACGTTGCTGACCGACATTATTACTCCGATGCGAGGTACCCCGGATGGGGAAGAGGCGCATTTCCTTTTAGGTATGGCTTATTATGGAAATAAGGACTTCCTGAACTCGGGGGTCTATTTCAAGAGCTATTATAACCGTTATCCTAAAGGCAAATATGCCGAGCTTGCGCATTTCTATTCCGGTTACGGATATTTCCTGGATTCCCCGGATCCACAGCTTGATCAGACCAATACCTTGAAGGCTATAGAGGAGTTGGCCTCTTTCCTTGAAAGATACCCCGAGTCGGATAAAGTCTCTTTAGCGCAAAGCGCTATATTCGAGATGCAGGATAAGCTGACGTTGAAGGAACTACAGAACGCGCAGCTCTATTATAACCTTGGTAATTTCTTAGGTAACAATTACCAGTCAGCGATTATCACTGCCCAAAATGCTCTCAAATCTTATCCTTATTCCAAATATAGAGAGGATTTTGAGATGCTGATCCTGAAGTCGAAATATCAGGAGGCCAAGGAGAGTATAGAAGAGAAAAAGGAGGATCGCTATCGGGAAGTCATAGATGAGTATTTCTCATTCATAAACAATTATCCGGAATCCAAGAACTTGCATGAGGCTGAGAATATCTACAAGATAGCCAGTTCGCATGTAAAGGACTGATATTTAGGAAAAAGATTTGCGGTCTTCAAACTAAAGAGCTAAGAAATAAGTTGAAATATAGGTATATTATCATATAGCAATGGATTATAAGAAAACAAACGCACCCTCTACAACCTTCACCCGCGATATGATCGCAATGGCGGAACAGACAGGCAATGTTTACGAGACAATCTGCATCATCGGCAAGCGTGCCAATCAGATCGCAGTAGACATGAAGAAGGAGCTTGAAAAGAAACTTCAGGATTTCGCCTCTACCGATAACATGGAGGAAGTATCGGAAAATAGGGAACAGATCGAGATCTCGCGTTTCTATGAGCGTCTCCCTAAGCCGACTCTCATTGCAACACAAGAATACATCGAGCATAAGCTCTACTTCTCAAATCCCTTAAAGGAGAAAGATCATCTGCACGATTGATAAAACAGTGAATCTGCTGATATATAATCCGGATACCGACTATGCGTTGGCATCCGGTTCTGATTTTTATACCCCTCCTGCTTCTGTAAAGGCTTTAATGGCTGATAATCCATATATGGCCGGATCTTGGGGTGAAGTGGGAGACCTGATCTTAGTAAATGATGATGTTCCAATATCTTCATCGATTTCCCGAGAACAAGGTTTTGAAATTATAAAAGATACTGAGCTCAGGCAACAGGAAGATCTTCTTGCCAAAATAGAAGGGATAAAACCTTGGGGATGGAATCCAGCTCTCAGGCATAGGTTACTTGAAATCGGTATCAGCCCGGATCTAATGCCATCCTCAGAAAAAATAGCGGCCCTACGTAGTTTGGCTCATCGTCGTACTACAATAGATTTCTTGCGCTATTGTGGATGGGGAACGCTTCCTAAGGAGATTTTTACAGAAGAAGAGGGTATTGGATTTTGGAATATAAATCGGGGATGTTGGTTTAAAGCACCATGGAGTAGTAGCGGAAGAGGTGTTCTTCCGACATTAGAATTAGAAGAGAGACATATCAGACCCTGGATACGAGGGATCATAAGACGTCAAGGGTCTGTTATGGCCGAAGTGGGAATGGATAAGAAAATTGATTTCGCAACCGAATGGGAGGTCAATTCGAATATGGTAGAATTTGTGGGTTTATCACTTTTTAAAGTCTCCGGAAGAGGTAAGTTTAAAGGAAATATAGACTTAACACAAGAAGAAATCCGGGAATATTTGGATAAAGAATCAGGAGGTAGTCTGGAAAGTATAATCCAAAAGCAGAAAAGTGCTATTTCCGCCCTTTTATCAAATTCTTATACCGGTCCTTTAGGAATTGATCTGATGATTGATAGAGAAGGTAAGATTAATCCATGCGTGGAGATCAATTTACGCAGAACTATGGGACATGTCTATCTCTCCAAACAGATAAAATGTTGACAGTATGAAAATTAATATCATAGGATGCGGAAAAGTAGGGGAGCATCTTTACAATGCTTTAAAAAATAAAGGAGAGGATTGTCGTTTGGTAAATTCCCGGACCTTGGATGGTTTCGAAGAAGATGCGGAGGTTGCGTTGATATGTGTAACTGATTCCGCTATTTCGGAAGTTGCGGACAAGTTTAAGAATTACCCCGGCATAGTTTGTCATGTATCTGGATCAACGTCGATCGATGCTCTCAAAAGAACTTCCAAAGGGGGTGTCTTTTATCCATTCCAGAGTTTTAGTAAAGGGGTTGAGGTAAACTTTAAAGAAGTGCCTATCCTATTGGAAGGAACTGATGCGGAAACCTTAGAGAAACTAAAGGAATTGGCAAAGAAACTTACCGACAAGATCTATGAGGCAGACGGGTACAAGCGCGGCCAATTGCATTTAGCCGGAGTATTCAGCTGTAACTTTGTGAACGAGATGTTAGCCAGTGGATTCCGGATAATGAAAGAGGCAGATTTGCCGATTGATTTACTATATCCTCTGATACGACTTACCATAAATAAGGCCCTTGATCTGGGTCCTGAGAAAACAAGGACAGGTCCGGCGGTAAGACGGGATTTCCCTACTATGGAAAAGCAGATTCAACAGCTTTCGGAAAAACCTTTAGAGACGGAAGTATATAAATCTGTGACAGACCTAATTATCTCCCGAACCTAAAGGTTATACACTGGGGCTAAGTAATAGTTACTTGATTATTAGAAGCTTTTCAGGACTTCATATAGACGCTGGACCGGAAGTCCCATTACATTATAAAAGCTTCCCTTTATGTATTCGACCGCTACGCATCCAATCCATTCTTGAATACCGTATGCGCCGGCCTTGTCGTAAGGATTGAAACTTTCAATATAGTACTCAATCTCCTGATCTGTCAGTTCCGCGAATTTAACTTCTGTCCTCGTTACAAAAGCCTCGCTCCGGTCAATCGTAGATACCGTGACACCGGTAGCTACTTCATGTGAATGGCCCGAGAGCTCCCTCAACATGCGCGCAGCTTCCTTATGGTCCTTGGGTTTCCCTAATACTTTGCCATTATCTATCACCACTGTGTCGGCAGTGATGATCATCTCATTGCCATGGATCAGCTTTCGGTATGCGTCCGCCTTAAGGCGCGCCAGATACAATGGAACCTCAGTAACAGGTAAGTCTGCAGGGTACGTTTCTTCAATACCGCTCAGGCTGATGATGG
Organism: uncultured Sangeribacter sp.; assembly: GCA_964553075.1. Classification (GTDB taxonomy): domain Bacteria; phylum Bacteroidota; class Bacteroidia; order Bacteroidales; family Muribaculaceae; genus Lepagella. The sequence goes on along the minus strand of CAZKJP010000014.1, from coordinate 9,447 downwards.
TAAAATTTATGCGCAATTGTTCCAACAACTCCCTTCTCCTCGGGGATTTGGAAGCCAATAATATCTGATATTTCTTTAAATTGTCAAGCATAACAGGAATTTATGTTCTATATAATTGGGCGAATGTATCAATGGGAGACTTGCATTATAGTCTAAGGAAAAGTTTCTTACCAACCGAAAGCTTTGTCTGGGCTAAGCCAATGACCATGAGCTTTCAGAACCTGTTCTACCACGTCCCTGGCACATCCGTAACCTCCGGTAAAACGAGATACATAAAGGGCTGTCTCCTTTACTTCAGCCGCCGCATCCCATGGAGCTACCGGGAGACCAACGTGCCTCATCGGTTGCAGATCCGGTATATCATCACCCATATATATGACTTCTTCGGGAGTAAGACCATTATCTCTCATCCATTCCTCAAGGCAAGGTAACTTATGCGCAACCCCTTGAAAAATATCCTTTATCCCTAAGCCTTCGAATCTAACTTGGATCGCTTTGGTGTTCCCACCGGTGATGATCGCCATCTTAAGTCCCGATTTGACGGCCAGCTGAATGGCGTATCCATCTTTTATATTTACCATCCTTAACGGGAGTCCATCCTCGCTCAGTGGAATGGTAGAAGGAGATAGTACCCCATCCACATCGAAAACTATTCCTTTGATTTTCGTCAAATCATACGGTATCATCAGCGCAATCTTTTAATTTGTTGTAACCTAAAGAAAAGAAATACCTTGAAAAATCCTTTGGCTTTATAATTTGCTCATCATATACTACCAAGTCTATATCCAATGGGACATCTCCTCGTGATCTTGCCTCCGGTGTCCGTCCGAACTCAACTTCAAGGTGTTTGGCATAGGAATCGAACTCCCCGATATTCAATTCAGTACGGGCTTTTGCGACACAGTTAATATAGGGTCGATCCGTTCCACAGTAATCTGGAGTCTCATATAGGTTACAATGCTGTAGTCCAATCAATCGGCGGGAAAGTATTTCCAAAGCAGCTAAGATAGTCTCCTCGCGATTACCGCAATTAGCTCCTAAACTGATATAAACCGTAGCCATCTGAACTCAACTGATTCGATTACGGACCTGATATTATTTCTCCAGAGTAAACACCGTGATCTCCGGTGTGGCTCCAATACGGAACGGCATGCCGACTTCTCCCGAACCAATGTTGACATAAAGCTGAACCTCGTCTCCGGATTCGTTGACCTCCTTATAAAGCCCTCCCCAAAGTTTATAGATATATTGGGAAGGAGACCATTTATGCTTACCGCTTTTCAGCTGGATCTGCATGGCATGGGTATGGCCCGAGAGGGTAAGGTCTATGTTCGTCTGAGCGGAGACAACCTTCCTCCAATGCTCAGGATTATGGGTCAGCAGGATCTTGAAACGATTGTCATTAAGGTTGAATAGGGAATCCGGATGACGGGGATATGCCTTTGTCAGATCTCCATACTGTTTGAAGGGAGGTTCTCCCCAGTTTTCCGTTCCTATCAAAACAATCGTATCATTCTGCGGAATTGAGTCTAAAGATTTGTTTTTGAGTATGAATCTATGGGAATTGTTTAGAAGTACCCAACCCATATCTCGTTCCCATTTATCAAGTAAACGGTTATTGGCCAGCTTCAATGCTGGATTTGGCCATTCGATATAGTCTCCGTAATCGTGGTTCCCTAAGATAGAGTAAACCCCATCAGGAGCATGCAATCTTGAGAGAATGGGTAAGAAGGGTTTAAGTTCTGTTGTCTTACGGTTAACTATATCACCGGTGAAGAATATAACGTCCGGTTTTAAAGAATTTATAGTATCAACCAAAGCGGATACAAATGTAGTGTCGTTACCCCAGGAGCCTGTATGGAGATCCGAAAACTGTACGATCCTGTATCCCTCAAAGGAGTCGGGAAGGCGAGGGGAATTGATGGTGACATTTATAACCTCGATTTTATGTCTGGTTACTAATACTCCATACCACATGCTGCCAAACGCCAGGATTCCTAATGGCAAACCGACCCATTTCCCCAATGGGATAGGTTTCCTTTTCCAAATTCGAGGAATACGTCCAATCAAAGAGAATAGTGCTATGATAGTCTTACAGAAATAGATGCTCATGTAGGAGAAAAGCATCCACATCAGGGGGAGAATAGAGTCCTCAACATCCCGTTTCGGGAGTATGTAGACTATCACGAGGTAGATCCAAAGAATTACTGAACTCCAAGCGTAAATTTGGGGCCAAGTCTTTTTGCGTGCAGACCTCTTGATATCAGAGTAAATAACCCAGTCAATTAAAATACTGAGTATTAAAAGAACTATAAAAGATAAAAATGGTATTCTCATTTTCTGATCATGCGTCTTCTAAGAGGTTTCTTATTCTACTCCTCCTAAAAGGGCGCGTAGTTTGTTCTTAAGAGGATTAGCATACATTATGAGCATCATCTCAAACATAAAGTTGCGCTCCTCTTCAGTAGCATCCGGTACATCTATCTTACTGAGTTGGTTCGAGAAATACTCTTCTACGGATTTCTTCTCCTCCTCGGTATATTTTCCGGAGAAACGTTTGGTTGAATGTAATAGATCGAACGCCACATAATTGATCGGGAAAATCTCGTATGAACGATGTATAGCCTGGTCTATCAAAGCTACAATGTACTTAGCCGAAGTATTGGTATCACGGAATAGTCCCAATTCATCGATCTTTGCATTAATACGAGGAGTCAACTGAATATGAACTCTCCCCTTAAACTGGAGCATACCTGTTTCCATCGAGAACAAGTCATCGTGCATCGATTTCTTGAACTCCGGATTCCGACGACGCATCAGGAACTCCTTGACCTTAAGATAATCATTCGGGTCGAACTCATAACTTAAGGAGACAGGCATAAGATTGATTTCTTTCAGCTTCTCCATGAAGTTCCCTTCGCCGGCATAAGATAGCATCTTGACAAGGGATTCCTGAGTTCGGTCTGAGGAGTCCTTAGCGCGCCCTTCGCGCTGAGCTATCCATACCGACTCATGCTTGTCGAGAATACAATGATGGATGTATGCCGAGAGATGCTTGGCTGCTTCAAGGGACTCGCGTAATCCCGTATTCCTTTTCACGATAAAGCTTTTGTTGAGCCTTACCAGATCCTCAATCCATTGGTAAATCAATAGATTATTCCCGATTGCAATTTCGGAAGTAGGGAAACCGCGTCTCAGGAATGAGAGATTAAGGAAAGAGGCATCCAATACAATATCCCTATGGTTGGTTATGAAAGTGTAATTGATGCCAGGATTATAATATTTCACACCTCCGAGAGTAATGCCGGAAGTGGTCTTGTTTGCCAATAATTCAAGGAAAGGGTACATGATCTTCTGCTGAAGGTCATGCTTGTTATCTATCTTGAGCAACTCCTCTATCACATCGGGCAGGGAATCCTCGGGCATGACGTATTTCACGGCATGTAAGAAACCGGGTTCCTCGACCAATTTTTCCATCTTCTGATGGAATATATTGTCTTCGTAAGGAGCGATATCGCTGAAATCTTGTACTTGTTGACTCATGGTTTACAAAGATAACTTCTTTGTCTGATAAAACGGCTTCCGTTTAAGAATTATTAATGAAGTACCCGATGATTCCCAAGTTCCGTATTTAGAATTTGGAGGCCCTGTAATATAGGAATAATCCTATAATAAGGTATATGGCATTGGGTATCTCCATTGCAATAAATGGGGTTGTCTCGCCGGAGATAGCGAAAGAACTGGTAACAGTAGAGAAGAGGATATAGCTGAAACTCAGTCCTAATCCTATTCCTATATTCATACCCATTCCTCCTTTTACTTTTTTGCAGCTCAACGACATACCTATCAAGGTAAGGATAAAGGCAGCCGCAGTAGAGGCATATCTTTTTTCCTTCTCGATTTCGAATGCTTTGATATTAGCCACTCCTCTCTGTTTCTGCTTTTCGATATATTCAGAAAGCTGAGGGGTTGTCAGGGTTTCCTGGTCTTGAACCGATATCAGGAAATCTTTTGGTTCAATTGGGATTACAGTGTCTATCTGATAACCTCTTGATATTTTCTCCTTCATACCATCAAACTCCCTTATCGTATATGTCTGGAGTTTCCAGTGATATGGATTTACCGAATCATACTGGGCGGTCTGGGCCGTAAGACGTGATACTAAGGTCATGCCGTCAAACTTATCGAGAGAGAAACGGAACCCCATCTTGTTGGCGTTCTCGAATCGTCCTATGTACGCTACTACACCGGGACTGACCATCAGCTGGATGTTCTCACCTGACTGAACGGCCTTATTTTTTACATACTTATTGGTGTAGTTGATACGGTTGATGTTAGTCGGAGGTATGATATAGTTGGATAAGGCGAAAGTCAGGGCTGCGATTACTGCTGCTCCAACCATATATGGCCTGAGCAAACGGGCAAAAGACACGCCGCTTGATAATATGGCTATAATTTCTGAATTCCCCGCCATCTTGGTGGTAAAGAAGATTACCGAGATGAAAACGAAAAGAGGGGAAAGCTGATTTGCGAAATATGGGAGAAAGGAGGCAAAGTAATCAAACAATGTCTCTTTCAGAGGGGCATTGAGAAAGGCATCCAATTTCTCGGTTACGTCAAACATTGCTATTACAGCCAGCAATAGCAAGGTCGCCAAGAAATATGTGCCTAAGAACTTCTTGAGTATGTAGAGATCCAAGATTTTCAGGAAAGCATGAGACCCTCCTTTCCCCTTTTTTCTCTTTCTGAAAGGGGAGAAGCGCATCGGATTCAAACCGATTCTCTTTTCGGTCCTGAAAATTTTCATTAGAAATAAACTTGAAGGAATTCTGCTCAGAGACGGTTGGTAACCCGTTCTACCATCTCTTTCTTCCAGGAAGAGAAATCCCCTGCGAAGATATGTTTCCTTGCCTCACCTACAAGCCAAAGGTAGAAAGTCAGGTTATGAATAGTCGCTATCTGCATAGCCAACAGCTCATTTGAAACAAACAGGTGCCTAACGTATGCGCGGCTATATTCATGGTCTACCCAGGCAGCTCCCTCCGGATCCAACTCAGAGAAATCATCAGCCCATTTCTTATTGCGCATGTTCATTATGCCTCGGGAGGTGAATAGCATACCATTTCGACCGTTACGAGAGGGCATTACACAATCCATCATATCCACTCCACGGTCAATTGCCTCCAATATATTAGCAGGCGTACCTACACCCATCAGATAGCGGGGCTTATCGGCAGGAAGAATATCGTTGACCACTTCGATCATCTCATACATCTTCTCAGTCGGTTCCCCGACTGCCAACCCACCGATAGCATTGCCATCGGCCCCTAATTCGGAAATGAACTTCGCGGACTCCCGTCGCAAATCGGGGTAAATGCAACCCTGGCAAATCGGGAAATATGCCTGACTGTAACCGTACAATCCTTCAGTCTCCTTATATCTCTTCCATCCTCTCAGCAACCAAGCATGAGTCAGATCTAAGGATTTCCGGGCATATTGATAATCAGCATCACCCGGACAACATTCATCCAAGGCCATCATGATATCGGCGCCAATCACCCTCTCTATGTCCACTACCCCCTCCGGGGTGAATAGATGTTTCGAACCATCGATATGGCTACGGAACCAGGCACCTTCCGGGGTCAATTTACGGTTTGCCGCAAGCGAGAATACCTGGAAGCCCCCGGAATCTGTAAGGATCGGGCGCTCCCAGGACATAAATTTATGCAGACCTCCGGCTCTTTGGAGAATATCCAGGCCGGGGCGTAAATACAGATGATAAGTATTACCTAATATGATTTGGGCACGTATATCATCGCGCAGCTCACGTTGGTGAACTGCCTTGACACTTGCAACCGTACCGACCGGCATAAATATAGGAGTCTGTATCTTGCCGTGGTCTGTCGTTATTTCTCCAGCCCGGGCAGCTGAGCCGGGCGCTACTGCCTCAAGCTTGAAATCCATTTAACGGAATTTATTTATTCAACAGGCCGTTTTTGCGGAATACTTTCTCTATAGCCTCCAAAGAACGGGTAACCTGATCCTTGGTATGAGTGGCCATCAGAGAGTAGCGGATAAGCGTGTCATTCGGGGCTACCGCCGGAGTAACTACCGGGTTTACGAATACTCCTTCTTCGAGAAGATCGTGGGTAACCTGGAAAGTCTTGTAGTCATCGCGGATGAAGAGGGGTATGATCGGAGTAGAAGTATGTCCGATTTCGAGACCCATTGCGCGGAAGTTCTCAAGCGCATAGTTGGTGATATCCCAAAGGTGCTTCTGACGCTCCGGTTCTGCCAGCATAATGTCAAGGGCGGCATTGGCCGCTGCTGTGGAGGCGGGAGTAATCGACGCGGTAAAGATATAGCTGCGTGAGTGATGACGCAGGTAGTTTGTGATCTCTTTGTCGGTAGCTATGAATCCACCTAAAGAAGCGAAAGACTTGGAGAAAGTACCCATTATCAGGTCTACGTCGTCGGTAAGGCCATAATGATGTACTACACCGCGGCCACCTTCTCCAAAGACCCCGATACCGTGAGCCTCATCGATCATGACGGAAGCGTTATATTTCTTGGCCAATCTTACGATCTCAGGAACATTGGCCACATCGCCCTCCATAGAGAACACTGAGTCAGATACTATAAGCTTGAGCTTCTCAGGGTCGCATTTTGCCAATTGCTCCTCCAGTGATTCCATATCGTTATGACGATATTTCATCGGCGTTGAGAAGGATAGTCGGCGTCCCTCTATGATAGAGGCATGATCTTGCTCATCAAGGATGATATAGTCTCCTCGTCCTGTCAGGGTGGAAACGACGCCGAGGTTTACTCCGAAACCTGTAGAGTAAAGCATCGCGTCCTCCTTGCCCATATAGTCGGCGATACGTTCTTCAAATTTCTTATGGATATCCAATGTGCCGTTGAGGAAGGGTGAGCCGGCCATTCCGGTTCCATATTTCTTAGTTGCCTCGACAGCGGCTTCTATAACCTTGGGATGGTTGGTAAGACCCATGTAGCTGTTTGAGCCGAACATGAGAACTTTCTTACCGTTCATCATGACCTCGGTGTTCTGAGAGCTGGATATCGGGCGGAAGTATGGATAGATGCCAGCGGCCTTAGCCTTTTGTGGGGCATCATAACGCCCGAGTTTTTCTTGTAATGGTTTCATCTTACAGAGTTGTGATTCTATTAGAGTGCAAAGTTAACAAAAAAAAGTTTTCCATGACCGAATTTGGTAGTAAATGGGAGGTTTTTATTGTTTTTACAAGTGAAAGGGGTATTCAAGAGGGTATGATATTATCCTTGCAGAAGGCCCCCCACATATTAACTGACCTGTATTAGACCAATATTATAGGTGAAATTTTTGAGTTAATAAAGACATGGAAAAGAGTGTGAGCTTTGATCAGCTTAAAGAACTTCTGAAGGAGGATCGGACGATAAGGAGGTTCGTAAATTCACGTCCGATAGAGCGTGAGGAACTCGAAAGAATAGTGGAATTGGTCCGCTACTGCGCGAGCGGACGCAATGTCCAGGCCTTACGATACCTTATAATTAATGATAAGGAGGAGTGTGAGAAAGTCTTCCCGCTCCTCAAGTGGGCCGGGTATTATACTGACTGGGATGGTCCGAGTCCGGAGGAAAGACCCGTAGCCTACTTAGTACAATGTCTCGACACTACCTTTGGGCCGAATCCACTTTGCGATGACGGGTTGCAATTGCAGACCCTTACATTGGGAGCAAGGACACGAGGTATAGGTGGGTGCATCATCAAGTCATTCAATGCACCGGGATTGAAACAGATTTTCAATCTTCCCGATAATATTGATGCCCGATATGTATTGGCATTAGGCTACCCGGCGGAGACACCGCTGTTGGTCGATATGCCGGTGGATGGTGATTTCAAATATTTCCGAAGGGCTGAAGATGGTCAGCATTGCGTACCAAAACGTTCTTTGGCTGAACTTCTGATAGGGAAGTGATAAAATTGTCATGGTTTTTTGTCATTATGACAAACTGTTAAATTTAGGTTATTTGTTTTATAATTAACTGAAATTTAATAAGATGTGCTAAAGGTCGATATGGTATTTAGATGCCATTGAAACTTTTAGCATTTTATTTGTTAATAAATCAAACGGAAGGGTAAACGGTAAATGGATTCCGACGAGCAAGTAGAGACCTGCAATGAACCGTTAGGGACTTCCAACCGTTTTAAAATTAGAGAGTAATATAACCAGAATCAAGAACAAAACAAAACTAAATTATAAAAAACCATGAGTAAGATAATCGGTATAGACTTAGGTACGACCAACAGTTGTGTAGCCGTACTTGAAGGTAAAGACCCGGTAGTAATCCCTAATAACGAAGGCAGAAACACTACACCGTCAGTTGTAGCATTCGTAGACGGTGGCGAGCGTAAAGTAGGTGACCCGGCAAAGCGTCAGGCTGTTACCAATCCGACTCGTACTATTTATTCGATCAAGCGCTTCATGGGTGAGAAATGCTCCCAGGTAGAAGACGAAATCAAGCGCGTACCTTATAAAGTAGTATGCCAGAACGACATGCCGAAGGTAGACATTGACGGCCGTGATTACACTCCGCAAGAGATTTCTGCAATGATTCTTCAGAAGATGAAGAAGACCGCAGAGGACTACCTTGGACAGGAAGTTACAGAGGCAGTTATCACAGTTCCTGCATACTTTGACGATTCCCAGCGTCAGGCTACAAAGGAGGCTGGTGAGATCGCTGGTCTGAAAGTAAAACGTATCGTAAACGAGCCGACAGCAGCTGCCCTTGCATACGGCCTTGATAAATCAACTAAGGAACAGAAGATCGCAGTGTTCGACCTCGGTGGTGGTACTTTCGATATTTCAATCCTGGAACTTGGTGACGGTGTATTTGAGGTTAAGTCAACTAATGGTGATACTCACCTTGGTGGTGATGACTTCGATAATGTAATCATCGACTGGTTAGCTGATGAGTTCAAGAAAGATGAAGGTGTAGATCTCCGTCAGGATCCGATGGCTATGCAGCGTCTGAAAGAGGCTGCTGAGAAGGCTAAGATCGAGCTTTCAAGCTCTACTTCAACTGAAATCAACCTTCCTTATATTACAGCTACTGCTTCAGGTCCGAAGCACTTGGTAAAGACTCTTACCCGTGCTAAATTCGAGCAGCTTTCAGAAAAGCTTATCGATGCTGTAGCCGCTCCTTGTGTGAAGGCTCTTGAGGATGCAGGTCTGACTGCAGCTCAGATTGATGAGGTAATCTTGGTCGGTGGTTCAACCCGTATCCCGGCTATCCAGAACAAGGTTAAGGAATTGTTTGGCAAGGAACCCAATAAGAGCGTAAACCCGGATGAGGTTGTAGCAATCGGCGCAGCAATCCAGGGTGGTGTTCTTAGCGGTGATGTTAAGGATGTACTTCTTCTTGATGTTGTGCCTCTGTCAATCGGTA
>CAZKJP010000013.1:38809-39290 GCA_964553075.1 uncultured Sangeribacter sp. | reverse complement strand
CTGATATCGCCGATTTGGACGAGATGCGCCGTATAGTTAAGGAGTTTGAGGTAGACGGAATTATTCATTTAGCAGCCGAAAGCCATGTAGACCGCTCTATCAAGGATCCCTTTACCTTCGCACGCACAAATGTCATGGGTACTTTAGCTCTGCTCCAGGCTGCGAAAGAGTATTGGGAATCTACTCCTGAAAAGTTTGAGGGTAAGCTCTTCTATCATATCTCTACCGATGAGGTATACGGAGCATTGGAACTGACTCATCCTGAAGGAATACCGGCACCCTTTACCACCAAGGCATCGGCCGGTGAGCATGAAGCCTACGGAGAAGAGTTTTTCTTGGAAACCACCAAGTATAATCCTCATTCTCCCTATTCCGCATCGAAAGCATCGAGTGATCATTTTGTAAGGGCTTATCACGATACCTACGGTATGCCTACTTTGGTTACCAATTGCTCTAACAACTACGGCCCGTACCAGTTCCC
>CAZKJP010000013.1:0-38799 GCA_964553075.1 uncultured Sangeribacter sp. | reverse complement strand
TGTTTATCAATAACATCCGTCATCGTAAGCCATTACCTGTTTATGGTAAGGGTGAAAATGTACGTGACTGGTTGTTTGTTGAGGATCATGCTCGCGCTATAGACCTTATCTTCCACGAAGGAAAGGTAACTGAGACTTACAATATCGGTGGTTTCAATGAATGGAAGAACATTGATCTTATAAAGGTTGTAATCAAGACTGTTGATCGACTGTTAGGGAATCCGGAAGGTTATAGCGATGAGCTTATTACATACGTAACCGACCGTCTTGGCCATGATATGCGATACGCTATCGATAGCCGCAAGCTACAGAAAGAACTTGGCTGGGAACCCTCCCTCCAATTCGAGGAAGGAATAGAAAAGACCGTCCGGTGGTACCTTGACAACCAGGAATGGATGGATCAGATCACATCCGGAGCCTACGAGAAGTATTACGAAGATATGTACAAAAATCGTTAATTTCCCGTTAATCACTTATAAAGGGGTAGATGACTAAACAAGTGTTTGGTCATTTGCCCCTTTAATGTTTTCGGACTATGCGTCTCACGATAAATTAATAGCTTAAAATTACGCTTGTATGCAGGCAATAATTCTTGCGGCCGGTATGGGACGCAGACTTGGTGAATTTACGGCTGAGAATACGAAATGTATGCTTAAAGTCAATGGCGTTCGGCTGATAGACCGTCTTTTGAGCCAACTGAAACCTTTAGGACTGAGCCGGGTAGTAATTGTCATAGGGTATAAGGGTGAGAAACTGAAGGATTACCTTACCGAGAGGTATCCAGACGCACCATTTGTATTTGTGGAGAACCCTGTGTATGACAAGACCAATAATATCCATTCCTTATGGCTGGCGCGGGATTATATGGCGCAGGAGGATACCCTGCTGCTTGAGAGCGACTTGATTTGGTCCGATGAGTTGCTGAAACTCGCTGTGGAATCTCCGGATGAGAATGTTGCATTGGTAGCGAAGTACCAAACCTGGATGGATGGTACGATGGTAAGGATAGATAAGGATAACAATATCCTTCACTTTGTACCGAAGAAAGATTTCGATTATTCTGAAGTAGATCACTATTATAAGACTGTCAATGTCTACCGCTTTGGAAAGGAATTCAGCCGAAACCATTACCTACCGTTCCTTGAGGCATATATAAAGGTTATGGGGCAGAATGAGTATTACGAGCAAGTCCTACGTGTGTTGACCCTCATAGATAATGAAAATATAAAGGCGCTTCCAATCGGAGACATCCCTTGGTATGAGATTGATGATGTCCAGGATCTGAGGATAGCTGAGACTATTTTTACCACTCCGGAAGACCGGTTGAAAAAGTTACAGACAAGCTTTGGCGGATACTGGCGTTATCCTGGACTATTGGATTTCTGCTATCTCGTAAATCCCTACTTTCCACCTCAGCGTATGATTGAGGAGATGAAAGCTAATTTCGAGGTGCTTTTGCGAGACTACCCCTCCGGAATGGGTGTCAACTCATTGTTGGCGGCCAAATATTTTGGTATCTCCCATGACTTCGCGGTAGTCGGGAATGGGGCGGCCGAATTGATAAAAGCTTTGATGGAGAATTTGAAAGGCAACGTCGGAGTGATATTGCCAACATTCGAGGAATATCCCAACCGTCTGCCGGAAGATAAGGTAATATCTTTTTTACCATCAAACCCTGATTTCAGTTATTCAGCTGAAGATCTGATCAACTATTTTGGAGATAAGGAAATTTCAGCCCTTTTAGTTGTTAACCCGGATAATCCGTCAGGTAATTTCATTCCAAGGGAAGGGCTGATGGAACTTGCAGAATGGGCTAAAGAGACGGGAGTCTTATTGGTAGTGGATGAGTCATTTGTGGATTTCGCAGAAGGTGATATAGTTTCTAATACATTATTACATAATGAAATATTGAAAGCATATCCGGGGATGTGTGTTATGAAATCCATATCCAAAAGTTATGGTGTTCCGGGATTACGGTTAGGTGTATTGGCCTCTGGCAACATTGACTTGATAAGACGCATTCGAAAGGATGTTTCCATCTGGAATATCAACTCATTTGCTGAGTTCTATATGCAGATATTCGGAAAACATGAAGCCGATTACCGCCGTGCATGCACTCTGTTCAAGAAAGAGAGGGAAAGGTTTGAAAGGGAATTACGCGAGATATCTTTCCTGCGGGTCATTCCTTCCCAGGCTAATTATCTGTTATGTGAGGTTCTTTCTCCTTATACTTCTTATGAATTGACCTTATATCTATTATCTAAAGATAATATACTGATAAAGGATTGCAGCCATAAGAAAGGTTTTCCGGAGGGAAGCCAGTATATTCGTTTAGCTGTCAGAGATACAAAGGATAATGATAAATTGATTGCCTCACTGAAAGATTTTTTTGAGGAAACAGGTAAAGGGAGATGAGAAGGAAATTGATACGCAAATTCAGGAAATGGAAGCAGGAAAGACTTCCGGAGATACTTTTGCCTTGGAAAGTCCGTAGGATCAGACGTAAGGAGCAGATAAGGGTTTTGTTTGTGCTTAACACCCTGAGCATGTGGAAATCCGAGGCCTTGTACCGAGAGATGCTTGATCATCCGAGGTTTCAGCCTATATTGTTTGTTTGTCCGACATGGGAGGTAGATGATACCGACAATATTGTCCGGTATCTAACTTCTAAAGGGTATGAATACAAGCTGATAAAGGAGGGCTATGAGAATATCGACCTGCAGACGGAGTTTAGACCTGATGTGATTTTCTATCAGAAGCCCTATGAGGGGGCGGTAAGTCCTAATCTGGCTTGGAGTAAGAATCGAGACTCCTTGATATGTTATGTGAATTACGGTTTCCACGGAGTAGATGAGGACTGGAGCCGTAACACCCCGATGTTGAACTCGGCTTGGCAAATATACCATGAGAATCAGCTGACAGCCGAGGCCTCAGCCGCCTTGATGGAAAACGGCGGAAAGAACCTTGTTGTTACCGGCCTTCCAATTCAAGATGATTTAGCTGGGGTGGGAGCTGAAGATACCTCTGATCCGTGGCGACCTACGGATGGGAACAAAAAACGGATTATATGGGCTCCTCACCATTCGATAGACCCTGAGAACTGGCTGCAGTTAGCCACATTCACAGAGTATGCCTTTTATATGTTGGCAATGGCTTCGAAATACAGTGATAAGGTACAATGGGCCTTTAAGCCCCATCCTTTGTTGAAGCCGAAGTTGGATAAGTATTGGGGTAAGGAGAAAGCGGATGAGTACTATGCAAAATGGGCTGATATGTCAAATTCTCAGATCGAGACGGGGCGTTATGCCGGATTGTTTCGACATTCAGATGCCATGATCCATGATTGCGGATCCTTCACTGTTGAATATATTTATTCCGGGAAGCCGGCCATGTATCTGATTCGAGATAAAGAACAGGTGGAGAAAGGCCTGAACGAGTTCCAGAAGGGAGCCCTTCATCTTCATTACCCCGGCTACAACCAATCCGATATCGAAACCTTTATCCAGAACATTATTAATGAAGTCGATCCTCTCAATGGGCAGCGCGAGGACTTCATCTCCACCTACCTCACACCCCCCGGAGGTCAAACCGCCTCCACCAACATCCTCCACGCCATCCTCGGCAAAAATTAATTATGGAAGATAAAAAGACTAAAATTAAGAGTATAGGGGAAGGGTGGGCAGAAGCTTTTGCGAAGTATGCACAGGAAGGCGAAGATGAACTTGCTTTGCCGGATAGCCTTGATGTCGAGGCTTTGGATGGGATCGAGCAGTAGGAAGGTTTAAGACCCCAGTACCTCTTAAATTTTATGAGACGGGGTCTCAGAGCAATATTGATTTTATAGGCTGGCTATAATATCGGGGGATAAGCCTGATAGGGATTGGATATATTCGATTGAATCACCGTTATCCTTCATCCTTTTAGCTATCTTCTTAATACCTTCTAATATTCCTTCCTTTCGGCCTTCCTTACGACCTTTCTTCTCGGCTTCGCGTGCCATGGTCTCCCCATATTCAAGGCGTGCCATCTCTTCATCGTACAATCGCTGTTCTGATTCGCTATAGGGTACCACATCTTCTGCGGCCAGGGATGCAGTCTCGGCAGCTTCAAAAAGAGGGGACAGTTCTTCGTAATCTCTCGGTATCTCGGTAAATTTGTTCATGTTCTTAATACAATATATGATTCGTTCCAGTTTATTCTGACATTCATGCAGGTTTCTTCTTTTCATCTGACTGAGGTTTATGAAAAACCATCTTTCAGCATCCGTCAACTTCTCATGGCTCTCCAAGTCAACAACCCCGGCTCTCCTTACTAACTTAGGCTTGATTCCCGATAGGCTAAAACTAGTAAGAAACACCCCATAGACAGGGTTTGTCTTATAATTCCACTTCCCTTTCTTGGCTTGATGCACCATTGCCATCCCAGTGTAGATTAGGGCCCGGTTAACGAAATAGACTTGCGGAGACTGCTGCATTTCGACCACAATCTTATGTCCATTTTCAGTAGTGGCATATACATCGTAAACTACGCGTCGTCCCTTCTCATAAAAGGGGAGGACCTCCTGTTTTTTGAAAGATAAATCAGTAATCTTGATTTCAGGCTCAAAGAGAGTGTTGAGGAAAAGGATCAGCACATGTTTGTTCTCTTCCTCTCCAAATAGTTTCTTGAAGGCGAAGTCAGTACGTAGGTTCATGAACCTTGGCAATGACTTGCGGATCTCTTCAACAGTCCTTTCATTGGCTTTATCAGTACTATCCATATAGAAGAAACTAAAAACTGGAATTCTTGACTACAAATATAATACTATTCCGCGCTTGTCCCAAAAGATACGCTTAAAAATTCGTTTTCCTAAGTGCTAATTTCTCAACTATTTCTTTTATTGAAGGAAGAGGCGGAAAGGGAGAAGCATAAATTACCGTGTGGATTTTGGCAGGAAGGATTATAAGATTGAAAGTCGGATTATTTTCGGAGTAATTCGTATAGGATTTGGCCTACTGGAAGGCCTATCTTTACCTTTCCTACTTTGTAGTAGGGCGTAACTATTGGTTCTACTTCGTATTTTCGTAATCCGACTTGCTGTACTGTCTGCATTCCCGCTTCCACTCCCCAGTGGTCATTGATCTGGTAATCGAAAGTTCCACCAAATTTGGATTGTGCATAGTAGCCAGCCATTGCCGGAGACATCGGAAGACCGTTACCGACAGTCGGAGCATTTCCGATGAAGTAAGTCCCAAAAGCCAAGAAGGATAGTCTTGGGGATATTTGATAGGAAATGCTTCCTTCAATCCCATATTGAGTATGCAGACCGCGGAAATATCCGTATTTATTTGCTAAAGCTCCCGCATAAAATGAAAAATTACCTGCCGTCTGGTATATTCCGACCGAGGCGTTCTCAATTTGCATCAGCCCGGGTAGCCGTCGTATTTCCCCATTGGCTATAATGGTCCCTCCATTCCAGTTTGCAAGCATAGCCTGACTGCTTGTGATTGGCTGTTCCGGTAAGGAGAAATTAAATGGGATAATCCATGAATTTTGTATCTTTAGATTCTGATTCGAGTCGATAGGATATGCATAGTAAGTCAAAGAGCTATTAATAGAGAACCCTTTTTGATGAAAATTTTCTAATAATCTATTATGAAAAGATTTATCGACTGGTACCTCTTCATAATCTGGCACCGGGTCAAAATCTGATACAATGTCGTTTTCTGATACTTCAGAAGAGTTATTCAGTTGTGCCCATCCTGTTGTAGGGATTATGGATAGAACCATCAGAAAGAGTGAAAACTTATACCAAAAGTGTGTATTCATACTTTTTTATGTGTAAGCAGGGAGAGGATTTGGTGGCCGAAGAATATGTCGTGGAGGCCTAAGCCGATGTTGTAGGAGAGGATGCGTTGTTGGTCGGTATCGCGTCCTGTTATCTTGCCTTGAAGTACGTCTGAAAACTCCCCGAATTGTTTGAAGTGGTTGAAATAACGGAAATCCTTTACGTGTCCGCGGTCATCGGCAAAGACTTTGTCGAAGACAAGATCACAATTCTGAAAACCACGGGTATGGACAGGAACTACCAAACATCCAGGCTTGAATAGATCGGTATCCTTAACCAAAAGGTCCTTCGCCTCCGTGATGCAAGAAACTACAACATCCGCGTCCATCACTAAATCTTCAGCAGTCTCGGCTATTTCCCACATGACGTTAGAATATTCACGGAAATGCTCAATACATTTCTCCGCATGATCCTTATACCGCTTAAGGCGGATAATAATATCCTGACCCTTAAGCAGAGCCAACAGACATTCCAAGGTAGCGTAGCCCATTGCTCCTAATCCGATGAAAGAGTAGATATTAGCCCCGGAACTTTTGAAAGTTTGAATGGCAAGGGCGGCTACAGCGCCGGTGCGACTCGCGGTAATCCAATCCGCATCCATTGCTGCCGTCATCTTCCCTGTATGCGTATCCATCACCATGAGAGTACTGTTCAAAGCAGGATGCTGGCCATTGATACGGCTGACAATCTTACATCCGTAAGTATGATAATCTGGTGGTAAAATGCAGGGCATCGTATTGATGAAATCATTCCCTTGCGGATGTAGAGAGACCTTAGGAGGAAGTTGACATTGGTCTTTTATCAAAAGCGCCTCGCGAACCCACTCAACGCACTGTTCAGGTTTAATATTTAGACTCTGTATATCTTCATTGGTAACGATTTTCATATTATGATAAGAGTTTAATAGGGTTAAAATTGATTGTCGGGAATGATTATGTTCTTTTCGGTGAGTAAATCAAAGGAGAAGCCATGAATCAGATCTCTGGCTTTACGAGGTAGAGGATCCGGGGAAAGCCCTGTAATATATGCAAGCTTTCCAATTAATTCCTCCGGAGTATAAGTTTGCCGTAAGATTTCCATGCTTAGGGATTGATCTCGTTTAGAGAGACGTTGCCCATTTTTATTCACAAGCAAAGGAGTGTGGGCGAAACGTGGAGACTTCATTCCTAATAGTTCATAAAGATACAATTGCTGGGATGTCGAGAGAAGGAGGTCATTGCCACGTACCACTTCCGTTATTCCCATCTGAGCATCATCTGCCACAACTGCCAATTGATAAGCCCAAGCACCATCAGCTCTCATAACTACAAAGTCTCCGCAATCGCGAGCAAGATTATAAGACTGGTCTCCGCAAACTAAATCCCGATATGAAATATCTCGATCAGGTACAGCAAGACGCAAAGATCTCCATCTATAAGGTTTATCGGAGGTGAGTCTTTCGAAAGTGAACTCAGGATCGGGTAGGAATTTTGGTCTGCATTTGCCAGAATATACAATTCGGCCGTCAGATTGATGGGGAGCCTGGGTGGCCATGATTTCCGCACGCTTGCAATAGCAAGGATATACCATCCCAAGATCGCAAAGCTTTTTCAAGGTATCTCGATATATATCATCCCGGTTGCTCTGCTGATATTCCGGATTAGCTAAACCTCCTTCGTCCCAATCCAATCCCAACCAGTGCAAATCCTCTTCAATGAGTCCGGCATATTCAGGGCGCGAGCGTTGACGGTCAAGATCTTCATGGCGCAAGACCCATTTACCTCCTTGTTTTCTAACTGAAAGCCAGGATACCAAGGCTGTAAAAATATTGCCTAAATGCATGCGTCCTGTCGGCGATGGGGCGAATCTACCTTTCATAGTTTTAATTATACGAGACGGGGTCTAAATCTTTGGAATAGGATAATCATTCCAGTCCGGTATCTTCTCCCAATCCTCTCTGGATCCGAAAAAGGCTTTTAGCCTTTCTTGAGCCTCCTTTTTCTTTGGTGAATCAGGTAAAGAAGGGTCGCTCTCCCTAATCCATGACATAGTTCCGAATGGCCATTTGCAGGTATACGGAGCCATGAACTTCTTTATAAGCCATGCCGGTGCCAGCGGGGTCAATTTGAAATACCAGGGGAGGGTTTCAGCCATTTTCCGGAAATGCTCATCAGCAGTATCCGGGCCTCGGAAATGCAAATAATTTTCCAATTTATCCGAATCCCGGAAGAAGGCTCCATGAAAATTATCGGAAGCGAACCATTTAGTCTCGAAAATCTTTTCAGGTGGAGGACAGCCAATTGCCTTAAGCAGCCTACATTCGAAATCATAATATGATAGACGGTAAGATTCCCCGGATCCAATATTATAGCATCTTCCCCAAAACTCATCCGGAATCTCGACACTGGAGAAATTAGCAAGTAACCGGCCACAGTCTCCATCGGTGGTCCACTCCAATACCCCCTTCAAAGGCACATGAAAAGTAATAGGATCTGTACCTTTCTTAAGGAGATCAGCCGATAGGATGGAACCTAACCTTAAGGAAGCCCAACGGGGAAGTCCCGATTCCCGTAACAGTTTTTCGGCCTCCACTTTGGATCGGGCATAAGTATCGAAAAGAGCCGGTGTCTGAGGGGTGTCCGCATCTACCCAGTGGTCCGGATAATTATGAGGTCCATATTGGGATACGGAGCCGATATAGACAACAGCACATTTTCCCGGATCCGGAAGTTCCTTTACAGCGTCGATGATATTCTTCATGGCCCCTACATTAACCCGCATGGTCTCATCCGGAAAGTAATCAGCCGCCGGTGAGACCATCCCTCCGACGTGGAGGCAAATGTCAGCCTGAGCTATCCCTTTACGAATAGAATCTTTATCCATGAGATCTCCCCAAATGACCTCGAATCCATCCCGGCTAAGATAAGGCTTGAGTTTCTTGCGATTCTTTTTGGAATCACGAGCAAGAAGTATATAAGTCGGATGGTTAGGACGGGAGGCAAGTTCGCGTAAAGCTGCTGTACCCATGGTGCCGGTTGCTCCGGTCATGAAAATTTTCATCTTGCAGAAGAGCTTTTTACTATAGTAAGGATTTATAAAGACGGGGATGGTCGAGACCACCCCCGTGTGATTTCAATTGAGATTATAAATTAATTAGATCTTTGCGCGCTTCGAATCCCAAATAAGGTACCCGATCAAGAGCAGATAAGCAACGCAGCCTAAGATCTGTGTGGTTTCCAGACCGAGCGGATTCTGATATTCAAAACCGGCGAAGCGAGTTACAGCCGCGAACACTCCAAACAGAGCACCGCCGGCGATAAGACCTGAAGAAATGAGGGTGCCGCGGTCACGACGTGCATCATTCACTTTCTGATCCTTAGAAGAATTGCTTACGAAATAAGCGATAGCGCCACCTACCAACATCGGGGTGTTGAGGCTAAGCGGAATGAACATTCCCAGACAGAAAGCCAATGCAGGAACACCAAGCCAATTAAGTATGCAGGCCAAAATCGCACCTACCATATAAAGGATCCAAGGAGTATCACCACCCATCATAAGAGGCTCGATAACTTTTGCCATAGCATTGGCCTGAGGAGCTACGAGGGCATTTGGACCGGAGAAACCATAAACTTGATTCAATACCATGATCACACCTCCGACAGTTGCGGCAGAAACCAAAGTACCAAGGAATTTCCAGCTTTCCTGCTTCTTAGGAGTTGACCCGAGCCAATATCCGATTTTGAGGTCTGTAACGAATCCACCGGCCATTGAAAGGGCAGTGCAGACTACACCTCCGATTACCATTGATGCCACGATACCGCTTGTACCCTTAAGACCGATAGCAACGAAAATTGCTGACGCGATGATCAGGGTCATCAGAGTCATGCCTGATACAGGATTGGACCCAACGATTGCGATAGCATTAGCAGCGACAGTAGTGAAGAGGAATGCGATAATCACCACTACGAGCCAGGCAACCAGAGCCTGCCAAAGAGTATTGATAACACCGAACCAGAAGAAGAGCAATACAGCTACCAGAGCGATGAAGATGAAGAAGACGATGTGTTTCATAGAAATATCCATCTGCCATCTTACTTCCTTGACATTAGAAGCTTTCCCCTTAAGTTCGCGACCGGCAAGCCCAACTGCCTGCTGAATGATAGGCCAAGACTTGATAATACCGATTACACCGGCCATCGCGATACCTCCGATACCGATCATGCGAGCGTAGCTGCTGAAGATTGCATCCGGCGCCATAGTTTGGAATTCAGGTGAGCCATAGGTTCCGAGTAACGGTATAATGATCCACCATACGAATATTGAACCGGCAAAAATTACGAAAGCATACTTCAGACCTACAATGTAACCAAGTCCAAGAAGAGCCGCACCTGTATTGCAACTGAGTACTAATTTTGTCTTCTCTGCCAAAACAGTACCGGCTTGGGAAGCAACTGAAGTGACTGTCTCTGCCCACCATCCGAAAGTAGCGACTATATAATCGTAGACACCGCCGATCAAGGATGCGATAAGCAGAGTCTTGGCCTGGCCTCCGGTAGCAGCTTCTGAACCCTGACCCGAAACAAGCACCTGAGTTGTAGCTGTGGCCTCCGGGAAAGGATACTTGCCGTGCATATCCTTTACGAAATACTTGCGGAATGGTATAAAGAAAAGGATACCTAAGATACCACCGAGGAGTGAAGACAGGAATATCTGATAGAATTGAACTGTTATATCAGGATATTTTGCCTGAAGGATAAAGAGAGCGGGTAGGGTAAAAATCGCACCGGCCACGATCACACCGGAGCAAGCTCCGATAGACTGGATTATCACATTCTGGCCTAAGGAGTTTTTCTTTCCTAAGGCATTGGAGAGACCTACGGCGATAATGGCGATAGGGATAGCGGCCTCAAAGACCTGGCCAACTTTCAAGCCTAAGTACGCGGCTGCCGCGCTGAATACAATTGCCATTATAAGGCCCATTGACACAGAGTAGGGGGTCACTTCCTTCTGGTCGTGGGCCGGATGCATCACGGGCACATACTGCTCATCGGCACCCAACTCCCGGAACGCGTTTTCCGGTAGGCCCGTCGGCGTTAGAGCTTCGTCTGTTTCTTTCATAGTATGTTACGTTAGTTATTATAATCTATAAGTGTATCCGCTCACTCTTTGCTCTCAAAGCGTGAACGGATACAAAAATAATATTTTTTTATCTCAAAACCGTTAAATTAAGCTGACTAAATTTCTATGCTATCTCAACTTTCCGTTGAGAGGGTCCTCAATTGGCCTTCTTCAGCGAATGTAGCCGTGGTTTACTATGGTCAGATCTTTCCGCACTTTCTACGAACCATACTCCCGCTATTATCAGCAACATCGAGGTCAATTGTAGCCATGAAAAATGATCTTGACCTAAAATATAGCTTGCTATTGCCGCCACTATCAGAATCCAGTTGGAGTAGAGAGCTACAACGGTTGCCGGCAGTAACTTAAGACCTATATCTGTGAGAAGGTAACTTAAGGAAGTAGGGAACAGAAGGATGAAAGCCAATACTAAGAATGGCAGAGAAATGACACTCATGCCTACGACCGGAGCGAACCATTTTCCTGTAATCAATATGAATGCGATCCCGGCAATGGCACCTCCACTGAAAGTATATTTGCTGACTGTAGCGTTACTGAGCCGTTTGAGGAATATTTTTTCAATAACTAAATAGCCGGCATAAAGTAGGGTAGAGGCTAAACAGCAAAGATTACCTAACAGAGGATTGGAAGCGACATCGCTCTGTTTTTGGGTTAGGATGCAGACCAGAGCGCCGGCTACTCCCAGGATAATGCCAAAAACCCGGCCCCAGGATAGTCTGTCGGTTCCTATAATCACGGTTATGATATAGACAACCGTCCCTTGTAGACAGATGAAAATGGATGAAGATATAGGAGTGGTATAAGTCAACCCTATCAGCAGGGTGTACATGAAGCCGAATACAAACACTACCCCGGTGAGCAACAAGAGCCAGCGGTCCCGCCATCTTATGATTTCCTTCTTATCCTTTTTTATCCATCCCAATATCCAGAAAAAGATTGAGCCGAACCCTAAGCGGAGTACCACTCCACTATATGCGTTCATGTAATGGGGAAGAAGGAACTTAAGGGCATTTTCGTTGATACCAGAGAAGGTCTTTGCGATAAACATAGACAGGTTTCCCTTCAGTCGTCCGTCCTTTACCTTAGCTGTAGAAGGTTCCATATCTCGCGGAGATTGAGATTTTGCTGAATCGCCGTGATTGTCTGCTGAATTACTAATAATTGTGGAAGTGTTCATATTATTTTAACGCTTTTATACGTTTTGAGGTTGAGATGGGGACTGAAGTAAACAGCTATCATACATGGAAACAATCAAAGGGCAAAAAGAGACAAATCACGGGCAAGGTCACGGAAAGCTCGTGGATTCCAAATTCCTCCTGCCTTTCATATTGATAACCTCATTGTTTTTCCTCTGGGGTTTCTCCCGATCGGTTCTGGATGTGCTTAATAAACACTTCCAGGAATCGATGCATGTCTCGATTTCACGGTCAATGTTGGTGCAAGCCAGTACATACGTGGCTTACGCACTGATGGCCATTCCGGCCGGTATGATGATAACCCGCTGGGGATACCGACGCGGATTGGTTTTTGGCTTATCCTTATTCGCCATTGGATGCTTTATGTTCATCCCGGGTGGTATCGCCGAATCCTTCGGGCTTTTCTTAGGAGCCTTATTTGTGATAGGATGCGGATTGGCTACTTTAGAGACAGCAGCGAATCCCTACGCAGCCGAATTGGGAAGTCCCGAGACCGTGGCCAGCCGACTTAATCTTTCTCAGGCGTTCAATGGATTGGGATGTATGCTCGGTCCGGTAATTGTAGGAGGATTCCTCTTTTCAGATAAGCATGCCTCGGTTGCGGTCCCTTATACAATCATGGGATTATTGGTAGCGGCGATGGCCTTCCTTTTTACCCGCGTCAGATTACCTGAGATCAGTGGATCAAAAGATGGTACAGAAAAGACTGAATCCGGAAAATGCCAAACGGATAGAAATTTTCTTCAGCTCAGTAAGGAGTTATGGAGAACCCGCTCTTTTGTGTGGGGTATTACCGCCTTGTTTTTTTACGAGATAGCAGAAATAGGGATTAATTCCATATTTATCAATTACGTTACGGCCGACGGATGGTTGGATAAGATAGCCGCCACCAAAGTGCTCTCTTTTGGAGCATTAGGAGTCTTCATGTTGTCACGGGTCATCGGAAGTATGGTCATGAGACGAATCCCGGCGGTGAAGGTATTGATGTTTTGTGGCGCCATGACTGTAATCGGTGCATTATTGACAGCCTTAGTTTCAGGATCAGTAGGTAGGTGCGGCCTCTTCATGTGCTATCTGTTCGAAGCCATAATGTTTCCGACAATTTTCGCAATGACAATCTCGAAAGTTGGAGATAAAGCCAAAACGGCCTCTGCATACTTGATGATGACCCCGTTAGGAGGAGCGGTAGGTGCGTGGCTTATGGGATTGTTGGTTCATGAAGGAGACATGAGCCCGGCTTTTTTTATACCGGCTATCGCATACGGCGTAGTTTTTTGTTATACCATTATAGGGTATAAAGGAGGTTTGACCAGTCGATAACCTTACGTTAGACTCCTAAAGAAATGATGGAAAACAAGAAATATGATATCTGCTGTTTAGGGCATATCACTTTAGATAAGGTTGTAACCCCGGCTAAGGAAGTCTATATGCCGGGTGGGACTGCTTTTTATTTTGCACGAGCTTTAGCACGGATTGACCATAGCGGGTTCCTGCTCGTTGCTTCGTTGGCTGACAAGGAAAGAAAAGCAGCCCAAGATATAGCTGAGCTCGGGGTTGAGACCATAATAATACCGAGCAAAAATAGTGTTTTCTTCGAAAATATATACGGTGAGAATATGAATGACCGTAAGCAGAGGGTGTTGGCTAAGGCTGATCCATTCTCTGTTGAAAATATTAAGGACATAGATGCATCGTTTTATCATCTCGGTACACTATTGGCAGATGATTTCCCTCCGGAAGTAATCAAGGAATTATCTAAGAAAGGTAAGGTATCGGTAGATGTCCAGGGTTTCCTAAGGCGAGTAGACGGAGAGAGTGTACACCCTACGGATTGGGAGGAGAAATTGGAACTGCTTCCTTATATTGATATCCTTAAAGCTAACGAACATGAGATGTTGTCTCTGACCGGAAGCGAGGATCCATATCAAGCTGCTCGGATGTTGGCCGAATGGGGAGTAAAGGAGGTTGTAATAACATTAGGAGATAAGGGATCCGTAATATATACTGATGGGCAGTTCTATGATATAGCTGCCTATCCGGTAAAAGAGATGGTAGATGCGACAGGTTGTGGAGATACTTATATGGCCGGGTATTTGTTGAAAAGGGCGCGAGGGTGCAACCCCTCAGAAGCCGGCCATTATGCGGCCGCAATGTGCTCGCTCAAGCTTCAGGAGTCCGGACCCTTCCGTGGTACTGAAAAGGAAATACGTCAACTTATGGCGCGATATCCGATATGATAACGAAAATCTTATTTGAACTTTAGGGTAGGATTAATTAGGAAAAGCTTTTCTGTAGCGCGGGTCATGGCAGTATATAGCCATCTAAGGAATGAAAGGTCCATTGCATCCGGGGCTATCGCTCCCATATCGATATAGACATGTTTCCACTGTCCACCTTGCGCTTTATGACAAGTCACGCAATAGGCATACTTAGCCTGAAGGGCATTGTAATATGGATCTATTGCGGCTGCCATTATTTTTTCATGGGTCATGCCTTCCTGGGCATCACATACCACCTGATAAAACCGCTGCATTTCCGAGTTTGGGATAGAGGGTCCTTCGGTCATAAGCGATCTCAACATCAACTTTGCTCCAATTGTGGAGTTATCACCCGGGAAGAATAATTCGGTTTCCACGAAATACCTACCGTACATCTTTTCCGTTTTCCCGACCCAGTTGACTATAGCGGTCTCACCATTGGAAATGAAACCCCTTTGCTCATTTCGCTGTTTCCAGTAGTAATCGTTCTTACTGATCACCAACCGGTCTCCGCGTTGTAAAGGCTCTTCAGCGTACATTACCAAGTTGCGGATATGCATGTTATACCGGTTGGCCCTGGAATTGGAGCGGGTTATGATCAGAGTCTCCTCTTCACCAACTGAAGACCAGGAAGTCGAAAGTTCATCCGCAAGATCTGCGGATGAGATGGCTTTTATATCTTCAAATCCGGAGAGTTCAAGCGATGGTATAAGTATAGGCTCGGGCTCCGCGGCTACCTGGGGTAATACGGGCATTTTCCCCATCTGCTTAAAAATCGGAGAGCTGAAAATGTCGGTCGATGGTTTCTGCTCTTTTTTGACATTGGAAGTAATCGCATGTCTGATGATGGTGGCATTATGGAGAATACCGCTTTCCTGCGCCTGGCGCACCGGAATATCGAGTACCGCTTCGTAGGGCTTCAACCCTAACTCCTTAAGACGGTTCTCATTCATAGCGGGTGAATCCTCCTGGCCTACCGGGGGGAGCTGCGCCCTGTCTCCGACAAGAATCATTCCGCACCCTTCCCCTAACCCATAAACATGCCTGACAAGATGATTGAGCAATGATCTATCATCGCGCGAGTCGGTAATCAGAGAAGCTTCATCAACTATAAAAATAGCATTCTTGGCTCTGTTGGGAGATAATTCAATCTTTAGTGATGGGCCATTACCAACTGGATGATAAATGCGACGATGAATAGTAGAGGCCGGCATACCTGCCATAAGACCTGCCACCTTGGCTGCTCGACCTGTAGGAGCCAATATTATTGTAGGAATCTTGGCCTTGGCCAGTGCCCGTACCAAGGCCCCGACAACTGAAGTCTTACCGGTTCCGGCATAACCGTTTAGCAGGAACACATCATTAGGGAGTCTTCCAACGGCGAATGCTGAGAGAAGATGGATGGCGAAACTTTGGGACTCCAAAGGAGTGAATCCTAATTCCGAGATGGTAAGTTGGGCAAGTTCAGCAGCAGTCATCTTTTACGTAGTTTAATTTACAAAGTTAGTCAAAATAACGAACTTCTATGCTATATTTTTCATAATAATGGCTCGTAATTACATGAAAAGTATTAAATTTGTATTTCAATTTACAAAAGAAAAAATTAGATAGCTTATGGTAAGACAATTACTTTTAACCACCGCTGTTTCCTTGCTTTCAGCAGGAAGTATGATGGCGGCCGCACCGTTGGTACTCGCACCCGGAGTAAAAATCTCCACCGAAAACGGGCTGAAGAAACTCTCGATGGTAGAACGGCAACATGCCGGGAAAATTTCTGTAGGACCGAGCAAGAAGGGAATCCGTAAGGCCGGCCCTGCGAAAGTTACGGCTCCAGATGGATATGTGCTGTATGAGAGTTTTGAAAACTGGGACGGCGAGGATTACACCTGGACCCCGGAAGGCTGGACCGTCGAAATGAACGGCGAGGTGGATCGCGATGAGAGTTGGACTCCTGCTGATGCCAATCCATTTCTGCCCGGACCTTCGGAAGGAGAGTATTATTATGGGATCAATTATTCCGACGGTCAGCAGGACGAATGGCTTATTTCTCCCTTTGTAAGTGTACCGGAGGGGATGGATCTCAGTTATTGGATTTATCTCGATCCTTTCTTCCTTTACAATCTGGAGAATTTTGATTGGGATGAATGGGATTGGGTCGGAGACCGCGAAGTGGCAGCCAATCTTGAGATCTTGGTACAAGTCGAAGATGAAGAATGGGTCAAGATCCGTGATTACGCTGAAGAGTACATGGAGTACACTGCAATGGATCTTGCAATGGCAACTCCCAATGCCTTGGAGAAACATCAGGTCAGCCTTGCCGGTTATGCTGGAAATACCCTGCGCGTGGCTTTCCGGTATGTGGGCACCGATGGAAACACAATGTTCATAGATGCAATTGGAATAGGGTATCCGGAGTTGACAGGAATCAGCTATATGGCCCCCTTTGAGACCCTCTACTGGGGCTTTACCCGCGAGTGGAACCTCTCCGGCCTGACTGCCGCTATCGCTCAATATCCTATCAATGCGGCTCTCACCTGGACCAATATGAGCGACGAAGAGGCCGAGTTTACCTGGACCTATGGCGATCCCGATACCGGTGGTTATACCACTTCCGATGATCCCGACTTTCTGACTGTTACCTATTATCCCCGTTATAACGAGGGGGAGGTGGAACCGGATAATTTGTTCTACGCGCCGGTACTGAAGGCAACCGCTGAACATGCTACCCCCGGAGAATATCAGGATCCATACGCTTATTTCCAAACCGGTGGAGCTCCGGTCAGGACTCTGAACGACGGTTCTGATTTCGAGGCTTGTCTCATACCCTTCAACTATATTAACTCGGGAGTCTCTATAACGACAGTTACCGATGATGAGATAGGGGATATTTCCATTCCAGTATTCGGACATAGCCCGAACACTGACCAGTATTGGCTCAATTACACTATGAATGGTGCCGAGCCGGAAGGTAATGATTACTCTAAACTGATAGGTATTGCCAATCTTTTCATGCCCTCCGCCGAAGCTCCTCTTGTAGTTAACGGTGTTACTGTTTATGGCTACGGGCAAATAAACGATGCCGCAGAATTGAAAGCTACTATATATGGCTTAGATGCCGACATGAGCAATGATTATGAAAGCTTTGCCGTAATCGCTCAAGCAACTATCTCCGGCTCTGAGATTTTGAGGGAATACAGTGATTCCAAAGGTTACCTCTGTCTGCCCTTCGATTTCGAGACTCCTGCTGTAATACAATCCACAGAAGAGCATCCGGCATACTTCATTATGTTCGAAGGCTTCAATAGTGACGAAGTGCCTTATTTCGCTCCCATGCAATCCAAAGACCCGGATCCCAACTACATCTGCTGGGGTTATATACTGAACCATATCGACGTAAGCGCGACCACTGGCCGTCCAGCCTATTATTCTATGAAGCCAATGGTATATAAAGAAAACGGAGAGTATGTAGATCCCTATTCAGCTTTTGCAATAGGGTTGAATGCAGAGTATCCCTGGCTTTCTACTTCCGTTGATGAGGTGGTTCTTTCCGGTAGTGAAATAACTGAAGTCGCTATGGATAGTTTCTATGAAGGCTCAGAACTTACTATTGAAGCACCGGCAGGAGTAACCGCCAGTGCAACCGGACGGTACAATCAGTGCGTTCTGTCTGCGGTTGCTAATGATGCAGCTGTTGTGATTGAAGGTGATATCGTTATCAAAGCACCGGGTGTCGAGGTTCGTATTCCGGTAACATACGATCCCTCCGGAGTCGCTTCTTTGGAAGTTGCAGGAAAAACTATTGCTTCCATCTACGACATGACCGGCCGTAGCATTGCGCAGACTGACCTTGCTAAGGGGGTTTACGTTGTCATGTACACTGATGGAACCGTCAGGAAAGTCGTTAAATAACCTTTATTGTCGGGAAAGAATAGCGGAAAAAGTGTTATATTTGCAGAAAGATTTAAGCAGACGGCGAAGCTGAATGCTTGGCCGAATCAGGGAAAAGTCCCGAATCAAAGAGGTAAAATATTATTCTATAACCATTTATAGTAAAAAAGACAATGAAGATTGAAAAGATCATTGGCCGTGAAGTACTGGATTCTCGCGGCAACCCTACAGTAGAAGTCGATGTAATTCTTGAAAGTGGTATCATGGGCCGCGCAGCAGTGCCGTCCGGTGCCTCCACAGGTGTCAACGAAGCTCTCGAGCTTCGCGACAACGATCCCAAGCGCTACATGGGCAAGGGTGTGCTGAAAGCAGTAGCCAATGTAAACGGCCCGATCGCAGAACTTCTTAAAGGTCATAACGTACTCGACCAGATCGGTATCGACGAGGCAATGATCGCCCTCGACGGCACCGAGACCAAGTCAAATCTGGGTGCAAACGCCATCCTCGGCGTATCTTTGGCAGCTGCTAAGGCAGCCGCTGCATATCTTGATCTCCCTCTTTACAAATATATCGGTGGTACCAACAGCTACGTGCTCCCGGTTCCGATGATGAACATCATCAACGGTGGTGCTCACTCAGATGCACCGATCTGTTTCCAGGAGTTCATGATCCGTCCGGTAGGCGCATGCTGCTTCAAGGAAGGTATCCGTATGGGTACTGAGGTGTTCCACAACCTGAAGAAGGTGCTGAAAGCACGTGGTCTCTCTACCGCAGTAGGTGATGAGGGTGGTTTCGCTCCTAACCTGGATGGTACTGAGGATGCTCTCAATGTTATTGTTGAGGCTATCAAGCTCGCCGGTTACGAACCCGGAAAGGATGTAACTATCGGTCTGGACTGCGCAAGCTCAGAGTTCTATAAGGATGGTCTTTATGACTACACCTGGAAGCAGGGTCCTGATGCTCCGAAGCGTACCAGCGAAGAGCAGGCTAAGTTCCTTGAGGAACTCATCAACAAATATCCTATCGACTCAATCGAGGATGGTATGGCTGAAAACGACTGGGCAGGTTGGAAGATTCTGACCGACCTTATCGGTAATCGTTGCCAGCTCGTTGGTGATGACCTGTTCGTTACTAACGTTAAGTATCTGGAGCGCGGTATCGCTGAAGGTTGCGCTAACTCAATCTTGGTTAAAGTTAACCAGATCGGTTCTCTGACCGAGACTCTGCGTGCCGTTGAGATGGCACAGCGCAACGGCTACACAGCTGTTATTTCCCACCGTTCAGGTGAGACTGAGGATGCTACTATCGCTGATATCGCCGTTGCTACTAACGCTGGACAGATCAAGACCGGTTCCGCTTCCCGCTCTGACCGTATGGCTAAATATAACCAGCTGCTCCGTATCGAGGAAGAGCTCGGCAAGGAGGCTGTTTACGGTTACAAAAAAATAGCCCGCAAGTAATTTGCAAAGGGTTACAACGAAATTATCTGAGAGAGAGTCGCGCCACGAGAGCGTGGCCCTCTCTTGATTTTTAAATTAGGAACTAAGACCCCGACTCCTAATATTTAAGAGACGCTGGGGTAAATGATTAACTATTTCAAGATGAAAGCTTATGTATTCCCGGGTCAGGGAGCCCAGTTCGTAGGAATGGGTAAAGACCTTTATGATAATAATCCTGAAGCGAAGGAGATGTTTGAGAAGGCCAATGAAGTACTTGGCTTCCGCATAACCGACCTGATGTTCGACGGTACTGAAGAGGATCTCCGTCAGACTAAGGTTACCCAGCCGGCAATCTTCCTTCACAGTGTTATCTTGGCTAAATCTTTAGGGGATGAATTTAAACCCGATATGGTAGCCGGTCATAGCTTAGGTGAGTTCTCAGCCCTGGTGGCTGCCGGAGCCTTGAGTTTTGAGGAGGGGCTTAAATTGGTTTCCAAGCGAGCCCATGCCATGCAGAAGGCGTGTGAGCTTCAGCCTTCCACTATGGCCGCGGTACTTGGTCTTCCCAATGAGAAGGTTGAGGAAATCTGTGCTGAGATTGACGATGTAGTTGCACCGGCTAACTATAACTGCCCGGGACAGGTTGTGATCTCCGGTACAGTAGAAGGAATCGATAAGGCTTGTGAGAAATTGTTGGAAGCTGGTGCGAAGCGCGCACTTAAGCTGAAAGTCGGTGGAGCATTCCATAGCCCGCTGATGATGCCTGCTCAGGAGGAGTTGGCAGAGGCAATTACTGAGGCAACCTTCAATACACCGGTATGTCCGGTTTACCAGAATGTTGATGCTAAGCCTCATACTGATCCTGCTGAAATTAAGGAGAACCTGATCAAGCAGCTCACGGCTCCTGTAAAGTGGACTCAGGATGTGGAAGCTATGATAGCTGATGGTGCTGATGAGTTTATCGAACTTGGTCCGGGTAATGTGCTTCAGGGGTTGGTTAAGAAAATCAACCGTGGGGTAGCAACATCCGGTAAGCAGTAAGAATTTTCAATACCTATGATAGTTTGTTGACTTCATAGGTTAAACGAGAAAGGTAAAGTAAATGAACATAGCAATTGTCGGAGCAAGTGGGGCGGTAGGTCATGAGTTTCTGCGCGTCTTGGCTGAGCAGGATTTCCCTATCGACAATCTGCGTCTTTTTGGCTCCAAGCGCTCTGCAGGTAGCACTATAGAGTTCAAAGGTCAGAATTATACGATCGAAGAACTGACACATGATTCAGATTTCTCCGGAGTAGATATCGCCTTTACATCCGCCGGAGCGGGCACTTCTAAAGAATTTGCGGAGACTATTACGCGCCACGGTACATTGATGATAGATAACTCATCAGCTTTCCGTATGGATGAGGATGTTCCGTTGGTTGTTCCGGAGGTAAATGCCGCGGATGCCTTGGACCGTCCACGCAATATCATCGGCAACCCGAATTGCACCACCATCCAAATGGTAGTAGCCCTTAAGCCTATCGATGATCTGTCTAAGATTCGCAGGGTGCGCGTAGCTACATATCAGGCTGCGTCCGGGGCAGGTCAGGCCGCCATGGAGGAATTGAAGAAGCAATATGAGGATTTGTCAGCTGGTAAAGAACCGGTTGTTGAGAAATTCGCATATCAGTTGGCATACAACCTGATTCCTCATGTAGATGTCTTCATGGACAATGATTATACTAAGGAGGAGATGAAGATGTTTTACGAGACACGTAAGATCATGCATTCTCCTGATATTCGTGTATCTGCGACATGTGTGAGGGTTCCGGTAATGCGCGCCCATAGTGAGGCAATCTGGGTTGAGACGGAGAAGCCCCTTACTATCGAAGAGGTCCGTGAGGCATTTGAGAAGGCTCCCGGATTGGTAGTTGAGGATAATCCTCAGGAAAAGATCTACCCGATGCCGTTGGATAAAGCGAATGAAGATCCGGTTTATGTGGGTCGCTTGCGTCGCGACATCGCAGATGACTGTGGCTTAAGCTTCTGGGTAGTTGGAGACCAGATCAAGAAAGGGGCAGCCCTCAATGCTGTCCAAATTGCCCAATGGCTCCTCGCCAACGATCCCCGCTTCTCAAAGTAATCTTTGGAATACACATATAAAATTAACCCGGGACCACATGATCCCGGGTTAATTTTTGACTTTATTCGGTATGGCTCAATGAAATTCTCGAGTGCATGTCAGTTGACGCGGGGCATGTTGAGGTCGAGGTTGTCATCTTCGATAGTGAGTTCTCCACATAGACTCTTGCCCATCTGCTCCTTAACCTGAGAGGGGTGGAGGTCTTTGCCCAGGAGATACATCATCTTGGCCAACGCAGCTTCTGTAGTCATGTCGCATCCGGCTACTATGCCACTTGATGCCAACTTCTGTCCTGTCTCATAACGTGAGGGGAGTACGGTACCGTTGCTACACTGCGTTACATTTACAATTATCACGCCGCGTTCTACCGTCTTTCGGATAGCCTCCAAGAACCAAGGGCAGCTCGGGCCATTGCCGGCTCCGTATGTGCGCAATACTATACCTCTTATATTAGGTAAGTCAAGGATATGCTTGACTACCATCTCTGAAATACCGGGGAAAAGCCCTAATACCACTATGTTGGTATCCATATCATAACGGACTTTCAGAGGACCTTTAGGCTCGGGACGATGGCGGAGAGCGTCACAGTTAAAGGTGATACCTAATCCGATAGTGGCCAACGGAGGATAGTTAGGTGAGCGGAACGCATCGAAATTGTCGGCCGAGTATTTGGTGCTCCGGTTGCCGCGCAATAGGTAATTCTGGAAAAGGATAGCGACCTCCCGAACCTTGGGACGTCCGTGAGAATCCTTGGCAGCTGCGATCTGGAGGGCGGTGATAAGGTTTTCCTCACCGTCAGTGCGAACCTCGCCTATTGGGAGTTGCGAACCGGTGATGATAACAGGCTTATCCAGATTCTCGAGCATAAAACTGAGTGCTGAGGCTGTGAAAGCCATCGTATCCGTACCGTGAAGTACCACAAAACCATCGTAAGCATCGTAACGGTCCTCAATGACCTTGGCAATCTCTCTCCAATGTGAGGGATTCATCATTGATGAGTCGATGGGTTCGGGAAATTGGAAGTTGTCTATCTCAAAGTCCAGCATCTTAAGCTTCGGCACATTATCTATTAAATGGTCGAAGTCAAAAGGCTCAAGGGCCCGGGAATCAGGATTTTCTATCATACCGATAGTTCCTCCCGTATAAATGATTAGCAGTTTCGGCTTTGAGATATTATTATCTTTCATAATGTCAGTTGGGCGAAAGGAAGGTTATAAGGTCTCTTCTGCAAAGGTAGCATTTTGCCATATGCCGACCAAATAAAAATGCGGAAAAGTGGCAAAAAAATATCGAAAATCCAAAAATCACCCTTCCTTGGGACTCTCTGAAGGTTGAGACTCAAGGAAGGGTGAAAAGATTAGGGGGTAGAGCTTGATGACTTTATGAAAGAAGCGCGGGTACTTCCCGGATTGATTTTATTGACCGCTGGGCTTTATATGGAGGTTCAGAATCTGGCTGAGGGAAGATGTGAGTGTTATCAGTGTCTAGCATACAGACACTGTTCCAGCCCAAAAGATTCGGCCATTTGAAATCCTTTTCAGGGTTGTCTCCAAAGTACCAGAAGCGATGGGCTTCCGGATAAAGCCTTACCATGGCTTCAAAACTATTCGGGGAGTGTTTGTCCACTCCCTGTTCACCGGATATGAAAATAGCTTCCGGAGGGAAGAATTCCTCCAATCCAAGAGCCTTTATCTTGCTGCGCTGAGTAACGGCCCTTCCATCGGTTATCAATCCCATGGGAGTACCGCGTCTCCTCAACTCATCCAAGACTTCCTTGGTACCCGGATACATATTATATAAGGTGTCAGGAGTATGGGAGCGGGCTGCCTCTACCAATTCCGGCATCACCTCTTTCGGATTAATATTGCGGGATGAGAGCCAATCTTCGAGAGCATCATAATGGGGAAGCCGGTTTTCCAGAGCTTCCGTCATTATTTCGATTACGTTTTCCGAATCCTTAAGATCCGGAAGACGCTCTTTAAGAAACTTGGCTATGAACCGGAAAGAGGATTTACAGTACTCCCTTTCCGGTGCCAAAGTATCATCCAAGTCAAAGACCGCTACATCCCCGCGGTAATGATAATCCTGTGCCATATTAATAACCTAATTCTTGGCCTTTGCGAGTGGCCGGGATGCCGTTTTTCATCCATTCAGGCATCGGGTCTCCTTTCAAGTAGTGGTCAAAGAACTGCTGAAGACGGATTGTTATGTCCTTGCGGTTCTTGCGTTCCTTGAGGTTATGGGCCTCACCGTTGTATTGAAGCATCCATACAGGCTTGCCTAACCTGCGGAGAGCCATGAACATTTCTATACCCTGATACCAAGGCACGGCACCATCGGCATCATTATGCATGATCAACAGGGGAGTCTCAACGCGGTTGGCGTGGAACACCGGTGAGTTGGCAATATAATATTCCGTAGCATCCCACAGGTTGCGCCCTATGCGGCTCTGACCCATCTCATACTGACCCTGACGGCTGTCGCCCGATTCCCAGCGTATACCACCGAATGCAGAAGTCATGTTGGCGACCGGTGCACCGCTTCCGGCGCAAGCAAACATATTGGTGCGGGTCACCAGATAAGCTGTCTGATAACCACCCCAACTCTGACCATCGATACCGATACGGTCCTTGTCGATCCAGTCATATCGCTTGCAAAGCTCCTCCGCACCCGAGCAAACGAAATTGTAAGCACATTCGCCAGGGACAGCGGCTGTATAATGGATATCCGGAACGAATACCACATATCCACGACTTACATAGAACGGGTAATTCACCCAGCTCCAAGAAGGTTGCATTACATAATGGGTGTAGAGATCCTCAGATCCGGTCTCATAGAAAACGCAAAGCATGGGATATTTCTTCGACGGATCGAAATCCTCAGGCTTATAGAGTACACCTTCTGAGGGAGTACCATCGTAGGCATACCATTTCACCAACTCGGCAGTACCCCAATTGTAATCCTTAACCTGAGGGTTAGCATCACTGAGCTTGCGTGCCTTAGAGAAATCAGAAGAGGTTGCTACATATACATCCGGTAAGACAGAGAAATTAGCCTTAATGAAACTTACTGTCGGATTATTTAACGCTTTGCGGACCTGAGTGAAACTATACTGGTCGAGAGTGTTGATAACCGGTTTAGCAGCAATTCCATATGTAGCGGTGGCCAGGCCATTTTCCTTCGATGCGTAGTCGAAAATCTGAAGGAGCATCTGTTCCTTGGGTTCAAAATAGCGATGGTCCGGATCGGTCTTTAGATAGCGGTAACGGCGGTTGTACTTGCGGCCATCATCCTTGGTAAGGGTATAGGGAGCCTTCTGTCCCTTAGGATCAATCACCCAGATATCATATTTATCATAGACCATCAGAGCATCATCATCCTTAGCCCATCCGGCGATGCCGTATGGTATGGGAATCATAGGATGGTCATCATCCTCATCCCATAAGGGTACATCTATATTAGATGAAATATTACGGGTCTCTCCCGTGGCTATATCATAAATATAATAATCCCTGTCTTGGAACCAGAGCACATACTTATCTCCGGCACTTAGCTCGGCCATATCTCCCGGAACCTTGCCTATCTCACGTTTCTCGCCTGTCGAGGTATTTACTATAGAAAGCATCTCCGGAGCGTAGTAATCCCATTGCTGGGAGACCACATCCTCAGATGGGTCGCGCAGAAGAGCCCATGTCCCATCCCAACGATCCGGTGTCTCAACCTTTACGAGCGGATTAGATGTAAGCACTTTCCAATTGCCTGAAGCTATATCCAATACAGCCGGGAAGGTATGCTTGCGAAGCTTGTCGACCCGGTTATTTTCCTGAGGAGGAGTCATGGGTGCGTCCCATCTCCAAATATCCAAAGCCGGTTGCTCGAAATCAACGATGGTAGTATCGTCCGGAGCTACGCTTCGCGCTACGCCGATAATGATGCGACGTCCATCGTGAGAGAATTCAGGAACTGAGTATTGGTTAGGTTTCAAGGCCAATTTCTCCTGTTGGGCATTAGCTTCATACCACTTATCCATCAGCTCCTTCTGCTTTACAGAATCAGTAGCATGGGGACGCATAAGATTAACCCTACCTTCGGGATATTCGCAAATTGCGAACGTCTCCGGAAGAGCATCCTCGACTGTAAGGTCCGACAAGATCAGATCATAGACGCGGGTTCCGGTATCATTGCTGTCGTTAGAAACGGTAAATGCCAGTTTTCGGCCATCGTTGTCAAAGACAGGTACTCCATAATGCTTCTTGTCCTTATCTATAAGATGGAAAGCAGTGTCAGGTAGGTTGAAGTAACCCATCCCATCGTAGGCGGTAGAATCACTTTCGTGATGTTTCATACCTACCGCCAACTTGTCTCCCAAGCGGGAGAAAGTATAATCTTTAGCCCAGTTGAGGGTAGTCAGCTTTCCCGAAGGTAGATTGCGCACTATCAGAGGGCGCCCGGCTTTCTTGTCCTTCAATCCTTTTTCGGAAATAAGGGTAGTATCGCAACTTTGGTAAGCTAACCAGTCTCCACCCTCCTTACCGAGCTGATATGAAATGACGGATCCGATCTTTTCGATCTTGCCATTTGTGAGATTCACTATTACCAAGGAATCCTGGGGCAAATCGAAATCCTTTTTCTTGTCGATCTTTGCCTTACGGGTATCCGAGAAGAAGGGTTTTATCAGTGCGATACCCCAGCGTCCATCGGCAGTGAACCCCGGTTTGTAACCTCTCGGTATCTCTATTTTCTTTCCGGTCTTTGACTGGTAGAAAGTCAATACTCCGTCCCCTTCCTGAGGGTTCACACTATAGGCACCCCAGGAACCATCCCTGGAAAGGGAATGGTTGGATACGAGCTTCCAGTTATCAAAATCATCATGTCCCAAGACCTTCTTGGCCTGGGCGTATGGTAGTGATACAAGCGCTAAAAGGCTGACCGCCATAAAGGCTGGTGTGTTTCTTTTCATGATATTAAGGATGAGGTGTTATAAGAAAAGGGATTAATCGACCTTATGGAGATTATGTCCCATACGGCTTTTCTTGGTGTGCATATAGAACCGGTTGTACTGGTTGGGCTCGATTTCCAGAGGAACGTTTTCTACGATCTCCAGTCCATACCCTTCAAGTCCAATACGTTTTACCGGATTGTTGGTCATCAGTCTCATCTTGCGTATTCCGAGAGACTGGAGAATGTTTGCTCCGACGCCATAATCGCGTTCATCCGCCTTATGCCCCAAATGAAGATTAGCCTCAACCGTATCCATCCCCTCCTCCTGGAGTTTGTATGCACGTATCTTGTCCATCAAGCCGATGCCACGACCCTCCTGATTTAGATAGATTACTGCTCCGCGTCCTTCCTTCTCGATCATCTCCATAGCTTTATGAAGTTGCTCACCACACTCACAGCGCATCGAGCCGAAAATATCACCCGTGGCACAAGACGAGTGAACACGAGTCAACACAGGCTCCGGAGTTGTTACATCCCCCTTGATAAGGGCTATGTGTTCCAAGCCGTTATCTTTCTGACGGAAAGGTATGAGCCGGAAATGGCCGTAAGCTGTCGGCAGATTTACCTCCTCACCGCGTTCTACCAAAGAATCATGCTGAAGCCGATAGGCGATCAAATCCTTGATACTAACCAACTTCAATCCCCATTCGTCTGCTCTTTGACGAAGTTCCGGCAGCCGAGCCATCGAACCGTCATCACTCATAATTTCCATGAGGGTCGCTACTGGTTCCAAACCGGCCAAGCGAGCGAAATCCACTCCCGCCTCGGTATGTCCGCTACGCTGCAGAACCCCTCTGTCCTGGGCATACAGCGGGTTGATATGACCGGGGCGACCGAAGGTGTCAGGACGGGAAGCCGGGTCAGCGAGGGCCTTGATAGTGGCGGCTCGATCCTCGATCGAAACGCCGGTGGAACAACCCTCCAACTTATCTACCGTAACTGTGAAGGGAGTGCCTAACACTGAGGTATTGTCTGTTACCTGACGGTCAAGGCCTAAGGCCTTGCAACGTTCGATCGGCATCGGAACACAAAGTACTCCACGCGCGTTCTTCAACATGAAATTAACCGCCTCAGGTGTTACCTTTTCAGCAGCCATAATGAGGTCGCCCTCGTTCTCGCGGTCTTCGTCATCGACCACTATTATGAATTTTCCGTTACGGAAA
Organism: uncultured Sangeribacter sp.; assembly: GCA_964553075.1. GTDB lineage: Bacteria > Bacteroidota > Bacteroidia > Bacteroidales > Muribaculaceae > Lepagella. The sequence continues at coordinate 10,787 of CAZKJP010000013.1, read as the reverse complement.
TCTTCAATCGCCTCTTCTATAGAGTCTAATTTGATCATATTTTTTATATTCTTGTCAGAGCAGGGTCTATAGAATGTACACCTATATAAGACCTTCCTCTATTGAATTAGTATTAGATTTTATTACCTTGAAGATTGAGAAATTCACGCTTCCGTAAACCCTCTGTTGTGAAAACTCCGGATACTCGGTGAAATCACGGTCTTTTGAATGTTCGACTATAACTAAGGTCCCGTCTTTGACCATCTTGGAATCCAAGATCAGGCGGGGCACCTTCTCAAAATCCTTATGGTCATAGGGCGGATCAGCAAAAATAATATCGAATTTTTTTGTGCAAGTTGAGATGAACTTAAATACATCACCTCTTATTATGGTCAGGGCCTCGTCTCCTAATATCTCCTTGGTCTTGCGTATGAAGTTAACCTGAGTCGCGGCCATCTCGACTGCTGTAACATCTGAGGCTCCCCGACTTAGGAATTCAAGACTAATTGCACCTGTTCCTGCGAACAGATCCAGTACGCTCGCTTCTTCTATATCGGTGATATTCTCAAGGACGTTGAAAAGGTTCTCTTTCGCGAAATCCGTGGTAGGGCGAGCGGTGATGTTGCGGGGAACATCAAACCTCCTGTGTCCATATTTACCTCGTATTATTCTCATATCATTCAATCATTTAAATTCCCCCGTCTTACAGACGCACACCCCCCTTTGGAAACCAGGAATTGATTTAATGAATCAAAGGATCCGGGCTCTGCTCCTTCAATCAAAATGTCACACTCATTAGCCGGAAGACCGTAGACATCTATGAGATTCATTACCCGGTAAGCTATATCGGTCCATTCGCGCCAGGGTTGCACTGAAGCGCTGAGCAGGGACTCGCCGTTCATCGCTATAATATCAGCCTCTCCCTGACGGAGATTAAGGTAAATCCTTAAGCCGGTATATTCCTTTCGTACCTTCTCGATTAATAGGCTGAGGTGAGATCTCACCCGGGCCCCCGGGAAAGTACGGCGTAAGAATGAGATCATACCCGGAATCAGGGTAAATAGAATCGCCTCCTTACCGGTATCATCAGAGATCACATCTTCCGGATGGGATTTATAGACCATAGTGTACAACCTTTCAGCGTCTCCCTCTTCTTTGAGAATCTCCGGTGGAACTGCCAGAGTTCGGTTGGACTCCACGATTATGGTAGCGGAATAATCATCGAGCACTTCAGGATGGTCATATACTGTGTTCTCGATTTTTGCCATTAGCCCATCGCGGTCTTTTGGCCAATTGACGGCGACCAAGGTGCGTGGCGGTTCGGTTTCCGAATCCTTAAGATTCAGAAACGCCGACAGTCCATGATCGGAGACTTTTACTGTCAGATGCCATAACCCCGTGTCGCTACGGTAAGAGGCAGTTGGATATTCGGTCATATCAGTCTTAACCCTCCTATAGGTGACAATTCTGGAGGATTGCTACAAAGATAACTAAAAAATAGTTCCAAACAGTGATTCCGGCTTACACTCTTTTGAAAATATTTCTTAAATTTGAGAACTCTAATAGGCACTTCAGAATAAAGAAGTGGAGGAAAAGAATGTATGAAGCTGATAGATAGGAAGATACTGAAATTAGCTGTTCCTGCGATAATCTCAAATGTTACAGTCCCCTTATTGGGTTTGAGTGATACTGCTATCGCGGGACATCTAAACTCTGACCTCTATCTTGCCGCGATGGGAGTAGGAGCTACCATGATGAATCTATCAGCTTGGCTTTTCGGTTTTCTCAGGATGGGTACAGCCGGAATTGCCGCGCTCTCGTTCGGTTCAAAAGATAGGGTGGCATTGAGCCGTCTCTTCTGTCGTACCCTCTTCTTGGGATTGTTAGTAGGTATGGTTCTTTTCCTTTTACGGACGCCTTTAGCCGGGTTCCTGACCTCTGTGCTTAACCCCGGTGAAGAGGTTGCTTATCAGGCTGCCCTCTATTATAAGCTTTGTGTAATGGCTGCCCCGGCCCAATTGGGTGTGATGGCTATGTCCGGGTGGATGACCGGTATGCAGTCTACGCTCTATCCGATGATTGTGGCAATCACTACAAACGCTGTCAATATCCCGCTATCATTATGGATGGTTTTTGGAGCTGGTATGGGATTCCCGGGTCTCGCTGTGGGAACAGTTACCGCACAGTGGGTCGGTTTCCTACTTGCCCTTTTTCTGAGTCTGAGACTCTGGAAAATAAGATTTAAGCCCGAGGATAATGATGGTAATACGATTACACTTTTTTCTGAGTGGAAGGATGTCTTTTCGCGTGATGGCTCTACAGGTTTTTTCTCGGTCAACTCAAACTTGCTGTTGCGATCTGCTTGCGTAATGGCGGTGTCGATGGGCATGACATACTTTGCCGGTCAAATGGGTGAGTTGCAATTGGCAGCCAATACGGTACTCTTGCAATTCTTCACCTTCTTCTCTTTCTTTATGGATGGATTCGCCCATGCTGCCGAAGCCTTGATCGGTAAAGCCGCCGGACGTGGGAATCTGCCGGAATTAAGAGAAGTGTCGCGCCACATCATTGGTTGGTCCATAGTAGTAGGTGTATTGTTTACCATTTTGTATGGAGGTGGAGGGATGACTATTGCCGGGTGGCTCACCGACTCCGCCAATGTCGAAGGAAGGATTTCAATGCTACGTTGGGTGATGTTCCTATTGCCTGGAATTGCCGTCGGAGCATTCGTGTATGATGGTTTTTTTGTGGGACTAACCCGGACATGGCCGATGCTGATAGCTACTTTGACCGCAGCATCTTTTTTCTATATCGTTTCTATAATATTGAACCGTCAACTGAGCCCGGATTTGCTTTGGGTGGCCTTCTTGGGATACCTGTTTCTGCGAGCGCTTATCTTAGGTGTATGGTATCCCAGGCTTCTAAAACGTGTTTTTAACTGATAGTGATTAGGGTTAGGAGGGGAATAAACCGAAAATAAATTAGAAAACCATGATAAAGTTTGTAAATGCTAAATTGAATTTGGGGCTCAGCGTCGTAAGACGCCGTGAGGATGGGTACCATGAGTTGGAGACCATCTTCTATCCTGTCGGTAAATATAACGGAACGCCTGAGAACCCTGAGCCGTTCTGTGATATACTCGAAATCACTGTTCGTAAAGAAGGGCAAGTGGATAAAATTGAACTCTCCGGCGAGAAAGTTGATTCTCGGATTGAAGATAACCTGGTCGTAAAAGCTTTGAGGAGTTTCCGTAAAGCTTGCGAAGAGCGAGGGATTGAAACCCCAACTGTCCTCTTGTCCTTGGATAAGCACTTACCCTCCGGAGCCGGATTGGGAGGTGGTAGCGCAGATGCCTCTTTTACTTTGACAGCCCTCAATGAGGTATTAGGGCATCCCTTGTCAAAAGAAATCTTATTGGAGTTGGCATTAGGTTTAGGAGCCGATTGTCCATTCTTCATTGAGAACCGGCCTGTTTATGCAACCGGAATAGGGGAGAAGTTTGAAGAGATAAACCTAAATCTGGACAGATATTGGGCTCTGATAGTCCGTCCTACGATATTCGTCTCTACAAAAGAGGCTTTTCAGGGAATCAAACCCATGCCATCAGAATTTGATCTCCGTCAATTGTCAGCCCTTCCTGTCAAGGAATGGAAAGATAAAGTTAAGAATGATTTCGAGACGACAATCTTTCCTCTTCATCCTGAACTTAGCCAAATTAAACAGCAGTTATATGCTGAAGGTGCGGAATATGCTTCCATGTCAGGCAGCGGCAGCACATTGTTCGGACTCTTCCCGGATCGAGAGTCAGCCAAGAAGGCATCGTCGGCCTTCTCTTATCAGACTTTCCTGTGTAAATTGTAAGACCCCGTTTCATAATAATAGAGAAGTATGGGGCCGGGCTCCAAGCTCGCTATCGCCAAGCAGCGGGAGATTAAACCTTGGGCGTAGTTGGGTTGTTTGATAATTAGTAAGATAGAAGCCGGGCAAGTTGGCACGGTTTTTGTTATTGAATGTTAATATATTATTGAAACCCAGTGAAGTCATTCGGCTAACGGTCAATAGAAATTTAGCTCCGGTATGACTTCCAATATAGTTTATGACCATGAGCAGAAACAAACGCTATTATTATAGGTATAATAAGCATCAGGATGAAACGCAGGCAAGTGCATCCGGAAATGCCGAGGAATTGAATGAGGCTGTCGCCGATCAGCAAAACAATGAGAATCCGGCTCAGGAAGCTGAAGAGGTGGTTGTCGATGGTGATTACGCCGGTGAAGCTGAGGATACCCAGGCTGAGCAGGAGGTGAACACCTTAGAAAACCAGCTTGTAGAGCTTCAGGCAAGCCTGGAGAAAGAGAAGAAGGAATATATGTTCCTGATGGCTGACTTCGACAATTTCCGTAAGCGTACTTTGCGCGAGAAGTCAGAACTGATTAAGAATGCGGGCGAGAATGTTCTGAAAGGTCTTCTTCCGATTCTGGATGATTTTGAAAGAGGCCTCGAAGCTTCAAAGAATAGCGAGAGTGCCGAGAGTGTTGTCGAGGGTATGAATCTGATCTATCAGAAATTTGTGAAGTATTTGGAGGCAAATGGTGTGAAGGAGATCAAATCTACCGGTGAGGCCTTTGATCCGGAACTTCATGAAGCTATCGCTCAGGTTCCTGCTCAATCTGAAGACCAGAAGGGTAAGGTGATCGATACAGTTCAGAAAGGTTATATGATCAATGATAAGGTGCTCCGTCACGCCAAAGTGGCAGTAGCCCAATAAGGATCCTGGCTTAAGGTAAAAAACACGATTTCAAAAACTGATTGATCATGGCAGAGAAAAGAGATTATTACGAAGTGCTTGGAGTTTCCAAGAATTCCACTCCGGACGAAATAAAGAAAGCCTATCGTAAGATGGCGATTAAATACCACCCCGACAAATATAGTGACAAGTCGGAGGCGGAACAGAAAGCGGCTGAGGAAAAATTCAAGGAGGCGGCTGAAGCATACGATGTACTGAGTGATTCCGAAAAGCGTCAGCGGTATGATCAGTTCGGTCATTCGATGGGTCCGCAAGGTTTCGGAGGAGCCGGCGGTGGAGGCTTCAGTGGCTTCGGCGGAGGTGGAATGTCTATGGAGGACATATTCGCCCATTTCGGAGATATATTCGGAGATATGGGTGGAGGCTTCAGCGGCAGCTTCGGTGGCGGTGGTCGTCAACGTCAGCCGCGTAAGCACGTCAACAAAGGTACCGACCTACGTATCACCGTGAAGGTAACCCTGAAGGATATTATGAACGGCGTCGACAAGAAGCTGAAGATCCCTCGCATGGTAGCTTGTTCTCATTGTAACGGTACCGGAGCCAAGGATGGCACCGCGTTCAAGACCTGCGAACGCTGTCATGGTACCGGTTATATCAATACCGTACAGCAGACCTTCATGGGCCCGATGCAGAGTCAGAGCGTATGTCCGGATTGTAACGGTGAAGGTAAGGTCATTACTGAAAGCTGTAAGTATTGCGGAGGTACGGGCGTAGAACGTAAGGAAGAGATTGTATCGTTCCATATTCCGGCTGGCGTTGAAGATGGTATGACTTTGACCATGCGTGGTCAAGGTAACGCACCCCGTCATGGTGGTGTAAACGGTGATTTGCTGATTGTAATTCAGGAAGAGAAGAATGCCGAACTGATCCGTGACGGACGGGATCTGATTTACAATCTGATGCTCGATTTCCCAACCGCTGCATTAGGTGGTTCGGCCGAAATACCTATGGTAGACGGTAAGGCGAAGGTTAAGATCGCTGCCGGTACACAACCCGGTAAGGTATTGCGCCTACGTGGAAAGGGTCTCCCGGAGTTCAACAATAACAGTGTGAAGGGCGATTTGCTCGTAAATGTTATGGTATATGTGCCGGAGAACCTGAGTGACGGTGAAAAGAGTGCTATCGAGAGCCTGCAGGGTTCATCAAATATCACTCCTACCGCTTCGACGTCTCAGAGAATCTTCTCCCGCCTGCGCCACATCTTCAACAAAGAAAACCGCGGCGTAGATTAACCAAAAGATTGTAGGGACATGCCTTTGGCATGTTGAAACATACGATTGATTTTATAACAATAAAGCCTGCCGTTTCGGCAGGCTTTATCGTTTTCAGGGTAGCTGAAAAAAGTCCCCATCGGGGACTTTGCTCTACCACTCAAAGGAAGCGGTCAAGCCCATGCTGCTGATAGCGCGGTTTGAATAATAACCACTCCAATAGTTAGATGCAAGCAGCTGGTAAGAAAGGCCTAAGTCGAATGCCTGTTTCGGATGTTCCTTACTGACCGGGATTTTCACTCCAATAGATGGTTTAAGATAGAAGTATTCCTGATTAGTAAGATAACCTTGGTTAATTCTCAAATAATCGTTACCTACCAAGAAGGAGCATCCTAAACGGAGGTCAACATAGAGACCCAATTGATTCCCCCAAGGAGTGAAGCGAAAATCGGTAAATAGTGGTATCATTACTCCAGTCTTGCTCGAGCTGCGCTCCAGAAAAGCAGGTTGTTCCCAATAGCTACTCGGGAGATTGTCGTCCGGATGGGAGAAGACAACTGACACACCCAGTCCGGCTCCCATGTAGAACCAGGAATTATATTGCACACCCTGCGAGGTTGAGAACTCAAGGAAATCAGCGCGCGTATTGCCAAGCCCCTTAACGTATGAAGCATCTACAAATCCCTTGTATCTGGCTAAGCCATTCAGAGGTGCTTGCAGAACATTGGCTACCTGGTTGGCGATATTATAATACTGAGCCTTAACGGCTGAGGGAACACTCAGGAGAGCCAAAGCGGCCAAAGCGTAAATCTTTTTCATAATCAAGTTTTTTAGTGGAACTTAATTATGTAACACCATGAAGCCTGTAAGGGTTTAGGTATCGGAGCTTAAACTTAATTCTTTTAGGAGTCCGGGGGAAAGATTACATTTCGATCGCGCGGATCGATTCCTCGATTTTCTTTAGGGCATGATGGTATGAGGCTTTCAAGGCTCCGACTGAAGTACCCAAGATATCTGAGATTTCCTCATATTTCATCTCGTCAAAGTATCGCATGTTGAAGACAAGACGTTGTTTCTCCGGCAACTTGGCTATGGCTTTCTGTAACTCTTTCTGGAGTTCATCCCCATCGAACCATTCATCAGCCTCCAAATTGTTCAGCAAAAATGAATCGTCAGCCGAATCGGTGATATCCCGCTTGCTACGTTCGCGGTTGAGGAAGTTGATAGACTCGTTAATGGCTATCTTATAAAGCCATGTGGAAAGCTTGGCATCTCCGCGGAAATTATGGATATTGGTCCAGGCCTTTAGGAACGTATTTTGAAGGATATCGTTAGCATCATCATGGGAGACCACTAATTTACGGATCTGCCAATAGACTGGTTCACCAAACGCACGCATGAGGTTGCGAAACGCGCTGTCGGCATGTTTCGGATCCTGCAGCTGCTTAATCAGCTTCTTCTCATCTATGACAGGAGTCTGGGCCATAATTACGCAAAATTAGTGAAACTTGCCAACAATGCCAAATCTTAAATTTGAAATAAATATAAACGACTGGTTTATACACACCAAATGACAGCGGAATAAATGGCAGCCGCGGCTAAAATTGCGATCCACCATCTCTCACCTTTGGTAAAAACAGGCTCCTCCGGGTGCTGCTCCCTCCGGACCCTAATAAAGAAGAATATACCTATAAGGTAAAAGCCGGAGGTCATAATCAATTCTAACAGACCACCTGCGTATGCCATCCAAAGGCAGAAGAGACTGGTGATGACCGCGATAGTCTTTATTCCGATTCCCTTTCCTTTTTTAAGCAAGAAAAGACCGGTGAAGAAATAGCATGGTATAATCATCAGTCCTGTAATCTCGAGGGCTGCCAGATAGGCATCATCGGCCATAACAACCATCAGCAAGAAGAGTTCCATTACAATACTGGAGGCCAAAAGACCGAAAGCCGGCATATTATGGCGGTTCAAACGACTGAAGGCTTTTGGAAGAATGCCGACTAAAGAAGCCTCGTAAGGCACCTGTGAAATTACTAATGTCCAAGCTACCCAGCCCCCTAAAAGGGAGATGATGACAGCCCAGATAGCAGCCCAATAAGCCCAATCTCCGCAACATTTCCTGAGGATATAGGCAATAGAGGGGTTAGGCAAATCGGCCAATTCTGCACGACTCATAAGTCCAAAGCAAAGCAGAGAGACTGCCATGTAGAGCAGCAGGGAGATCAGGAAGCCGGAGATGCCAGCCTTTCCTACATCCGAAGGGCGTTTCGCACGCGCTGACATCATCACCGCGCCCTCTACTCCGAAGAAGCAAAACAATGTGATCATCATTGAGTTGCGGATCTGGCTCCAAAGGGTCTCCGAGGCAGGCATCGGTGCGTTGAAATCCTCAAGGAAAAGACCTGATTTAAAGAAAATAATGAATACAGCTATAATCAGCAGTATCATCACTATCTTAAGAAGGGCCAGGAGATTATTGACGGTTTTTGCGGTCTGTATGCCGCGCGAGACTACCCAGAACATAGACCAAATCAGACAGGTACAGAATATGACAGTTGGCCAGCTATGTTTGAGAAGGACCGGGAAGAAAGCGCCCAACGAATCATTGAGCATAACGCCGAAGGCGACGTTAGAAAAGGCGCTGCATAGCCAGTATCCCCAGGCGATATTGAAGCCGGCATAATTGCCGAACCCGGCCTGAGCATACTGATAGATACCGGCGTTATATTGAGGATATTTCTCGCTTAGATATTTGAAAGCGAGAACAAGAGGGACGATCCCGGCCCCGGTGATGATCCAAGCCAATGCGACCCCCAACGGGGAAGCTTCAGCAGACATATTTTGAGGCAGGTTATAGATACCGATTCCCACCATCATACCGAATACCAAGGCCGTCAGACCCCAGAATCCGAGTTTTCCATTGCTCAACATGAAAGTATAACGCAAAATCCCCCGATTTATCGCTAACTCTCTATTTTTTTCAATATGTATCTGTAATTTTGTTCTAATTTCGGATATTATTTGGAGGCTGATACTATATTTAGTATCTTTGTATGGTAAAGTATATAAGGAATGGGAAAAGATGAGAAAGCCATCGCGAGACTTCTAAGTAAGCCGAAGGATTATCACTATGAGGAGGCGAGAACTCTTCTGATAAGATTCGGTTTTGAAGAGCGTAATAAAGGGAAAACTTCGGGCTCAAGAGTGGAGTTTGTGAGGGGCAATGACTCAATTTTATTGCATAAACCTCATCCAAATGGAGAATTAAAACATTATCAAGTCAAGCAGCTGATTGAAATTCTTAAACAATTAAAATTGTTTTGAAGTAATGGGAAAATTAAAATATAAGGGATACTCGGGATCGGTGGAGTATAGCCCGGAAGATGATTGCCTTTTTGGTAAGGTGCTGGGATTGAAAGGTACTTTGATTTCCTATGAGGGTCAATCTATAGAAGAAATAAAGAAAGACTTCGAAGAAGCTGTAGACGCCTATCTAGACAGTTGTAAAGAGAGAAGCGTAGAGCCGGCCAAGCCCTATAGTGGCCGAATGATCCTCCGTATGCCATCTGATCTTCATGAGGATGTTGCGGAGAAGGCGGCAGCAATAGGAACAACTATCAATGATTTTGTTTTACGCTCCATCCGGAACGAACTCAGGGTCGCCCATTAATCTACCTCTCCTTTGTGGAAAGAAGGATTTAAATGAGACATAAAGTCTATTAGCTATGTTAACACCCAATATGCTGATATCTCAGTATGAAGCATATTGGGTGTTATTATTATATTGATAGAACTCTCTTTTAGAGTTTCACTTTCTCTACTTTCTGGGTGCCGTCTGAAAGGGTTGAAATACGGATAAAGATTCCTGAGGAAGGATTGGTAATCTTCATACCCTCTAAATTATAATAGGTCTCAGTTAACGATATGCCGTTCTGAATAGACGGGGTACCTTCTGGTTCATAGAAGCCGGGATTCTCCATATTCAAAGGGGAACTGTAGATCGTACCATCTGAACCTTCATAAAAACTCTGAACCCCCATAGTATATAATTCATAATTCTCAAACATTAACCAAAGACCGTATACATCCTTGCCGTAAGCTAATACCTGTGATATGAAAAGTCCATTGTCGGTGTAATCCCCTGGGATATCCGTCATATCCTCCGGAATATTGAAGTATTTATCCTTAGACAAGGTCAAGATTTCCCCGTTGATGTAAATATTATAATACATCTTGCTTTTATCCAACACACACCCGTTTACGTTGATGTTCGGAATGTAATAGTTCATGAAATAACCATTATTCGTACTGGTCATGTCCATCCCTAACTGATATTTCGGAGCGATAGGATCTGCGTTAAGGTGCTCCGGTGTGTTAGCGATACACTTTGGTTCAAGCCACATGTTCAGATATGCCCTGATTTCGGGATTTACAATGCATAGCATCATAGTGTCTTTAGACTTCAAAGTCTTGTTCTCCAGATCCAACACCATTGTTAATGGAATATCATCTCCGAGGGTTACGCCTGACTCAGTGATAGTGGCTTGCGCGGAGACACTGTAAACGATTACATTGATGCTTTCGCTATAACCGGTTGCTTGTATGCCGGGGAAGGTCGCTATACCATTTTCAATAGTCCCTTTCAGTATAGAGTCTTCGCAGTATTCTGTAATTCCTTTGATGTAGATATCGTTGCCATCAATTGCCACCCCTGCAATTCGGTTCCATCCATATAATTTATATATCAGCTGAGGATCTACCTGCGCAAGGGTCCATTCTTCAAACTC